>JAVHVN010000115.1:0-50028 GCA_032160545.1 Pseudonocardiales bacterium | reverse complement strand
GCGTTCGACGTCGCGGACGTCGACGCGGTGGCTTCGGACTTCACCGATCTGAACTTCATCGTGGAACACGTCGGCCTGCCGCGGCTGGAGGACTTCTGCTGGATCGCCACGCAGGAGCCGAACGTGTACGGCGGCCTGGCGGTGGCGATGCCGTTCATCCATAGCCGCCCGCGATACTTCGCCCAGATCATCGGCGAGCTGCTGTACTGGATCGGCGAGGACAAGATCCTCTTCTCCAGCGACTACGCGCTGTGGACGCCCAAGTGGCTCGTCGAGCAGTTCGTCGACTTCGCGATCCCGGCCGACATGACCGAGTACCCGGAGCTGACCACCGATGTGAAACGCAAGATTCTCGGGCTCAACGCCGCCGCGCTCTACGACCTGGAGGTGCCGCCGGAGCTGGCCATCCAGATTCCGGCTGAGCCGGTGGCCGAGGTCGCGGTGGGTGCATCGGCGTGAGCAGCCTGTTGCGCTCCGCCGACGCGCAGGTGCTCGACGCGGTGCGGACCGCGTTGAGCGAGGTCCGTGACCCGGAACTGGACGAGCCGATCACCGACCTGGGCTTCGTCACCTCGTGCACGGTGCGCGCCGGGCATGTCGCGGTGCGGTTGCGGCTTCCGACGGCGTTCTGCGCGCCGAACTTCGCCTACCTGATGACCTCCGATGCCTGCGACGCCGTCACTGCGGTACGCGGTGTCGGGTCGGCCGACGTGCGGCTCGAGGACCACCACGACTCGGAGCGCATCAACGCGGGCGTCGCGGCGCATGCGGGTTTTCGTGGCACGTACGGCGACGAGGCGGCGGCCGAACTCGACGAGCTGCGGCTGGTGTTCCGCCGCAAGGCGCATGTCGCATGCCTGGAGCGCGCCTGCCGGCACCTGCTGGCCGCCGGCTGGCAGCTCGAGGAGCTGCCGGCAGCCACGCTGCGCGATCTCGCCGAGCCGGACCGCAGCATCCTGCGCCGCAGGCGGGCCGACATCGACCTGCCGACGGGCTCCGGCGACGTGCTGCTCGTCGACGAGGACGGCACCCCGATCGCGGCCGAGGACGTGTCGATGCGGTTGCGGTTCGCGCACACCGTCCGCGTCAGCATCGAGGGCAACGCGCACTTCTGCCGGGGGCTGCTCACCACCCGCTACCCGGAGTCCGCCGCCGATCAGCGACCGCAGCGAGACGGACAGGAGGCGACGGTATGAAGGCCGTCCAGCTGCGCAAATACGAGTCGGCACCGCAGCTGGTCGACGTCGCGGATCCGCAGGTCAGCTCGCCGCTGGACGTCGTGGTCAGGATCGGTGGCGCGGGGGTCTGCCGAACCGACCTGCACATCATCGAAGGGCAGTGGGCCGCGAAGAGCGGAGTCGCCCTCCCGTACACGCTCGGCCACGAGAACGCCGGCTGGGTCGAGGCGGTCGGCAGCGCGGTCACCAACGTCGCCGTCGGCGACGCGGTGATCCTGCATCCACTGGTGACGTGCGGGCTGTGCCGCGCCTGCCGCGACGGCGACGACGTGCACTGCACCAACTCGTCGTTCCCAGGCATCGACAGCGACGGCGGCTACGCCGAGTACCTGCGCACGACCGCCCGCTCGGCGATCAGGCTCGACGACTCGCTGCACCCGGCCGACGTCGCGGCGCTCGCCGATGCCGGGCTCACCGCGTACCACGCGGTTGCCAAGGCGGCCCGGTCGTTGCGTCCGGGCGACCGCGCCGTCGTGATCGGTGCCGGGGGGCTCGGCCACATCGGCGTGCAGGTGCTGCGCGCCCTGTCACCGGTCGAGATGATCGTGATCGACCGCAGCGCCGAGGCCTTGGCGCTCGCCCGCGAACTCGGTGCCGATCACACGGTCCTCGCCGACGGGACGCAGGTCGACCAGGTACTGGAGCTGACCGGCGGGGACGGCGCCGAGGCGGTCATCGACTTCGTGGGCGAGGGCGGCGCGATCGAGGACGGCGTCGCGAGCCTGCGCCGCAACGGCAACTACTACGTGATCGGCTACGGCGGCACGCTCGCCGTGCCGACGATCGACATCATCTCGACCGAGATCAACTTCATCGGCAACCTGGTCGGCTCGTACAACGACCTGGCCGAGCTGATGGTGCTTGCCGCCCAGGGCCGGGTCACGCTGCACACCTCGACCTACAAGCTCGCCGACTTCGCACAGGCGCTCGACGACCTCGACCACGGCAAGGTCCGCGGCCGCGCCATTCTCGTGCCCTGATCGACCACACACCCGACGGAGGAAGACGTCATGGCCAAGGACCTGAGGTTCAACGAAGAGGCTCGCCAGCTGCTCGAGGCGGGCGTGAACGCCCTGGCCGATGCCGTCAAGGTGACGCTCGGGCCGAAGGGCCGCAACGCCGTCATCGAGAAGCTGGTCGGAGCGCCGACCATCACGAACGACGGCGTCACGATCGCCCGGGAGATCCAGCTGCGAAACCCGTTCGCGAACATGGGGGCCCAGCTGGTCAAGGAGGTCGCGACCAAGACCAACGGCGTGGCCGGTGACGGGACGACCACCGCGACCGTCCTCGCCCAGGCCATGGTCCGCGAGGGGCTGCGCGCGGTCGACGCCGGGGCCAACCCGATCCTGCTCAAGGCGGGCATCGAGGACGCCGTCGAGTCCGTGCTCGCTCGGCTCGGCGAGCTGTCCACGGCCGTCGGCGGGGGCTCCGACCTCGCGAGTGTGGCGACGCTGTCGGCGAACAACGACCCGCAGATCGGAGAGGTCATCGCCTCGGCGATCGAGCGCGTCGGCCGCGGTGGCGTCGTCACGGTCGAAGAGTCACCGTCGTTCGGGCTGGAGGTCAGCTACGTCGACGGCATCGAGATCGACAACGGCTACATCTCTCCGTACATGGTCACCGACCGCGAGCGGATGGAGGCTGTCTTCGACAACCCGTACGTGCTGCTCACCAGCGAGAAGATCTCGCGCGTGCAGGACCTGATGCCGGTGCTGGAGCAGGTCACCAGGTCGGGACGGCAGCTGGTCATCTTCGCCCAGAACGTCGAGGGGCCGGCGCTGGGCATGCTCGTGGCGAACAACGTGCACGACACGTTCCGGTCGGTCGTGGTGCGCGCACCCGGCTTCGGCCATCGCCGCCTCGCCGAGCTCAGCGACCTCGCTACCTGGATGGACGGGCAGGTCATCGCGCAGGAGACCGGGCTGAGCCTGGAGTCCGTGCGGCTGGAGCAGCTCGGGCAGTGCCGCAAGGTGACGGTCACCGACTCGACCACCACGCTGGTCGGAGGCGTCGGGCCCGCGGCCGAGGTGCACGCCCGGATCGAGCAGCTCAAGCACGAGTTCGAGCGGGCCGAGAACGATCACGACCGCGACACGCTGCAGGCCCGGGTCGCCCGGCTGTCCGGCAGCGTCGCCGTGATCCACGTCGGCGCCGCGACCGGCGTGGAGCTGACCGAGAAGCAGCACCGCGTGGAGGACTCGCTGTCGGCCACCCGCGCCGCGCTCGAGGGCGGGATCGTCGCCGGTGGCGGCACCGCGCTGGTGCAGTCGCGCGGCGTGATCGACGAGCTCAACGTCACGGGCGAGCGGCAGACCGGAGCGCGGGTGGTGCGCGATGCGCTCGCCGAGCCGTTGCGATGGATCGCCATCAACGCCGGCTACGACGGTGACGAGATCGTCGAGCGGGTGTCGGCACTGCCGATCGGGCACGGTTTCAACGCGCTCACCGGCGAGTTCGGGGACATGTTCGACGTCGGCATCATCGACCCGTTGAAGGTCACGAGCTCCGCGCTGCAGAGCGCCGCCTCGATCGCCGCCCTGCTGCTGACCACCGAGACCCTGATCGTCGAGGAGATCGTCCAGAACCCCGGAGCGATCATGGCGCCTGGGTTCGGTGACCTCGCCGAGGGCCTCGTTCGGCCGTCCAACATCGCCTGAGCCCCGCGGTGAACCTTCCGCTCGTCGCCGCCGCGCGGGCCGAGCCGCGGCTGACGCCCGCGCCGGTGCTCGACCCGCACAGTGGCCGCGGTTACCTGGCTCGCGGTCGCGTGCTCGGCCTGCTCGGGCCGGCGTTCGTCGCGGCCGTCGCGTTCGTCGACCCGGGCAACTTCGGGACGAACGTCAGCGCGGGTGCGACGTACGGGTACCTGCTCTTGTGGGCCGTCGTGGTCGCGAACGTGATGGCCGTACTCGTGCAGTACCTGTCGGCCAAGCTCGGGCTGGCCACCGGACGCAGCCTGGCCGAAGTGTGCCGCGACCACACGTCGACCGGCCTGCGCATCGGGCTGTGGCTCGTCGCCGAGTCCGTCGTCGTGATGACCGACCTCGCCGAGTTCGTCGGCGGAGCGATCGCGTTGCAGTTGCTGTTCGGGTTGCCGTTGCTGACCGGTGGCCTGGTCATCACGGCGGTGACGCTGCTCGTGCTGCGGATGCGGGTGCGCGGGCTGGACGGGTTCCCCGCGGTCGTCGTCTCGTTGCTGTTCGTGCTGCTGCTCGGGTTCTTGTGCCTGCTGGTGCTCGCCCCGCCTCAGCTGGGGGGCGCGGCGGCCGGGTTGGTGCCGCGTTTCGAGGGCACGTCCAGCGCGGTGCTGGCGTGCGGGATCGTCGGTGCCACCGTCATGCCACACGCGGTGTTCCTGCACTCGGCGCTGAGCGGCGGCCTGCACGGCCGCACCGTCACCACGATCCGGACGCCCGCGATGTTGAGGTACATCCGCCGCGACGTCGTCGTCGCGATGGGTATCGCCGGCGTGATCAACGCGGTGATGCTGGTGGTGGCAACCCGTCTGCCGGCGAGCGCGGGGGATTCGTTGCCCGATGCGCACGCGGCGTTCGCCCGTAACCAGGGCGCGTTGTTCGCCACCGTGTTCGCGCTGGCGCTGCTGGCCTCGGGGCTCGCCTCGGCCAGCGCCGGGGTGTACAGCGGGCAGGCGATCATGCAGGGGTTCCTGCGGCGCAACAGCAGTGTGTTCGTCCGGCGGCTGATCTCCGCGGTCCCGGCTCTGGCCGTCCTCGCCGTCGTCGGCGACCCGACGAAGGCGCTCGTGTTCAGCCAGGTCGCACTCGCGTTCGGCCTGCCGTTCGCGCTCGTCCCGCTCGTCGTCTTCACCGCCCGGCGAGGCGTGATGGGGACGTTCGTCAACCGTCGCTGCACGACGGTCGCGGTGAGCGCCGTCGCGGCGGTGATCCTCGCGTTGAACCTGTTCCTTCTCCTCGATCTGGCGCACCCGTGATCGCGGCCGCGCTGGTGCTCGCCCTGGTCTCGGGCTCGTCCTGGGTGGCGCTGCGGGCCGTGTCGCGAGCCGTCCCGGCCGACATCCCCGCTTGCTGCCGTCCGCGCGTGGAGTGGTGGCTGCGCCACGCCCACCGGCTCACCGCGTCGTGTATGACGTCTCTGGCGGTCGCTGTCGCACTCTCGATCACCGCGTTGCTGCGCTGACGCACAGCGCCGCCGGTAGCTCGACCCTCAGGGAGCGACGACGGGTTCAGTGGGCGTGCCCGGACAGTCTTGTCAATGCTGGTGATGTGGACCGGAGCGGCGTGCGGGCATCGTGATGTATCGACTCCTCGTCACTCTGGAGACCAGCCGTGATCGACATCCTCGATGCCCTCGATGTGTTGGACAGTTGTGTCCGCGACCGCGGCGAGAGCCATCGCCCGGCCGGCCGGCACGGTTCGGCTTCCGGGCCGCGCAGCCGGTACGCCCGCTGCGCGCCGGTGTCCGACAGCATCACCACGCAGGTGCTGACCAGAGCCGGTGCCCCCAGCGCGGCGATCAGCCGGCTCGCGGGGCGGTCCATCGGTGACGCCTATGCCTCCGGGGAACGCGATCTCGGCGTGACGGTCGGTGCCGTCGCGGTGCTGCGCGCCGCCGAGTCCGTGGAACGCGACGGCGGCACCTGGGGGCTGGCCCAGGAGGCCGCGGTGCGCGCGGCCGCGAGATTCGTCGACCTCATCCCTGCGGAGGCGCTGCGGGCTCGCTGAGCCCCCGGTCAGCGGCCGTCCTCGTCAGCCGCCGTCCTCGGCGACGTGGGGGTCGGCCATCGTGACGGCCTGCGCGACGTGCGGGTTGAGGTCGAACAGCTCGCTCAACGCCTCGGCGTAGGAGACGGCGTCCTGCGCGCCGGCGAGCTGCTTGATCCGCACCGTCGGTGCGTGCAGCAGCTTGTCGACCACCCGGCGCACGGCCTGGGCGACCTCGTCCCGCTCGTGTGCCTGCAGGTCGGGCAGCCGTCCGGAGAGGCGGGCCAGCTCGGCGTCAGCGACCTCGGCCGCCATCGAGCGCAGCGCCACGATCGTCGGGGCCATCCGCGAGGCCTGCTGGGCAGCGCGGAACGCGTCGACCTCCTCCGCGACGATCCCCCGGGCGGCGTCCACGTCGGCCGCACCGCCGGCCGCACCGCCGGCCGCGGCGGCGACCTCGGCCAGCCTGGCGAGATCGACGACGGTGACCCCGGGCAGCTCGCGGACGGCCGGGTCGACGTCGCGCGGCATCGCCAGGTCCAGGAACACCAACGGCCGCTCGGGACTGCGGCCCGCGACAGCCTCGGCGACGATGTCCGCGCTGACGGCGAGGCCGGTCGATCCGGTGCACGAGACGACCACGTCGGCCGTGGCGATCGCCTCGCCGAGCTCCCCGGACGGGTAGGCCCGCCCGCCGGCTGCCTCGGCGAGGCGCTGGGCGCGGGCGAAGGTGCGGTTGACGACCGCCAGGTCGCCGATGCCGGCGCGGCGCAGCGTCATGGCGGCAAGCGAGCTCATCGAGCCCGCCCCGACGACCAGCGCCGACCGGCCCGACACGCGGCCGAGGACCTCTTCGGCCTGGGTCAGGGCCAGCGTCACCAGGGACTGGCCGGCGCGGTCGATGTCTGTTTCGGAGCGGGCCCGCTTGCCCACGTGCAGGGCTCGCTGCATGAGCTCGTTGAGGGTGCGCCCGGCAGTTCCCTGCGCCTGGGACCGCAGCAGCGCGTCCTTGATCTGGCGCAGGATCTGGCTCTCGCCCACCACCATCGAATCGAGGCCGCACGCCACCGAGAACAGATGGTGCACGGCCCGCTCGTCGTAGTGGACGTACAGGTGCGGGGTCAGCTCGTCCAGCGACAAGCCGGTGTGCCGAGCCAAAGCAGCGGTCAGCTCCTCGACGCCGGCATGGAACCGGTCCACGTCGGCATACAGCTCGAGCCGGTTGCAGGTCGCGATCACCGCGAGCTCGGCGGCCGGTACGGCAGCTGTGCCGCTGTCGAGCAGGCCGGCCAGCCGGTCGGCACCGAGCGCGGTCCGTTCCAGCACGCTGATCGGGGCGCTGTGATGGCTGAGGCCGATGGCCAGAATGCTCATGCCGCCATCACCTCGAGCTGTCCGGCTGCCGGGTCGGCAGGCTCGGCTGCGAGGAACGCCGCGAACTCGAGGGATTCGGGGTCGCGGGGCCGAGAACGCGGTGCAGCTCGGTGCGCGACCTGATGCCCAGCTTCATGAAGACCTTCCGCAGGTGGTACTCGACGGTGCGCGGGCTCAGGTACAACTTCGCCGCGATCTCCGGGTTGGAATACCCGTCGAGGGCGAACCGCGAGATCTGCGCCTCCTGCGAGGTCAGCTGATTGCTCGCCTCGGCCGATCGCTTGGGTATGCGCTCGCCGGTCGCGAGCAGCTCGCGCTCGGCGCGCTCGGCGAACGCCCGCGCGCCCATGGTCGTGAACATGTGCTGCGCCAGGTGCAGTTGCTGCCGGGCCTCGACGCGGCCGCCCTCCCGGCGCAACCACTCTCCGTAGAGCAGATGAGCGCGGGCGAGTGCCGTGGTGATCGAGCAACGTCCCAGCCTCTCGATAGCGGTGCGATACAGCCGGTCCGCGGTGTGCGACTCGCTCAGCAAGGCGCGCGAGCGGGCCTCGATGCCCAGCGCCCAGTCGGTGCCGCTCAGGCTGGTTTGCGCACTGAGGCGGGCGAGCGCAGCGTGCGCGACGTCGTACTCCCCGCAGCGGGCCGCGGCCTCGACCAGCTCGGCGAGGGCGCGGTCGGAGACCCCCAGCTGGTTGTGGGCGGCCGCCTGCTGGGCGGCCGCCATTGCCTGCTGATAGTTGCCGAGGCTGTTCTGGAGCACGGCCGCCATCTCCTCGGCGAAGGCGACTACCCGCCCCTCTCCTCGGATCGTCGCCTGTTCGGTGGCCGCCTCGAGGAGCGGGACGGCCTCCTCCTCCGCGCCTCGATAGGCGGCGAGCATCAGTGGCGCGCACGCCATCCCCGCGGTGACCCGCGTACCAGGTATCGCAGCGGCCTGCTCGATCAAATCGGCCGCGAGCGTGAACTCGCCCGCGTGGACGGACAGCTGCGCGAGAGTGCCCAGCGACTGCCGTAGGGACCGCATCGCTCCGGTGCGCAGCGCGTGCTCGTTCTGCCGCTCGGCAAGCACGCGGGCGGTGCGGTCGTCCCACAGATCCGTCGCGATGCGCGCGCCCAGCGAATGCCAGCAGGTCTCCGGTTCGGTGCCGAGCTTGTGCACCGCCTGCTTGAGCAGCGGCACCGCGACCGGGTTGCCGTCGCTGAAGAGAGCCGCCAGGCCGTCGAGGAGCAGGTCCACGGCTCGGGCCTGCTCCGGCGCCGGTGACGCGGCCCGCACTGCCGACGCGGTGTCCGCGAGGTCCGGGGGACGGCCGAGGCTGCCGGCGTGCATCGCCGTCGCGAACGCCTCCAGATAGGTCTCGCGGGACAGCCGGCCGTCCCGCGCGTCGAGCTGCTTCGCGGCGTTCAACAGCAGCGCGGAAGCATCACTGCCCCCTCGTTGCGCGACGACGACACGAACCAGCAGTTGGTCCAGCCGGGCAGCGTCGCGGTGCTCGAGCAGTTGCGGTTCGGCCAGCGTCAGCAGCTCCAGCGCCTCGTCGGCGGCGCCGGCCGCAAGCTTGGCCCGGCCGGCCGCGAAGATGCGCGCGCTGCGGCGAGTCGGATCAGGAGTGAGGGCCGCCGCGCGGTCCAACAGTGCCGCGAACGCCAGCACGCCGCCGGTCACCTGCGCCGAGTGTGCGGCCCGCTCCAGTTGCGCGGCCACCCCCTCGTCCGGGATGGACGTGGCCTCACCGCAATGCCAGGCGTGGCGGACGGGATCGGTTTCGGGATCGGTGGCGTGTGCCAGGGCTCGATGCACCCGGCGCCGGTCCTCCGGCGACGCCGCGCGGTAGACCACCGTGCGCATGGCGGGATGGCGAAAGCCGACCACTGCTCCGAATCGGAGCAGACCGGCCGCGTCGGCGCGGGTGGCCGCCGTCGCCGGGATGCCGAGGATCTCGAGCGCGCGCCACAACAGGCGCGGCCTGCCGAGGGGCTCGGCGGCTGCGACGAGCAGCAACAATCGCAGGTCGTTCGGCAAGCCGTCGATCCGGCGGCGGAACGAGGCCTCCATCGCCGGCGGCAGCGGGATCGCGCTCGGCGAAGCGAAGCCATTCGCGATCGCGATCGGACTGCAGCGGCGCAACACCTCGGTGACGGCAACGGGATTGCCGTGTACCTCCGAGATGATCCGCGCCCGCACCTCGTCCTGAAGCGGGCCGGGAAGGGCCCGTTCAACGAGGCACCGCGCCTCGTCGGGGGACAGGTCCTCGACCTCGACCTCGGGCAGTCCGGCCAGCTCGTCGCGACCTTCGCGAACCGCAAGGACCACGCCCACGGGCAGGCTGCCCGTGCGACGTGCGACGAAGGCGAGCGCTCGCGCCGACGGCTCGTCGAGCCAGTGCGCATCGTCGACGACGCAGACCACCGGACGTTCCTCCGCGGCGCCGGCGAGCAGGCTGCGCACCGCGAGGCCGACCAGCAGGCGGTCCGGCACGCCGGCCGCGGTCAGACCGAACGCAGCCTTCAGCGCGTCCGCCTGTGGATCGGGCAACCGCTCGAGACCGTCCGGCAACTGCTCGCAGATCCGCTGGATCGCGGCGAACGCCAGTTCGCTCTCGCCCTCCACGCCGGCGACCTGCACGACGTGACACCCGGTGGCACGCTCGAGCGCCTGACGCAGCAGCGTGGTCTTCCCGGCCCCCGCATCGCCGCGGATCACCAGTGCGCCGCCGCGGCCGAACCGGACCCGCCCGATCAGCCGCTCCAACTCGACGCAGTTCCGGCTGAGCATCATGGCTGCGACCGCCGGTGCGGGGGGTACGAAAGGACGTTCGCGCGCTCTTCGCGAATTCCAATTCTTTCCGACAGTTCGGGCACGTGATCAAGCTTCGTCCCGCGGCCTGCTCGCGTCGTCGCGGCCAGCGGCCAAACACCATTGCAGCCAGCGGGCAATAGCCGATCCTCAGGCACCGCTGCAGCTGGGCACATGACGCGGGGCCCGCCCCAATTGGCCCGCCCCGCGGTGTCACGTGATTCGTCAGGCGACCGAGTGTGCACCCGTCACGTTCAGTTCCGCGGCGATGCGGGAACCGAGGTCGGCGTCGACGTTGTGCCAGTACGTCAGCGCCCGGGACAGCACCGGCTCCACGACCCCGTTGGCCAGGTGCCCGGAGACGTTCGCCACCAGCCGCGCGCGCGCCTGGTCGTCCAGCACCTCGCGGTACAGCGTGCCCGGCTGCCCGAAGTCGTCGTCCTCGCTGTGCAGCGTGTACGCGTTGCGGACGATCTCGCCGGCCTCGACCCGCCAGGTCGGGAGCTCGGCGGAGGGGTCCGCAACCGGGCCGCCGAAGGAGTTCGGCGCGTAGTTCGGGTCACCGCCGTTGATGTAGGCCATCTGCCCGTCCCGGTTGTAGGAGTGCACCTCCGCCTTGGGCTGGTTGACCGGCAGCTGGAGGTAGTTCGGGCCGATGCGGTAGCGGTGCGTGTCGGGGTAGCTGAAGAGCCGGCCCTGCAGCATCTTGTCCGGCGACGGGCCGATGCCCGGGACCAGGTTCGCCGGCTCGAAGGCCGCCTGCTCGATCTGCGCGAAGAAGTTCTCCGGGTTGCGGTCGAGCGTCATCCGGCCGACCTTGATGAGCGGGTAGTCGCCGTGCGGCCACACCTTGGTCAGGTCGAACGGGTTGAACCGGTAGTCCGCCGCGTCGGCGATCGGCATCAGCTGCACCGACAGCGTCCACGACGGCGCGTTGCCGGCCTTGATCGCGTCGAACAGGTCGCGGCGGTGGTAGTCCGCGTCCTCGCCGGCGATGCGGTCCGCGTCGGCCTGGGTCAGGAACTCGATGCCCTGGTCGGTCTTGAAGTGGTACTTCACCCAGTACTTGGTGCCGGCTGCGTTCTCCCAGAGGTACGTGTGGCTGCTGAAGCCGTCCATGTTGCGCAGCGTCTTCGGGATGCCGCGGTCGCCCATCAGCCAGGTGACCATGTGAGCGCTCTCCGGCTTGCTGCTCCAGAAGTCCCACTGCATGTTGTTGTCGCGGAGGCCGTTCTCGGCGCGGCGCTTCTGCGAGTGGATGAAATCGGAGAAGTTCTGCGGGTCGCGGATGAAGAACACCGGCGTGTTGTTGCCGACGAGGTCGTAGTTGCCCTGCTGGGTGTAGAACTTCAGCGCCCAGCCGCGCGGGTCGCGCCACGTGTCGGGTGAACCCATCTCGCCGGCCACGGTCGAGATGCGGGCCAGCATGTCGGTCTTGCGGCCGGGCTGGAAGAGGTCGGCCTTGGTGAACTCCGAGACGTCCTCGGTGACCTCCAGGGAACCGAACGCACCGGTGCCCTTGGCGTGCACGACGCGCTCCGGCACCCGCTCGCGGTTGAAGTGCGCCATCTTCTGGATGGTGTAGTGGTCCTGCAGCAGGATCGGGCCGTCCGGGCCGAGCGTCTGCGAATGGTGGTCACTCGCAGCCGGGATGCCGGAGTCGGTCGTGGTGACGGGTGGGGTGTAGTCGGTCATTGCTTCTCCTCTGTGGGGATTTTTCTTACGGTCACATTGGGAGCCGGACCCTCGCATCCGCGAACACACGGGTCCGACCCCCGAGGCACCCCGGTGCCGGGGTGGTGAAACAGGTGAAACGGGTGGAGCAGACCCGGCCGCGGGGACGGGGGCGACTCCGCGGCCAGGGGTCAATCGCTACGCGTCGGCGGGGTTGAGCGCGCGGAACACGAGTCCCGCGGCAGCGCCCCCGGCAAGGCAGCCGACGAGGTAGATCCAGATGTTCGCCCAGGCGAACAGGCCCATCAGCGAGGCGCCGAAGGCCACCGCGGGGTTGAACGCTCCGCCGCTGACACCGCCGACGGCCACCGCGCCCACGAGGACGGTGAAGCCGATGGCGAGGCCGTAGAAGGAGTTGTCCGGGTGGTCCTTGCTGGTCGCCACGTTGAGGACGACGTAGCTCAGGATGAATGTGAAGATGAACTCGGCGACCAGTGCCGCGCCCACGAGTCGGCCGGTGAATGCCGCCGCGTGCTGTGCAGGTGGGTTGATCACGTACAGGGCGAGCCCGGCCGCGAGCGCCCCGCCGGCCAGCTGAGCGAGCCAGTAGGGGACGAGATCGCGCCCGCTGAGCCGGCCGCGCACGAATGCGGCGAGGCTGACGGCCGGGTTGTAGTGGCCGCCGGAGATGTGCCCGCCGGCGTACACGCCGACCATCAGGGCGGCGCCGATGGCGAGCGGGGCGAGTGCGGACTTGGTCAGCACGGCGCACCCGACGGTGAACACCAGGATGAACGCACCGATGAATTCGGTGACGTACCTGCGGGCAGGGCTGGGGGCGGTCGGTGCCGCCGGCTCGGCGGCTGGGGCCGCGGTCTGCCGGTTGCCGTTGAGGTCCGCCACTCTGGTTTCGACGTCTGTCATGTTTCCTCCTCGATGTGGGGTGTGCTCCCACGGTCCGGCGGAGGCCGACCCACCCGCATCAGCGAAGACCCGAGTCCGCCACCCGAGGAACGTCCCTGCCCGAGTGGCGGGGGGCCCGCGTACCGGCTGGCAGGTAGTCGGGGCTTACTGCCCCCCGCAGTGCGGCTACCGGGCTGGCGGTGCAGACGCGGCGCACCCGCCGCCGCGATGCTCGAGGTGTCTACCTGCCGGGCGAACCGGCAGCGCTCGAGGAGACCGAGGGGTACATCATGAGCCAGCCCGAGCAGCCGGACGCGATCACGGCGGTCCGTCGTTCCCCGCGCGAGATCGTCCGCGACGGTATGGACCTCTGGGCTCGCGCATCGGTCGCCGAAGCCCGGGCGACGGACTGCGCCGACCTCGATCTGCGCGAGCAGACCGTGGCGCATTACCGCGAGGCTCTCGCCTGCTACGACGAGCTGGGGTCCTCGCGCGACAGCGCCCGGGTGCGCATGATCCTGCGCGACCTCGGCGTGCGGGTCCGGCACTGGACGTACGAGCCGCGACCGCATTCGGGCTGGAGCAGCCTGACCTCGACGGAGCGGCAGATCGCGGAGCTGGTCGCGCTGGGCATGACCAACCGACAGGTCGGCGCGGAGATGTTCATCAGCGCGCACACGGTCGCGTTCCACCTGCGCCAGGTGTTCCGCAAGCTCGACATCACCTCGCGCGTCGCGCTCGCCCGGATGGCCGCCGAGCGCGAGTGGGCGCCGCGCACCGCGTGACACGGTAGTCACCCGCCAATCCCGCGCAGGTACTCGAACGCCGCGCCGAGCTCCATCCGCCGCGCCGAGTCCTGCTCGAGCAGCCCGTTGAGCAGCTCACCGAGCTGGCCGGCGTACGCAGGCGGCACCAGCGCCGCCGACGGAACCGAGTCGGGCAGCGGGAGCTGGGGGTCCGTGTCGAACGGGGGGCGTCCCTCGACCGCCGTGTACAGCGTGACGCCGAGTGCGTACAGATCCGACGGTGGCCCGTACCGCCCGTCGGTGATCGTCTCCGGTGCCATGTACCGGAGGCTGCCGGCCACCTCGCCGTCACGCCCCGCGCCGCTGGGTGCGGTCAGGCCGAAGTCGGTCAGCACGACGCGATCCGGTGCGCACACCTGGACGTTGCTCGGCTTGATGTCGCGGTGCACGAGGCCGACGGCATGAATGGCGTGCAGCGCGGACAGCAACTGCAATCCGATCTTGCGCACCTCGTCGACGGGCAGGCGCCCGCGGTCGCGGATGACCGCCGACAGCGGCGTGCCCGGCAGCGCCTCCATGACCAGCCAGTCGCCGTCCGTCCCGAGCAGGACGTCGTGCACCCTGACGACACCGGGGTGCGAGATCCGCGCGGCCGCGCGTGCCTCTCGTAGCGCGGACCAGCCGTCGTGCCCTTCCCCGTTGGTGAACTGCTTGAGTGCCACGACGCGCTGCAACACCTCGTCGCGGGCCAGCCACACCGCGCCCATGCCGCCGCTGCCGAGCAGCCTGCAGACGCGGTAGCGACCGTCGACGATCGCGGGACGCTCGCGAGCGGTCGCATCGGTTGCGACGCGATGCGGCGATGATGCGTCGCCGGCGAACGGGTCCCACAGTCTGGTTCGGTCGTCGCGCTGCTGGTCCCCCCCGAGCGCGTGTGTGGCGCGGTCGGTTGTCGCTGTCACGTTCGGTCTCCCCGTCTTGGCGGCTGCCGCATGGCGATTGCGTGGACTGATCCAGCAATCGTGGCCGCAAGGGGGGTGCGCCCGTATCCCTCAGATGGCTAGCGCTCGGCGCTCCGCTGCGCGCGCTCGAAGGGTCGAGCCGAGCCAGAGCGCGAATCCGACGACCGACAGCACCACTCCGAACAGCGTCGGGCCGGCCCACCGGTCGTGGTCGTACAGCAGTCCGGAGACTGCCGAAGCGACGGCTCCACCGAGGAAGACACTGCCCATGTAGACGGTGTTGATCCGAGCCCGGGCATGCGGCCGGAGCTGGTAGATCTCCTGCTGGCTGAGCACCTGATGCCCCTGGACGGCGAGATCGAGCAGGACGCCGGCGATGGCGAGCACGATCAGATTGCCGGCGCCGAGATCGGCGAGCAGCATCGCCACGGCGGCAACGGCGAACGTCGCGCCGGTGCCGATGCGCCCGTGGCCCGCGTCCGCGAGACGGCCCGCGAACGGCGCCGCGGCAGCGCCGGCCGCGCCGACGAGGGCGAACACCGCGATGCCCGACTGGGACAGGTGGTGCCGGGCGATCAACTCGTAGGCGATCGAGGTCCAGAAGGCCGAGAACGTGCCGAACATCAGGGCCTGGCCCGCGGCGCGACGACGCAGCGCTGGTTCGGTGCGGGCGATGCCCACGAGGGATCTCAGCAGCCGTCCGTACGTCGTGGTGCTGTCAGGACGCCGGGCCGGCAGCATGCGATGCAGGACCAGCGCCGTGATCAGCATCAGCCCGGCCGAGACGTAGTAGATCGAGCGCCAGCCCCAGGCTGCGGCCAGGAAGCTGGAGACGGTGCGCGCGAGCATGATGCCCAGCAGCAGGCCGCTCATGACCCGTCCGACGAAGCGCCCGCGCTGGGCTTCCGGTGCGAGGTGTGCGGCGAGCGGGATGAGGATCTGCGCCACGACCGACGTCGTCCCGATCAGCGCCGAGAGGGCGAGGAACAACCCGAAGTCCGGTGCCAGCGCGGCGAGTGCCAGCACGAGTGCCGTGCCGATGAGGGTGCGCGAGGTGAGCTTGCGGTTCTCGACGAGATCGCCGAGGGGCAGCAGCAGCACCACGCCGGCCGCGTAGCCGACCTGGGTGGCCGTGACCACGACCGCCGCGCTGCTCTGGCTGGTGTGGAACGAGCGCGCGATCAGGTCGAGTAGTGGTTGGGCGTAGTAGATGTTCGCGACGGAGAGGCCGCAGGCAGTCGCCAGCACCAGCGTCAGGACGTTCAGGCTGGCGGCGCGGGCCTGGGTCGGGGTGGGTTCGGTCTGGACTGCGGTCGTCACTTGCGGACTCCTCCTGACGAGATGGCCGCGATGACCGCGTCGACCACCTGCTGCGCGAAGCGTTCGCTGAGCGGCGCGTGGCCGTGCAGGAGGCGGTGGTAGATCGGGCCGTAGAGCAGGTCGAGGCTGAGGTCGAGGTTGGTGTCGGCGGGGATCTCACCGCGCTCGACGGCCCGCACCAGCAGTTGACGCGTCGCCGCCCGTCGTGGGTCGACGAACTGCTCGCGGTACAGCGCGGCGAACGCGGGATCGGTCTGCGCCTCGGCGATCAAGCCGGCGATGACGCGTGCGAACTGCGTGTGGTTCAGCTGCCGCATCCAGGGACGGAAGCGGGCCAGCAGGTCGCCGCGAAGGGTGCCGGTGTCGCGCTCGGAGCCCTTGGCTGGGTCGGCCCACTCGGTGACGAGCGCGTCGACGGCCAGGAGTTCCTTGGCCGGCCACCACCGGTAGATCGTGGCCTTGCTGACGCCCGCCCGCTCGGCGACGTCGTCCATGCTCATGGCGTGCAGCCCGCGCTCGAGCAGCAGGTCCATCGCTGCGGCGAGGATCGCGGTGCGGGACCTCTCGCTGCGGGGTCGTCCGCGCGGACGAGTGTCGGGTGTGACTGGCATGACCACTGCTCCTCGGGATCACCTTCTCTATATACGAAACGATACGTTCTGTATTTGTAATGTGCCAACCTGAGTACGCTCCTCGCCCGGCGTGGGAGATGGCTCAGGGCGGCGTGGACCGGATGCTGATCGAGCGGTCAGTGCTGGTCGTGTCGGATGGCCGCGACCTCTGTGGCGGCGTAGTAGACGATGACCACTCCAGCCGCCGGGTCAGCCCACCACCAGCCGACGGTGGCGTTGAGGGTGAGGCCGAGCAGGACACCGCAGGCGAGCAGTCCGTCGATGAGGGTGACGCGTCCTTCGGTGATGAGGACGGGGTTGTCCAGCGCGCGACCGATGAGTCGTTTGCCGGCGGCCAGCGCGAACATGACGGCGGCGGTGAAGGCGGTCCAGACGATGCCAATCGGACTGTGTTGTGGGTGGTAGCCGGTGGCCAGCACGACGATCGTCTGAATGGTGAGGTAGACGGCCAGCGCGACGAACGCTGCGCCGATGAGCTTCAATGCCCGTCGTTGCCGGTCCTCGCCGCTGCCGGACAGCTCCCACAGCACGACAGTGCTGGCGCCGATCTCGATGAGCGAGTCCAGCCCGAACCCGGCGAGCGCGACCGAGTGAGCCCGCAGTGCGGCGACGGGGAGCACGACCATGCCCACGATGTTCCAGGCCAGGGTGGCGACCTCGAGGGCCCGTCCGCGACGCAGCAGGACCCGGTCGCGGTCGGTCTTCGTCGGGTGCACGTCGTTGATTCTCTCCATCGCGAATGCGGTTGGCGGCTACTGGCTGCTGTCGTTGACCCACCGTTCAGCGCTGCCCGTGCGCGCGATGCCGGCGCCGTCGCGCTGAGCTGATCGCGACACCGAGCAGCACCGCGACGCCGAGCGCGATCCACAGGTCGGCGATGTTGGACCTGCTCACACCGCCAGTCGGGATGAAGTCGACGACGCCCCGGCCGCCACCCGGCGCGGTCCACCTGTGCAGGCCGAAGCGGTCGAGCAGGTTGCTCGTCCACCCCGCCGCCACCAGACCTGCCCCGACCAGCACGGGCATCGCTCGTCGGCAGCGCATCAGCCACGCGACGCCGGCGACGATCAGCAGCGTTCCGAGAACGTTCGCGACCGCGCCGCGCGTGGGGTCGGCGAACCACGATCGCACCGTGTGGCCGAGCCAGAACTGACCGCCGTCGTTGACCATTGCAGCGTCCAGGTGCCGCCACGCGAACCACTTCGTCGCCTGATCGGTCGCGATCACGGCGACGAAGACGAGCAGCAGCGCGATCCACTGCCGGTACGTGCTGCGGGACGAGCCCGGGCTACCGGCAGCCGCGTCGGGGACGGATGTCGCCGCACCCATCACCCAAGTATGGGAAGCGGGCGACGGGCTGCCTACCTGCGCGGCAGCATCAGACGGATCGGCTGCCGCACCGGGTGGGTCACGAGTTGTCGGACGACCGGACCGACCGCCACAGCGACGTCCCCAGCAACAACGCGACCGCGACCGGCATCAGCCACCAGGTCGGCACGCTGGTCCTGGCCAGCGCCGCGGTGAGCCCGAGGGCGACGATGACTCCCGCGGCGATGCGCCAGTCGTCGCCGACGATGAAGTCCCACCAGAACAGGCCGAATGCGCGCACGCCGCGCACGGCGCGGTTCATGACTGCACCGTCGCCACGGGCGGTGCGTCGACTCGTGCGCGGGCGCTGCGTTCGTCATGGAGCCTGCGCAGCCCGGCGACGGCGGCGAGCGCTCCACCGAGGACGAACGCGATGATGCCGATCAACGCGGCGTCCGACCCGGGCCAGGAGCCGCCGGCACCCTCGACACCCCAGAAGATGCCGAACGAGGTGAGCAGCACGCCGACGACGAACTTGAGGCTGTTCTCCGGAACGCGGGCCAGCGGCGCGCGGATCGCGATGCCGACCCCCGTGACGAGGAGGACGGCGGCGACGGCGCCCACGGCAGCAAGGGGGATGTTGCTCTGGTTGGCGCCGAACGTCAGCACTATGAAAGCCACCTCGAGGCCCTCGAGGAGCACGCCCTTGAAGGCGAGCGTGAACGAGTAGGAGTCACCGAACAGCCCGGTGTGCTCCGCGTGCTCGGCCGCCTCGCGCTGGCGCTGGAAGATCGCGTCCTCATCGTGCAGGGCCTTGAACCCGGCGCCCCGAAGGATGGCCTTACGTAGCCAGCCCAGCCCGAAGATCAGGAGCAAGCCACCGACGACGAGGCGCAACGCGTTGATCGGGATGACGGTGAGCGCCGGCCCGAGCGCGGCGACGATGACGGCGAGGGTCGCCAGGCCGGCGGCCACGCCGCGCATCGTCGCGTGCCAGCCGCGGGTGACGCCGACGGCCAGGACGATCGTCAGCGCCTCGACGGATTCGACGACGCACGCGACGAACACCGCGAGGACGAGCAGGAAATCGCGCATGAGGTAGGTCATCTCCGTTCCGGTGCTTCGCTGTCGACGGTAGTCGAGCGGATCGGACCACGCCCTGGTGGCTACCTGCAATGCAGCTGAGGGTGGACGCGGCACCCCATGAGCCTCAGCTGTCCGGAGAGGGGGGAGCCATGACCGAGGGCGCTGCCAGCCGGACGCACGCTCGTGACCAGGCTCACGACCGCTCCGGCTCAGCCAGGTATATGCTTGCTGGCAGGCAAGTATTGGAGCATGTTGTGACGATTCCCGACGACGACGTCAACCGGCTGCGGACCGCAATCGGCCGCATATCACGCACGCTCGAGCGGCAGTCCGGCGGCGCGGGGATGACGCGCACCGAGCTGTCCGTGCTGGGTGCGGTTGCCCGGGCCAAGTCACTCGCGATGAGCGCGCTCGCCGACCTCGAGGGGAACAACCCCACGATGCTGTCCCGAGTCGTCGGCCGCCTGGAAGCATCCGGGCTGGTGGTCCGCGTTCCGGCGCCCACGGACCGTCGTGCGGTGATCGTCGAGATCACCCCCGAAGGGGCCCGCGTGCACGCCCGGCTGCGCAAGCAGCGCACCCGGCTGCTGACCGAATGGCTCGCCGACCTGTCCGCAGCCGAGGTGCAGGCACTGGTCGGCGCCCTACCCGCTCTCGAGACCCTCGCGGCGCACAATCGCCGCCCTGCGGCCAGGGTCGCGCGATGACGGTGACCGACCTCACCCGCGGCGAGGCCCTCGCAAGCCTCGGCCGGCAGACCTTCTCGTCACTGGGCAACCGCAATTACCGCCGGTACTTCAGCGGGCAGGCGATCTCCCTGGTCGGCACCTGGATGCAGACCGTCGCGCAGTCGTGGCTGGTGCTGCAGCTGACGCACTCCGGCACTGCGCTCGGCCTCGTGGTCGCCTTGCAGACGCTGCCCGTTCTCGTGTTGGGGCCGTACGGCGGGCTTGTCGCCGACCGGGTCGACAAGCGGCGGCTGATGATCGCGCTGCAGTCGAGCATGGGCCTGCTGGCGCTGATCCTCGGGCTGCTCACCGTCACGCATGTGGTGCAGCTCTGGGAGGTGTACGCGCTGGCTGTGCTGCTCGGGCTGAACAACACCTTCGAGAATCCGGCCCGCCAGGCGTTCGTTCTCGAAATGGTGGGCCCCGCCGACCTGCGCAACGCGGTCAGTCTCAACTCGGTGCTCGTCAACGCGGCCCGGGCCATCGGCCCTGCCGTCGCGGGCGTGATCATCGCCGTCGGGGGCACGGGGATCTGCTTCCTCGTGAACGCGGCGAGCTTCGTCGCGGTCGTGGCGTCGTTGATCACCCTGGACGTCGGTCAGCTGCAAACCTCGACACCCGCACCGCACGCCAAGCGGCAGGTGCGTGAGGGCCTCGGCTACGTCCGCCGCACGCCCGAACTCGCGGGACCGTTGCTGATGATGGCCGTGGTCGGCTGCTTGGCCTACGAGTTCCAGGTCGTGTTGCCCGTCGTCGCCTCGCAGACCTTCCACGGCGGCTCGCAGGCCTACGGCTTCATGACGGCCGCGATGGGAGTCGGCGCCGTGATCGGCGGCCTCTTCGTCGCCGCGCGCGGTCGCACCGGGGTTCGGGCACTGACCCTGTCGGCGGCCGGGTTCGCGGTCGCCATCGGCCTGTCGGCGGTCGCGCCGACCCTCTGGCTCGAGTTGATCGCGCTGCTGCTGGTCGGTGCGGCGAGCGTCGGCTTCCTCGCCAAGAGCAACACCACGTTGCAGCTCACGGCCGCACCGGGCATGCGCGGACGGGTGATGGCCCTGTGGGCGGTCGCCTTCCTCGGCTCGACGCCGATCGGCGGCCCGATCGCGGGCTGGGTCGCGGAGAACTTCGGGGGACGGGCCGGCCTGGTGCTCGGCGCGTGTGCCTGCGCGGTCGCCGTGCTGATCGGCCTAGCGGTCAGCGCGCGTGCCGCACGCGAGGCCGTCCGAACCGGAGCCGACCGAGCCGCCGCCGAGGTGCCCGCCGCCTGATCAGCACCGTTCCGCCGACCCGACGTTCACTCGATGAGGAGCGGCACGCCCGCCGAGCGGCAGGCGACGGCCAGCTTGTCGTGGAGGGTCGCGACCGGGAGCCCGAGGCGTTCGGCGAGAGCGAGGTAGGCGGCGTCGTAGGCGCTGAGACCGTGTCGCCGGCCGACGTCGACATGCGCGCCGAGCCGCAACGGAGAGCTGTCCACGTGTATCGGCAGCTGTGTGAGCAGATCGGCGAACCGGGCGACCTGGGCTTCGGTGGCGCGACGACGACGTTCGGCGACGAGTAGCACGTTGGCGACCTCCAAGTTCCACAGCGACGGGACGACGGCGTGGTCGGTACGCAGCAGGTCGAGAACCCGGTCAGCCGCGGGTGACGCCTGGTCGTCGAAGAACCAGCACATCGTCACTGACGCGTCGATGACCAGGGGCATCAGCGGCGCCCTTCGTCGATCATCTTCCTGATCGACGTACGCCCCCGACCAACGCTCCGGCGCCCCGTGCGGAGCGCATCGATGACAGCTGCGGGATCCGCCGAGGTCGGGTCGGCGGGGACGAGCTTGGCCACCTCACGACCATGTCTCGTGATGATGACCGTCTCACCGGCTTCGACCTGTTCCAGCAACCGGGACAGGTGCGTCTTCGCCTCATATGCGCCAACCGTCGTCATAGATATCAGACTAGTCTAAGACTGGTCTGGTCTGGTCTGGTCGCCGAGGCGAGTGAGCTTCTAGGATCTGTGCGTGCTCACGGCGATTGCTCCGCCGGCTCCCCCCACGCCACTGGTCGGTCGCGCGAACGAACTCGCGACGCTCGTCGACGCGGTGACGGCGAGCGGCGCGCGCCTCGTCACGGTCACCGGTCCCCCGGGAGTGGGCAAGACCCGGCTCGCCCTGGCCGCCGCCGCGCAGGTGGGCAACCGGTTCTCCGGCCACACCGTCTGGGTCGATCTCGCGCCGGTCCGCGACGGGCGAGTGGTGCTCGCCGAAGTCTCCCGGGCGATGGGCGTCGAGCGCTCCGCCGACGAATCGGCGCTGACGCGGATCGCGGCGGCTGTCGCCGATCAGGACGTGCTGCTCGTCCTCGACAACTGCGAGCACCTGCTGGCGGCAGCTGCTGACATCGGCAATCTCCTCGCGTCGAGTTCGCGGTTGCGCATCCTTGCGACGAGCAGACAACGCCTGCAGCTGGCCGCCGAGCGCGAGTTCGCCCTGCCGCCGCTGCCCATGCCGTCGGATCTCGATGTCGAGGACCTCGTGCGGCTGGCGGACAATCCCGCGGTCACCCTGTTGCTCGCCCGCGCGCCCGACCACGTCACGCTGACCACGCGCACCGCCCGCTCGCTCGCCGACGTGTGCATCCGACTCGACGGGTTGCCGCTCGCGATCGAACTCGCCGCCGCACGGCTGCGGGTCTTCACCCCGGGCGAGCTCGCCTTCCGGCTGGAGCACCGGATGGCCGTGCTGACCGGTGGATCGCGAGATGCCCCGGGCCGCCAGCGAGACCTGCGTGCCGCGATCGCGTGGAGTCACGACCTGCTGCCCGAGCCCGAGCGCATCGTCTTCCGGCGGCTGTCGGTGTTCGTAGGTGACTGGACGATCGAGGCCGCCGAGGCGGTGTGCGGGGACCCGGCTGTCGGTTCGGTCGCGGACGTGGTCGAGTCGCTGCTCGACAAGAGCCTGATCCGTCGCGTCGCCGGCGAGGACGGTGCGGCCAGGTTCGGCATGCTGGTCAGCCTGCGCGAGTTCGCGGCCGAGCAGCTGGGGCTGCACGACGAGCTCGCCGAGACCGCGGCGCGGCATGCCAGGTACTTCGCGGTGTCCGCCTGCCAGTGGGAGGCGACGGTCGGGACGAACGACGAGACCGCAACCTGGCCGCTGCTCGCGTTCGTCCGCGCCGATCTGGTGTCGGCGTTCGCCGACAGCCGGGCCGGGCGGCACGTCGACGACACCTTGTGGCTCGCGACCGGGCTCGGCTGGTACTGGTACACCCGCGGCCTGCTCGCGGACGCGGCGAGTCTGATCGAGGTCGTGGCGCAGGCCGCCGCCGATGCCGAGTCGTCGCCGCCGGCGCGCGCCGCGGCATGGATCGCGGCGGGCGTGGTGGCCTTCGGGCTCGGTGACCTCGACGCGGCCGACGAGCACCTTCGGCAGGCGGCCGAGCTGAGCGAGAGCCGCCAGGACGAGCGTCGGCTCGCGCTCGCCGTCGCGTTCCGCGGCCACGTGGCCCGCGAGCGCGGTCTGCGCGAGGACGCCGCGGACGGGTACCGGCGCGCTCGCGCGATCTACCGGCGCGCCGGCAACGCACGCGGGACCGCCTGGTCGGCCCACGACCTCGGGGTGCTCGCCAGCGAGCTCGGTGACCAGGTCGAAGCCGAGGCGCTGCTGCGCGAGGCGCTCGCGACGTTTCGCTCGCTCGAGTACGAGTGGGCCGTAGCGGTGTCGGCCTGCGCGCTGGCGTCGGTCCTGCTGTCCCGCGCGACGACGGACGAGCCGGCGCGGCTGCTCGGTGAGGCACTCGTCCTGCACGATGTGGTGGGCGATCGGCGCGGTATCGCACAGTGCCTGGAGGTGCTCGCCGAGGTGGCGCTCGTCCGCGGCTCCGTCGCGACGGCGGGCCGCCTCCTGGGGGCCGCCGGTGCGCAACGCGAGATGGTCGCGGCCCGTCCGACCGAGGCCGAGCAGGTTCGCATCAGCCGGCTCGGCAATGCGGTCGCGCGCACGCTCGGCGCGGTGGCCGCCGACCACGAACTGCACGCGGGGCGGACCATGCCGGCCACCGCGGCGGTCGCTCTCGCGGCCCGAGTCGCGGGCGCGGGCGCACCGGACGGCGGGGTACCTGCCGCCGAGCTGACTCCCCGTCAGCTCGAGGTGGCCGCGCTCGTCGCCGCCGGCATCACCAACCGGCAGATCGGTCGAGCTCTCGGCATCAGCGAGAAGACCGCCGAGCTGCACCTGCACAACATCATGGATCGGCTGCACGCGCCGAGCCGAGCCGGCGTGGCCGCGTGGGCGAGTGCGCACGGGCTGCAGCCGCCCCTCTAGGGATTCCCCCTATACCGACGCGTCGCCGAGCCTCGTAGACCGGATACGCACCACAGCTGGTGGTTGCGGATTTCGATTCGAGGGGACTGGCAATGGCAGTGGACGAAGGCAAGTTGACGGAATTCCTGGGGCGCTTCGTCGGCGACCTCGGTGCGACGATCGCGGCAGGCAACGTCGTCGTCGGCCACCGGCTCGGGCTCTACCGCGCAATGGTGGGCAACCCGGGCACATCCGACGAACTGGCTCGCCGCACCGACTGCGACCCCCGCTACATCGCCGAGTGGCTGCGCGGTCAGGCGGCGGGTGGCTACGTCGACTACGACGCGGACACCGACACCTACTCGCTGAACGAGGAGCAGGCGTTCGTACTGGCCGATCCCAACGGCGCGGTCTACGCCCCCGGCGCGTTCGTGCTCGCGCTCGGTTCGCTGCGGGCCGAGGAGCGGGTGGCCGAGGCGTTCCGCACCGGAGCCGGCATCGGCTGGCACGAGCACGACCAGGGGGTGTTCGTCGGGTGCGAGCAGTTCTTCCGCCCGGGGTATCACGCGAACCTCGTGTCGAGCTGGATCCCGGCGCTTGACGGGGTCGAGGAGAAGCTGGCGGCCGGTGCGAAGGTGGCCGACGTCGGCTGCGGCCTGGGCTCGTCGACGGTCCTGCTCGCCGAGCACTACCCGAACTCGCGGCTGGCCGGCTTCGACTACCACGACGGGTCGATCGAGCTGGCGCGCAAGCGCGCCGCCGACGCCGGGGTCGCCGACCGGATCTCGTTCGACGTCGCCTCCGCGCAGTCGTTCTCCGGCACCGGGTACGACCTGGTCACGACGTTCGACTGCCTGCACGACATGGGCGATCCCCTGGGCGCGGCGACGCACATCCGGCAGTCGCTGGCGCCCGACGGCAGCTGGCTGATCGTCGAGCCGTTCGCGGGCGACGACGTCAGCGACAACCTCAATCCGGTGGGCCGCGTCTACTACAACTTCTCGACGTTCCTCTGCGTGCCGAACGCGCTCTCGCAGCCGGGTGGCTACTCGCTCGGCGCCCAGGCCGGCGAGCACTCGATCGGCGACGTGGTCACGCGAGCCGGCTTCACCCGATTCCGCCGGGCGAGCGAGACGCCGTTCAACATCGTCTACGAAGCACGCCCCTGATCAGCGATGACGACGCTCCCGCCGACCAGGTGCGATCCGGCTCGGTAGGCGGGAGAGTTGTCGTCGTGCGCGCCCGTGAGCCGGACCGTTGCGGCTATGCCGTGCGGTCCGGCGTGCGGCTGTACTACGAGGTGTTCGGCAATGGCCCGACGACCGTGCTGCTCCTGCCGACCTGGGCGATCGCGCACTCGCGCATCTGGAAGATGCAGGTGCCCTACCTGGCACGGCACTTCCGGGTGGTGACGTTCGACCCCCGCGGCAACGGCCGATCCGACCGGCCCGCGTTGCCGGGCGACTACGCCGACACCGAGCTGGTCGCCGATGCGATCTGCGTGCTCGACGCCACCGGGACGGCGGCGGCGGTGTGCGTCGGTTTGTCGATGGGTGCGGGCGTCCTGCTGCGGCTCGCCGTCAGCCACCCCGACCGGGTGCGCGGCGCCGTCTTCGCCGGGCCTGCGCTGAAACTGAGCCCGGTGACGCCGAGTCGGTCGGGGCGCGCGTTCGAGGACGAGCACGCGAGCTCCGCAGGCTGGGACAAGTACAACGCGCACTACTGGCGCCGCGACCTCGCCGGGTTCGCGGCGTTCTTCTTCGGTGAGGTGTTTCCCGAACGGCACTCGTCCAAGCAGGTCGAGGACGGCATCGGGTGGGCGCTGGACACCGATCCCGAGACGCTCATCGCCACCGAGCGGGCGCCGTACCTGGACGACCCTCCGGATGCCGGCCGGCCGTTCGCGCTGGAACTCGCGGCGCGGGTGACCTGCCCGTGCCTCGTCGTGCACGGCACCGACGACCGGATCACGGGCGCTGCGTCCGGGCGGCTGCTGGCCGAGGCCCTGGGCTGCGCCCTCGAGCTCGTCGACGGGGCAGGACATTGCGTACCGGCGAGGCACCCGGTGCGGTTCAACGCCGTGCTTCGGCGATTCGTGGAGTCAGTGCGGCAGGAGGCGTGATGCGCGCTCGAGAGCCCGACGCGACCGGCTTCGCCGACTCCGGCGGGATCGGCATCTACTACGAGGTCTTCGGCTCAGGACCGGTCACGGTCCTGATGATGGGCACGTTCCCGGTGGTGGACGGCCGGCAGTGGAAGGCGCAGGTGCCCTACCTCGCCCGGCACTTCCGGGTGATCACCTACGACCCTCGCGGCAACGGGCGCTCGGGCCGTCCGCCGGGACCGGCCGCGTACGCCGACGAGGTCTGCGCCGCCGACGCCGCCGCGGTGCTCGACGCAACGGCGACCGACCGGGCGTTCCTCGTCGCGCTCTGCTCCGGCATCAAGTGGTCGTTGTTGCTCGCGACCGGTCAACCGTCCCGGGTACGCGGCATCGTCGCGATCGCACCCGGGGTCCACCCGCTGGCCCCGCCGGGTTATCCGCTGCAGCCGGTGGACCACGAGCGATGGCGCGGCGACTTCCGCAACTGGGTCGACTACCACTCGGCGGCGCTGCTGCCCGAGCCGCATTCGTCCAAGGTCTTCGACGACCTGGTGGAGTGGTCGCTGCAGACCGACAGCGACACGCTCACGTCGCGGACCCACGCGCCACTGCGGCCGGCCACCGAGGACGACGCGGTTGCCCTGTGCACGGGACTGAGCTGCCCGGTTCTCGTGATCCACGGGACGGACGACCGGTGTCAGCCGCTGACCCGGGGCCGGCGGTTCGCCGAGCTCACCGGAGGGCGACTGGTCGTGCTCGAAGGGTCCGGGCACCTGCCGCACGGGCGGCACCCTGTCGTCGTCAACACCCTGATCAAGGAGTTCCTCGACATGAACGTCGCACCGGCCGCGCGGACCTCCACCTGGCTGTTCGCCCGGGAACGCAAGCGTCGTGCGCTGTGGGTCTGCTCGCCCATCGGGCTCGGCCACGTCCTGCGCGACCTCGCGATCGCCAGGTCGCTGCGGACCCTGGTGCCCGACCTCGAGATCCACTGGTGGGCGCAACCGCCCGTGACGGCCGTCCTCGAAGCCGCGGGCGAGATCATCCACCCCGCGAGTGCCGAACTCGCCTCGGAGTCCGCGCACTGGGAGACCGAGGCGACGCATCACGACCTGCACGCGTTCTATGCATTCCGGCGGATGGACGAGATCTTCTGCGCCAACTACATGCTCTTCGACGACGTCGTCCGTGAGACCCCGTACGACCTCTGGGTCGGCGACGAGTCGTGGGAGGTCGACCATTTCCTGCACGAGAATCCCGAGCGCAAGATCGCCCCGTACGCGTTTCTCACCGACGTGATCGGGTTCCTGCCGGTCGACCCGGACGGCGATCCCCGCGAGGCGCAACTGTGCGCCGACTACAACGACGAGATGATCGGGCACCTGGCCCGGTACCCGTACGTGCGGGACCGGTCGGTCTTCATCGGCGGCTTCGGCGAATTGCCGGACGCGTCGTTCGGGCCGGGCCTGCCGCGCGTCCGGGACTGGTCAGAGCAGTGGTTCACGCCGGTGCCCTACGTCGTGCCGTTCGACCCTGCCGCCTACCGGCGGCCGGCCGCGCTGCGCGCCCGGCTCGGCTACGGGTCGGGGTTCCCGCTGTACGTGGCGGCAGTGGGCGGGACGGCCGTCGGGCGCGAGCTGCTCGAACTGACCGCCGAGGCGTTCGCCCTCGTACGCAAGGAAGAGCCCGACGCAAGGATGGTGATGGTCACCGGCCCGCGGTTGCACCCGGGTGAACTGCCGGACGTCGAGGGAATGGACAAGCTGGGCTACGTCCCGGACTTGTTCGAGCACCTCGCGTGCGCGGACGTGGCGATCGTCCAAGGCGGATTGTCGACGACGATGGAACTCGTCGCCGCGCGCCGGCCGTTCGTCTACTTCCCGCTCGCGCACCACTGGGAGCAGCAGCATTTCGTGGCGCACCGACTCGCGCACTATCGCGCCGGCATCCGGATGGACTACGCCGCGACCACGCCCGCGGACCTCGCAGCCGCGGTGATCGCGGCCCGGCGGAGGCGCCCCGGCTACCGCGCGGTGCCGCGTGGCGGCGCGGACCAGGCGGCCGGCCTGCTCGCCTCGATCCTGCGGCGGTGACGCGCTCGCGCCACCCGCTGCCGCGACGGGCAGGCGCGATTCCGGGCTACCCTCACCCGGTGTCTCCCTGTGCCGGCAGCGAGCCACCGCGATGAAGG
Organism: Pseudonocardiales bacterium; assembly: GCA_032160545.1. Lineage (GTDB taxonomy): Bacteria > Actinomycetota > Actinomycetes > Mycobacteriales > Jatrophihabitantaceae > DATGFB01. Next base: position 21,989 of record JAVHVN010000115.1, on the reverse strand, counting down.
TCGCCATGCTGGGCCCGATCGCATGGCGCACCCCGCCGCGGCACTACGGGCCGTGGGAACTCGTCACCAGCCTGCTGACCGAGGGTCTGGTGGCACGCGGTGTCGAGGTGACGCTGTTCGCGACCCTGGACTCCGTGACGAGCGCTGACCTGGACGGCGTCGCACTCCACGGTTATGCCGAGGACCCCTCGATGGACGGCAGGGTGTGGGAGGCGCTGCACACGGCGCATGCCCTCGCGAGATCCGCCGACTTCGACCTCGTGCACAACCAGCTGGACTGGCTGCCGCTCGCCTTCCATCAGCACGCGCACGCGCCCATGCTCACCACGATCCACGGCTTCTCCGGCGCGGGCATCCTGCCGGCGTACGTGTCGTCAGGGTCGGCGTTCGTCGCGATCTCCGATGCCGACCGATCGCCCCACCTCGACTATCTCGCCACGATCCACCACGGCATCGACGTCACCGCGCTCACCTTCCGGGCGGATCCGGGGCGCGACCTCGTGGTATTCGGCCGTGTGCACCCTGACAAGGGGACGGCCACGGCGATCGAGATCGCGCGTCGGTGCGGCCGGCGGTTGGTGATCTGCGGAATCGTGCAGGACCAGCGCTACTTCGACGCCGAAGTGGCACCGCACCTCGATGGCGAGCACGTCGTGTTCCTCGGCTCGGTCGGCCCCGAGCAGCGCAGTGCCGTGCTCGGTGCGGCCGCGGCACTGCTGCATCCGATCGCGTTCGACGAGCCGTTCGGGTTGTCCGTCGTCGAGGCGATGGTCTGCGGCACTCCCGTCGTCGCCTACCAGCGTGGCTCGATGCGCGAGGTCGTCGACGAAGGCACGACCGGGTACCTGGCGTACGACGTCGAGAGTGCGGTCGCCGCCGTCGAGGCGGCGGTGCGACTCGACCGGGCCGCGGTCAGCGCGCAGGCGGTGCGGCGGTTCGGCGTCGATCGGATGGTGACCGAGTACCTGGCGGTCTACGAAGGGGTGCTGGCGCGTTCGCGGTGAGCTGTCGGCGCGCCGTCGGCCAGCAACCCGTCGATCAGCTCGTCCACCGCGATCCACGCGACCGCGATCCGCGCGTCGTCGATGCCGTACGGCAGCCACAGGCGGCCGTCGTGGATCAGGCCGCCGCACGAGTACACGACGTTCGGCACGTAGCCGTCGCGCTCGTCCGGCAGCGGCGCCAGCAGCGGTTCGCGCAGCAGGCCGATGACCTTGGCGGGGTCGTCCAGCTCGAGCAGCATCGCCGCGATCGTGTAGACCCGCATGGGCCCGACCGAGTGGGTGAGCACCAGCCAGCCGTGCTCGGTCTCGATCGGCGGGCCGCAGTTGCCGCCCTGCAGCAGTTCCCAGCGCCCGTCGGGCGAATGCAGCGTCGTGGGCTCGTCCCAGGTGTAGCCGTTGTCGGACGCGCTCAGGCCGGTGCTCTCACCGTTGGTGCGGCACAGCGCCAGATGGCGGCCACCGACGGGGCGGGGGAACAGCGCCATGCCCTTGTTGTGGGCGGCTGCGCCGGCGAGGCGATGGGCCCGGAACGTGCGCAGGTCGCTGCTCAGCAGCAGGCGCGGCGCGATGTGTCGCCCGTCGTAGGCCGTGTACGTCCCGCGGTAGTCGACAACGCCGTCGGCATCGACGAAGCGCGCGAAGCGCGCGTCCTCCATGCCGTTGCTCTCCTCGGCGACGGAGGGATACAGGACCCGCTGGCTGAGTTCGACGTCGTCGTCGAACGTGCTGGTGTACGCGGACTGGACCAGGCGGCGGATCCGGTCGATGCTCGCCTGCCCGCCGGTGCGCCCGACCAGTTCGGGGTACATCCGCGCGACGGCCGTTTCCAGCTCGGCGTTGTCGAACCGATCGGGAAGCAGATGCAACAGCGCGCTGCTGAGCTCGTCGGGGTCGTCGAGGTCGTCCATCACGGACCGCAGGTTCTGCTTGCTCCACCGCGCACTCGACGTCGTACCGGCGATGGCCGGGCGACGCCGCTGCTCGAAGGTCCACTGCGGCCCGGGGCCGATCAGCGCGCTGCAGAATGCGATCGACGAGACGTGCCCCTCGCCGACGGCACGCAGGCTGATTGCGGCGCGGACCTGGCCGGCTTGCACGCCGTCCTGGTCGGGTGCCACCACGGCGCTCGGGTTGAGCAGCGCCGCGCCCTCCGTCGAGTACTCGGCGGTGAAGACGGCGCCGAGCAGTTGGGTCCGCGCTTCGGACAGCTGCGGGCTCTCGCCCAGCCGCGAGGCGACGATCGACGCGTGCCGGGCGAGCAGGTCGGCATAGTGGCGATGCCGGGCAGCGAAGTCGGCGATCAGTCCGGCCGCGATGTCTTCGACCTCAGGCTCGGGCAGCGCCATCACGCGTTCGACGATCGCCTTTGCGCGCGAGTGACCGAGGTGGGACTCCTCACCGGGCAGGAACAGGTGCGCGATCACCCGGGTCGGGTCCGGCCACAGCTGGGCGGACGTCCGGTGGAGCTGAGGCGTGGTCACCGCAACGTACGCACGAGGTGTGCCTGTTGTGCGGTGGCGAGCATGGCCAGCGTCGATTCGGCACCCTGGTTCTCGTTGCGGCCGCCGCGCTCGAGCCCGTCGTAGCCGCCGCCGGTCGCCGGGTCGAACATCGGGGTGCGGCTGTCGTTCTCGCCGAGGAACCAGCGCCAGGCCAGGTCGATCACGAGCAGCCAGCGACGAGCAGCCGTCGCGAGGAAGGCCGCGGTGCATGCCTCGGCCAGGGCAGCGACCTCGATCGGCTGCTGGTCGAAGCCCGGGCCGCGCTGTCCCGGCCCGCGCCCGCCGGCCGGAGTCACCGAGACGTGGTCGCCGACCTCGGACTCGACCAGGAACTCGAGCAGTTCGATGCCGCGCCGCAGCGCCGTGTCGTCGCAGAGGGTGTCGCCCGCGACCACGAGCGCCTCGGCAACAGCGGCGTTGGCATAGCGCAACCTCGGTTCCGGCCAGGTCCACCCGGTGCCCGGCTGGGACAGCAGCGCGGCGCAGTCGCGCAGGAGGTCGCGCGCAGCCGGCTCGCCCGGGCTGGCGCGCAGCAGGCGGCCGGCGCCGAGCGCCGCGAAGGCCATCGCACGACTGTCGGGCGATCGCTGTTGGGCCGCGACCCGGAAACCGGCGAGAGCACGGGCACGCATCCCGGCCGTGGGTGCGTCCGCGGCGGCGACGCCGAGACCCCAGGCAGCGCGGCCCCACCAGTCGCCTACCGTCGGCTCGTCGTCCCAGCCGCCGTCGGTGCCCATGCGGTTGTGGCAGCTGCCGTCCGGGGCGAGTGCGCCGAGGACGAAGTCGAGGTACACGCGGTTCAGCCGGCTCAGCGTGCGGTCGTGGTCGGCCTGCCTGCTGACGACCACCAGGCCCCGCGCGGCGTCGTCGACGCAGTAGCCGTGCTCGGGCCGGGGTTCGTCGTGCAGGGCGTGCTCGAACAGCCCGCGTTCGTCGGTCATCCGCGCGAGGTGGAGGAATACGGGTCCCTCGAGCGGTCCGACCGCCGAGGTCACGCGGCGATGCCCTCGCTGATGACCCGGCCGACGAGTTGGCGGTACTGCGCGGCGATGGCCGGCCAGTGCACCTGCGCGGTCGTCGCGGCCGCCTTCGCGGCCATCGATGCAGCGACGTCGCGCCGGGTGAGGATCCGGTGCAGTGCGGCTGCGATGGCTACCGGGTCGCGATGCGGCACGACGATTCCGGCGCCGCCTGACAGCAGCTCGACGGCGTGCGGGAATTCGGTCGCAACGACCGGTTTCCCCGCCGCCACGGCCTCGATCAGCACGCCCGAGGTCACCTGGTCGGTCGAGTCGTACGGCAGCAGGACGACATCGGCCGAGTCGACCAGTTCGGTGAGCGCTGCCGCGTCTCGATATTGCGCGTCGAAGCGCACTGAGGTCGCAACGCCGAGCCCGCGCATGCGAACGGTCAGCCCTTCGCGATACGCCTCTCCTTCGCGCGCGACGACCTTGGGGTGCGTCTTGCCGGCGATCACATAGTGCGGCGCGGGCTGCACGTCGCTCAGCAGGGCCATGGCCTCGATGCCCCACTCGATGCCTTTGCCCGGGCCGAGCAGTCCCCAGGTCAACACGATGGGGGTGCCGTCGCTGAACCGCGGTCGCAGGGCCCTCGCGGCCGGCGGCCGGAGCGCGGGTGCTCCGTGGGCGATGATGCTCACCTTGGACATGTCCACGGCATAGCCGGCGTCCAACCGGTTGTGCGCGGCGAGGGTCATCGTGACGACGGCGTCCGCAGCGGCGACGACGGCTTCCAGCACCGTGCGCTGATGCGGCGCCGGGTTCGCGAGAACGGTGTGAAGCACGACGATGGTCGGCACCCTCAACTGCGCGAGCAACCGCAGCACGTCCTCGCCGTCCCGACCGCCGTAGACGCCGAACTCATGTTGGAGAATCACGGCGTCGCAGCGGTTGAGTCGCTGCGCGGACGCTTCGATGCCCGGATGATCGTCCATCACGAGCTGTGCGCCGGGCGGTGTCGCCGAATGCACGAGCTCGGCATCGAGCAGCCGAACGACCACGCCGGCGTCGAGGCCGGGGCCCGTCATCGCCTCGTAGAGAGATGCAGTGAACGTGGCCAGACCGCACTGTGTCGGCGGATAGGTACTGACGAACCCGAGTTGGACACCCATGCGTGCAACCAATGTGGCCGAATGGCCGAGAAGGAGGTTTCTCCGGGGACGAGGCAGGCGCGGAAGCCTGAATGCGAAATGCCCCTGGTCGTGCCAGCATACGCCAGCCCGGTGGCCCGGAACGGCGATCCGCGGCTAACGTGATCGACAGGGCTGGGCTCAGGGTCAGCCCGTGTTGCCCGTGTTGCCCGAGCCCCGGGGACGCATCCGATGCCACGTGCCGACGGACCGGTGGACGACGAGTACGAGCCGAGCGCAGTCCGTTCCGGCGCGCCCTCGCCGAACCCACAGCTCGATCACCGCTCGCATGCACCGGTTTCGCAGGTGCGCCGGGATACGTTCGGCGCAGCGCGTGCACCTGCCGCGTCCCGAGACGCGCCCGGCGCGCCGGCGGATGGGTCATCGATGGATTCCGACGTTGTCGCGAGGTCACGGCCGAGCGGCCCTCGCCTCTACGACGCCCGGCGCTGCGTCGAGTACGACAAGCCCAAGCTTCGCGGTTGGCTGCACCTGCTCAGCTTCGAATGCGCGCTCGTCCTCGGGACGATCATCATCGTGACCGCGCACGGGGCGGCGGAGACAGCTGACGCCGCGGTGTACGGGGGAGCGGTGGCGGGCCTGTTCGGTGTGAGCGCGCTGTACCACCGGGGCCAGTGGACGCAGCGAACGTCGGCCCGGCTGCAGCGCATTGATCACCTGATGATCGTGCTGCTCATCGCCGGCTCGGCGACCCCACCGATGGCGGTGTGCCTGCCCGGCGTGTGGCGCCTGAGCGGCCTTATCGCGTTGTGGTCACTCGCCGCGGCCGCCGTCGCGTTGCGGCTGGCGCGCATGAACGCGCCCGAGCGCCTGGTCGGCTCGGTCTACGTCGGACTCGGAGTCGCTGCCAGCACGGCCATCCCCGCGGTGTGGGTGCACAGCGGGGTGGCGCCGGCCCTGCTCCTGCTCGCGGGTGGCGTGCTCTACGTGGTGGGAGCGGTCGGCTATCATCGGCGCAGCCCCGATCCGCGACCTTCCGTGTTCGGCTATCACGAGGTGTTCCACAGCTACGTCACGCTCGCGGCAGCCTGCCACTACATCGCGATCGCCTGCTTCCTGCTCTGAGCGCGCGCCACGCACGGATCAAGCAGTGACGAACCAGACGGCGCGGACGAGCTCGTCGGTTTCGTTGAGCAACCGGTGCGGCTCGTCCCCACGCATGGCGATGGCATTGCCGGCCTTGACCCGCCGGCGCCGGCCCTTGATGACCACGGTCAGGGTGCCCTCGAGGACGAAGCCGTAGTCGTTGCCCTTGTGGCGCTGCGGCTGGTCGCCGGGCGCGGAGTCGGCGCCCGGCGCGTACTCGGTGAGCAGGAAGTCGATGTGGTCATCGCCGATGTCGGCCAGCCGTCGCCAGCGCACGCCGGTCTGGAAGGCCATGTACTCCGAGACCGGCGGCCGGAGGTTCCTGGGCCGGCTGCCGACGCCCTTGTCCGGCTCGACCGTGTGGCCGAGCAGGTCGTCGAGTGACAGGTTCAGTTCGCTTGCGATCGCGAACAGCGTGCTCACGGCGGCCTGGCTCTGTCCGAGTTCGAACTGCGATAGGAAGCTCGCCGAGACGCCGAGGCGCCGGGACAGTTCACGCACCGAGATGCCCGCCCGCACGCGCTCGCGGCGCACGTTCTGGCCGACCGAGACGCTCATGCCGCTTGCGGAGGTGCGCTCGGCCTTGCTCGATCGGGCCATCGGTCCCTCCCGGGAAAGGTCGGTGTGCGCGCCGGTAGAAGGCTACGGCTGCGGCCCGTCGTCGCGACCATGGCTCACCGATCCGTGGGCGTGGGTGCGCCCTGCCCCGCCGGCGCGAACGAAGGCTCAGCGCGGACCTGCTCGCGCAACCGGAACCGCTGGACCTTTCCGCTCGCGGTGCGAGGCAGCTGCTCGACGAGGACGAGCAGCTCCGGCGCCTTCTGTACGGCCAGCCCCGCGGCGACCAGGTGCGACCGCAACGACTCGACGGTGGGGGTCAGCCCGTGGGCCGGGACGACGACGGCACAGGCCCGCTCGACGAGCACCGGGTCGGGGTAGCCGACCACCGCCACATCGGCGACCGCCGGATGGCTCAGCAGCACCGCCTCGACCTCGGCGACGCTGAACTTCTCGCCGCCACGATTGATGATGTCCTTGATCCGCCCGGTGATGTGCGCGGTTCCGTCGGCGTCGAACGTGGCCTGATCACCGGTGCGGAAGTACCCGTCCGCCGTGAACGCGGCCTCGTTGAGTGTCGGGTCGAGATAGCCGAGGAACAGCTCCGGTCCGCGGACGACGAGCTCGGGTACTCCACCGTCACCGGCGCGCAGCGCCATCTCGTTGCGGCCCATCGGCACGCCCTCGCCGTCCGCCGCGACGTCGAGGTCGCCGAACGGGTCGGCCATCGAGGACGTGGGCAGCTCGGTCGAGCCGTACGTCCGGACGACGCTCGTGCCCATGAGGGCATGTGCCGAGCGGACGAGCCCGGCGGGGATGTCGGCACCACCGCACACGAAGATCCGAAGATTGCTCTGCCGGGCCTGGGCCGAGTATGCCTCCGTCAGCCCGCGCAGGAACGGGGTCGCGCTCACCGTGAACGTGCAGTGGTTCGACTCGATGATCCGCACCGCGTCGGTTGCGTTCCACCGGTCCTGCAGCACGACCGAACAACCCAGGTCGACGGGCAGCACGATCCCGTAGCTCAGACCGGTGATGTGGCTCAGCGGCGAGGCCATGAAGACGTGGTCGGACGCGCTCAGCCCGCACCAGCCGGCGATGTCGCGCACCTCGGCGAGCAGCGTCTGCGAGCTGTGCAGCGCGCCCTTCGGCGCGGCAGTCGTGCCTGAGGTGTAGAGCACGACCGCGATGTCCTCGGCCCGCGCCGAGGGCAGCGCATCGGGTGGCGCGGCGAGCAGTGCCTCCAGCGGTTCGGCGCCGGGGGACGAGCCGCGCACGCTGACGAGTGCGGCGCGGGACGAGAGGTCGTCCAGCACGGAGCGCAACTCCGCGGCATGGGGGTAGCCGCGGAATTCGGCCGGTGCGACCACTGCCGCGGCACCGGTCTGCTCGACGATGAACCGCAGCTCGTGAGCCCGGTAGATCGGGACGACCGGGACGAGCACGCCGCCCGCGAGGAAGACGCCCCACGAGACCGCGACCGCCTCCCACAGGTTCGGGAGCTGTGTCATCACGCGGTCGCCCGGCCCGACGCCGCGCGCCCGCAAGCCCCCCGCGATGGCGGTCGCGGCCGACAGCAACTGCGAGTAGCTGAGTGTCACGTCGGCGTCGACGACCGCCGGCGCGGAAGGATCTGCCGCCGCCGCGTTCCGCAGCCGATCAGCCAGCGTCTCGTCCGGGAGGTCGTACGGCAGCACGTGCGGTCGGGTCGGACTCAGCATGCAACTACCTCACGGACCGCGCGCACGATGTCGTCCGGCCCCGCTCGCCACTGCTGCTCGAGGATCGGCGCGTAAGGCGCGGGGGAGTACGCGGCTCCGACACGCACGACCGGCGCGTCGAGCGACCAGAAGCCCTCACGCACCGCGAGCGCGGCAAGCTCGGCGCCGACCCCGAAGTCGAGGACCGCCTCCTGTGCGATCACCATCCGGTTCGTCCTCGCGAAGGACGCGAGCACCGTGTCGCGATCCAACGGGACGATCGTGCGCAGATCGATCACCTCGGCGTCGATGCCCTCGTCGGCCAGGGTCGATGCCGCGTCGAGCGCGTCGAGCACCATGCGCGACCACGACACGATGGTGACGTCGCTCCCGGGACGGACGACCCGCGCCTGGCCCAGCGGTACGCGATGGCCCGGGTCCGGCGCCGGCCACTTCTTCTCGTAGAGCAACCGGTTCTCGATGAACACCACCGGGTTGTCGTCCTCTATCGCCGTCCGCAGCAGCCCGTACATGTCCGGCCCCGAGCTCGGCATCACCACGGTCAGGCCGGGGATGTGCGCCATCAGCGCCTCGAGGCTCTGCGAGTGCTGGCTGCCTGACGACCGTCCCGACCCGAACTGGGTGCGGATGACCAGCGGCACCGACACGGCGCCACCCGTCATGAACCGCAGCTTCGCCGCCTGGTTGATGATCTGGTCGAAGCAGACGCCGAGGAAGTCGAGGTACATCAGCTCGACGACGGGACGCAGACCGGCCATCGCCGAGCCGACGCCGACTCCCATGATCGCGGTCTCGGCGATCGGGGTGTCGAGGACGCGGTCGGGGAAATCGTCGTGCAGCCCGCGGGTGATGCCGAAGACGTTGCCGCCCGCGACGTCGATTCCGGCGAGGAAGACGGAAGGGTCGTCGGCGAGCGCGTCGCGCAACGCCTGGCGCAGGATCCTCGAGCCCGACAAGGGCGGGCCGCCGGGTGCGGGTTCGGCTCCTGGTTCGCCTGCGGGTTCGAGTGGGACGTGACGACGCGGCGCGTACACGTAATCGGCCGCGCTGGACTGCTCCGGCGACGGGGACGATCGCGCGAACTCCTCGGCGTCGGCGACGACCTCGTCCGCGCGCCCGTCCAGCGCATCGAGCTGTTCGCGTGCGACACCGAGCTCCAGCAGGCGACGCCCCGCGACCGTGAGCGGGTCGCTGGCCGTGACGTCGTCGAACTCCGCACGGTCGCGGTAGCGCTGCTCGTCCCCCTCGTAGTGGCCGCCGACCCGCCAGGTGAGGCCCTCGACGAGGTGCGGGCCGCCGCCGGCGCGGACCTTCTCGAACACCTCCGCCATGCCGTCGGCGACGGCTGAGACGTCGTTGCCGGACAGGTGGACGAACGGCATGCCGTAGGCGAGCGCCCGCTGCGAGAGTTCCACCGGGTGCTGGTCCGCCGCGCGCGAGAACTCCGAATAGCGGTTGTTCTCGCAGAAGAACACGACAGGCAGGTTGCGCAGTGCGGCCAGGTTGAGCGACTCGTGGAACGCACCGGTTGCAACCGCGCCGTCGCCGAAGAAGGCGACGACCACACCGTCCTCGCCGCGCATCTGGAAGGCGTGCGCGGCGCCGAGCGCGATCGGCAGGCCGGCCCCGACGATGCCGTTGGCGCCGAAGATGCCGATGCTCGGGTCGGCTACGTGCATCGATCCGCCGCGGCCGCGACACGCGCCGGTCTCCTTGCCCATCAGCTCGGCGAGCATCGCCCGCGGCGGCAGCCCCTTGGCCAGCACGTGCCCGTGGCCGCGGTGCGTCGAGGTGATCACGTCGCTCGGGCGCGCGTGGTACAGCGCGCCCACAGCACACGCTTCCTGACCGACCGAGGTGTGCACGAAACCGGGCACCAGACCGTCGCGGTAGAGCACGGCGATGCGCTGCTCCATCCTGCGGATGACCGCCATCCGCAGGTAGGCGTCGAGCAGCTGATCGCGGTTCATCGAAGTCCTGTCCAGCACGCGGGAGTCCCCCTCGGCGTTCACCCGGGGTGTGTCGGAAATGTATCCGCCCGATTGCCGGCCGTCCAGTGTGACTGGACAGTGAAACCTCGCCGACTTCCAAGATCCAGCCGTAAAGTGCTACTTGACAACCATGTTTCGGTTGGCTCATTCTGATCCGCACCTCGATCTGAACGGCGCGGCCCGATCAGCCAGCCGGAACACGACACGACGCGATGACTCAGCAACCGCGTCGGTGAGGGAACCTCTGCTCTTTCCACCTTTCGAGAGGCTGCGATGCGCCGCGAAGACGTCGAGTTCGAGAGCGAAGGCAGCACCGTCCGGGGCTGGCTGTACCGGCCCGACGGCGCGGATGGCGCCCCCGTGCCCGCGGTCGTCCTGGCCGGCGGCTGGTGCTACGTCCGCGAGCTGGTGATGCCGTACTACGCAGAGCGGTTCGCTGCCGAGGGCATCGCCGCGCTGGTGTTCGACTACCGCAACCTCGGGGTCTCCGACGGTGAGCCCCGCCAGCACCTCGATCCGTGGGCGCAGATCCGCGACTACCAGAACGCGATCAGCTTCCTCGAGCGTGCCGACGGCGTCGACCCCGACCGGATAGGTGCCTGGGGCATCTCGTACTCCGGCGGCCATGTGCTCGTCGCGGCGGCGACCGACCCGCGGGTGAAGGTGATCGTCAGCCAGATCCCGGTGGTCGACGGCTACCGCAACATGCGCCGGGTGCACGGCACGCTCGGCTACCGCCGGTTGTGGCAGGCGATCCTCGAGGACCGTCAGCTGCGCTACGAGGACCCGAGCAAGCGGCTCTACATCCCCCATGCGAGCACCACGCCGGACGAGGAGCTGTCGTCCTGGCCGTTCCCCGAGACGAAGACGACCTTCGCCGCGCTGCAGCAGACCGAGGCACCGCTCTATCAGAACCTCAGCACGATGGAGTCGGTGGACCTGCTGCTCAACTACGACGTCGGTCCGTTCGTCACGCGGATCTACGACACGCCGACTCTCATGATCGTCGCCGAGGGAGACGACCTCACCCTCTGGGACCTCGAGATCGAGAGCTACAACCGGATCCCCACCGAGAAGAAGAAGCTCGTCGTTCTGCCGCACACCTCGCACATGACGCTGTACAGCGACCGCGACAAGCTCGCGGTCGCCGCCGACGAGGCCGCGAACTGGTTCGTCCAGCACCTGCTACCCGCCTGATCCCGGGCACCCGAACATCTCAATGAAGGAGATGCGCACCATGGCTTCAACCGAGTCGCAGCTGGTCGACATCGCTCGGAACGGCACCTTCCCGGACCCGATGTCACGGCGGGCGTTCCTGTCCGTCCTCGGCGCCGCCGGCATCGTGGTCGGCGCCGCCGCGTGCAGCTCGTCCAAGCCCGGTGGTTCGACGACCGCGTCGAACGCCGCGGCCGGCGGTGCCAAGATCAAGACGGATAAGACGTGGTGCCAGGTGACCACGCTGTCCAACGACTTCTTCGTCGCCTTCAACGACGGCGGCAAGCAGGCGATGAGCGCGCTGGGCTGCTCGATGACGTCGTTCGAGGACCAGGGCAATGTCAACACCGCCATCGGGCAGGTCGGCAACGTCCGCACCGCCGGGGGCAAGTCGATCTTCGGCACGCCGGCCACCGAGGCACAGGCCGCCGCAGTGACCAAGGCCTGCCAGTCGGCCGGCATCCTCTACGCGAGTTCGTACACCGCGCCGGCCTGGTACACGCCGGCTGACGCCGACAAGTGGGTCCGGTTCATCACGCCGCCGTCGGTGAAGATCGCCGCTGCGACCGCGAAGGCCCTGTTCGACAAGGTCGGCGGCAGCGGAACGATCATCCACGTGCCCGGGCAGAAGGGTTCGTCCGCCGACGACCAGCGCACCGCGGGCCTGAACCAGACGCTGAAGGACTACCCGAACATCAAGATCGTGACGGCGACACCCGGCAACTGGATCGCCGAGGACGCGCGCAAGTCGTTCACCAACGTGCTGCCGTCCGTCAAGGACTTCGTCGGTGTCTTCGCGCAGAACGACAGTGAGGCGGCCGGCGTGATCGCCGCCCTCGACGCCCAGGGCATCAAGGGCAAGATCGTCACCGGCTTCGACGGCAACAAGCAGAACATCCAGTACATCGCCGACGGCAAGCAGTACCTGACCAGCGCGACGATCGGCGGCCTCACCGCCGGTCTGCTCGGCGTGACGGTATTCGATGTGCTCAACGGCGCGCCGTTCACGCTGCCGGAGAAGTTCATCTCGCAGGGCGCACTGCTCGTAACGCCCGACAGCGCCAGCAAGGTGCTCACCGGCATCTACGGCGCCACGCTGCCGTTCGACTGGGCGAAGATGAGCAAGGCCCTGCACCCGACCGATTGGGACCCGCAGACCCTGCTCAACCCGATCGACCCCAAGGAGTACTACGCCGGCATCGCCCAGGATCAGTACAAGCTCAACTCCGCCTGGGATTCCGCCGACATCGCCTCGGTGCGCAGCCAGTACTCGGCCGCCTTCAAGAGCGGCCCGCTGTTCGAGTTCAAGAGCTCGCTGGTGGCATGAGTCGGATTAGTCGCGTGACCGCCGCAACATCACCGCCTTCGCTTACTCGGAGCTGAGCGACTTGCCTGCAACGTCGACGGTCACCCTGACCGGTATCTCCAAGAGCTACGGAGCCGTGCGCGCCCTGCGCGAGGTGTCGCTCGAGGTGCATACCGGTGAGGTGCTCGGCCTGATCGGCGAGAACGGCGCCGGCAAGTCGACTCTCATCGGCGTGCTCAGCGGGACGGTCCGCCCCGACACCGGGACGATGACAGTGGACGACGTGCACGCGCCGCTGGGCGACCCGCGCCGGCTCTCCGCCCTCGGCGTCTCGGTCGTGGTGCAGGAGCAGGCGCTCGTCGAGTCGCTACGCGTCTACGAGAACATCTATCTCGGCCGCGAGGCGCTCGTTCGCGGGCGAGGACTGCGGGCGCGGCGGTTGCGCGCGGCCGCCGGAGAGCTGTTGCGCGAGATGCACATCGACGACATCCGTCCCGATGCGCTCGTCGCCGAACTGAGTTACCCGCAACGGCAGCTCGTCGAGATCGCCAAAGCGTTCGCGTCGGCGCAGCTAGCCGAGCGTCCGGCATTGATCCTTCTCGACGAGCCGACCAGCGCGCTCAGCGAGCACGAGGCCGAGCTGCTCTTCTCGCTGATCGAGCGGTGGCGGCCGCGCGCGTCGTTCATCTACGTCTCGCACATCCTGCAGGACGTCCTGCGGCTCAGCAGCCGGTTGCTGGTGCTGCGCGACGGCCGGGTCATCGACACGTTGCCCAGCGACGACGTCGCCCTCGACCGCCTGCACGAGCTGATGGTCGGCCGCGAGCGCAGCACCGACTACTACCGCGAGGACGAGCAGCGCGGTGCCGTCTCGGCCGAGCCGGTCATCCGGGTCACCGGCGCGACCAAGACAGGTGTCTTCGCCGACGTCGACCTGACCGTCCGCCCGGGCGAGGTCGTCGGTGTGGCCGGTGTCGTCGGGTCGGGCAAGTCCGAACTCGCCGCCGCGCTGGCCGGGGCCACCCGACTCGACTCCGGCTCGATCGAGGTCGCCGGCCGGCACCAGCCACGCTGGACGGTGCCGCTCGCGGTCAAGAGCGGCGTCTTCTACGTCCCGCCCGAGCGCGCGACGGACTCGCTGTTCACGACGATGTCCGTCCGCTCGAACATCTCCATCGGGTTCCTCGACATGCTCACCTCTCGGTGGACCCGGTTGCTACGCCTGCGCGATGAGTGGGCCACGGCGGCGCAGCTGGCGAACCGGTTGCAGGTGAAGACCGAGTCCCTGTCGACACCGATTGGTGAGCTGTCCGGCGGCAATCAGCAGAAGGCGGTCTTCGCGCGCTGGATGGCCCGCGAGTGCCGCGTGCTCGTGCTCGACGACCCGACGCGCGGCATCGACGTGGGCACCCGCGAGGAGATCTACACGCTGCTGCGGGGGCTCGCCGCGCGGGGTGTCGGCGTGCTGCTGTGCACCGAATCGCTCGAGGAGATCATCGGCCTCGCCGATCGCATCCTCGTGCTCAAGGACGGCCGGGTGAGCGCGGAGATTGCCGCGTCGGCCACGGCGAAGCCGTCTGAAATCGATGTCGTCCGGCACATGATGTGAGGTTGCAGTGACCATGAACTCTCTCGACGTACTGTCGCCCCCGGCGGCCGGAGGCCCGCAATCCGGAGGAAGGTCAAGGGCGAACGCACTCACCTACCTCGCGCGATACCGCAACATCCTGGTGCCGATCGTCGCCCTGGTGGTACTCGTCGCGTACTTCGGCGCGCGGAACTCGGCGTTCATCTCGACCGGCTCGGCGCAGAACATCGAGCGGCAAATGGCGTTCCTGACCGTGCTCGCACTGGCCGGGACGTTCGTGATCCTGATCGGTGGCATCGATCTCTCGGTCGCCGCCAACGCGACGCTCGCCGGCATTCTGATCGCGAAGTGGCTCGACTCGTACGGCGGCGTGGTGGCGATCCTGCTCGTGCTGCTGGTCGGCGGCCTGGTCGGGCTGGCCAACGGCCTGATCGCGACACTGCTGAAGGTGCCTTCGTTCCTCGTCACGCTGGGCATGATGTCGGTGCTCGACGGCGTCTCGAACACGATCTCGCACGGCGGCCCGGTGTCCTACAACTCGGGCCTGCTGAACACGCTGGTGAACAAGTCCTCGATCAGGGGGGTGCCGAACGGGGCGCTGCTCGCCTTCGTCCTGGTCATCGTCTTCACTGTGCTGGTGTTCGTGACGTCGTACGGTCGGCACATCTACGCCGTGGGCGGCAACGAGCGTGCGGCGCGCCTCAGCGGCGTGCGGGTGCTCTCGGTGAAGCTGTCGGTGTTCGTGCTGTCGGGTGTCATCGCCGCCGTGGCCGGCATCATCCTCACCGGCCAGGCGAGCACCGGCGTGCCACTGGGCGCAGACCCGAGCCTGCTCAACTCGATCGCCGCGATCGTCGTCGGTGGCACGGCGCTGTCGGGCGGCGTCGGCGGCCCGCACCGCACGCTGCTCGGTGCACTGGTGATCGTCATCCTCGGCTCGGGCATGGACATCACGGCGGTTGGCCCGTACACGCAGTTGATCGTGAAGGGCGTGGTCGTCATCGCCGCGGTCGCGCTCACCATCGACCGTCGCCGCTACGGGTTGATCAAGTGACCGAGGGGCGGCTGGCCGGCAAGGTAGCGCTCGTCACGGGTGCCGCGCGGGGCCAGGGTCGCAGCCACGCGGTGCGCTTCGCCGAGGAGGGTGCCGACGTCATCGCGATCGACCTGTGCAGCGACCTGGACAACGTCCCCTACCCGCTGGCGACCCTGGCGGATCTCGACGAGACAGTGCGGGTGGTCGAGGCGCTCGGCCGGCGGGTGGTAGCGCGGCAGGCGGATGTGCGGGACATCGACTCGCTGCGCTCGGCGGTGGACGAAGGCGTGGCCGAGCTGGGCCGCCTCGACGTCGTCTGTGCGAACGCGGGCGTCAACAACCCGGCACCGGCACACGAGCTCGCCGAGTCGGTGTGGTCGGCAGTCGTCGACGTCGATTTGAGCGGCGTGTGGCGTACCTGCAAGCTCGCGATTCCACACATCGTTGCCGGGCAACGCGGCGGCGCCATCGTGCTCACCAGCTCGGCAGCGGGTTTGAAGGGATATGCGAACATCGCGCACTACACGGCTGCGAAGCACGGGGTGAACGGTCTGGTGAAGACACTGGCGCAGGAACTCGCACCTCACCGCATTCGTGTCAACAGCGTGAACCCGACCCAGGTCGACACGCCGATGATCATGAACGAACCGATGTTCGCGCTGTTCTGCCCCGACGTGCCGAACCCCACCCGGGCCGACTTCGCGCCGGTGTCGCAGGCGATGCACCTGCTGCCCATCCCTTGGGTCGAACCGCGCGACGTGAGCAATACCGTTCTGTTCCTGGCCTCGGACGAGGCCCGCTACATCACAGGCGTCGCACTGCCGGTCGATGCCGGCGTGCTCATCAAATGACGAACCGAGGAGTGGACATGGCAGGTCGGGTCGAAGGCAAGGTCGCCTTCATCACCGGTGCGGCGCGCGGGCAGGGACGCAGTCACGCCCTGCGGCTCGCGGAGGAGGGCGCCGACATCATCGCGGTCGACCTCTGCGAGGACATCAAGTCGGTGGACTACCCACTCGCCAGCCGCGCCGACCTCGACGAGACGGTGCGGCGGGTCGAGGAACTCGGGCGGCGGATCGTCGCTCGCCAGGCGGACGTGCGCGACGTCGAGTCGCTGCGCACCGCGGTCGACGCCGGCGTCGCCGAGTTCGGTCGGCTCGACATCGTCAGCGCGAACGCGGGCATCCTCTCCAACGGTCAGTCGCACGAGCTCTCCGAGGAGACGTGGGGCGACATGATCGACATCAACCTCAGCGGGGTGTGGCGCACGTGCAAGGTGGCGATCCCGCACCTGATCGCCGGCGGGCGCGGCGGGTCGATCGTGCTCACCAGCTCGGTCGCGGGGCTGCGCTCGTACAACGGCGTCTCGCACTACGTCTCGGCGAAGCATGGAGTCGTCGGCCTGATGAAGACGCTCGCGCAGGAGCTGGCCCCGCACAGCATCCGGGTGAACACCGTGAACCCGACGCAGGTCGACACAGCGATGATCCAGAACGAGAGCATGTACCACCTGTTCTGCCCCGACGTCGAGAACCCGACCCGCGAGGACTTCGGCTCCGCGTCGGCCGCGACCATCCTGCTGCCCATCGACTGGGTCGAGTCGATCGACGTCAGCAATGCGGTGCTGTTCCTGGCCTCGCACGAGGCGCGGTACATCACCGGCGTCGCCCTGCCCATCGACGCTGGAGCGCTCATCATGTGAGTGCTCATCATGTGACTGATGTGGGTGCTCAGGCGTGCGGCCGGCAACCCCGAATCGCCCTGAACGAGGCACGCCGCCACCTCGACGGAGCTCATCGCTGGCGTCGAAGTACTCGGGCCACTGAGACCCGAGGATGATCTCGACGAAGTCCTGGCGGGTGAATCCTGGGACGAAGTGCGCGAGGACGTCGTCGTTCATCACCCCGAAGGTGGTGTGCAGCGCGTTGCCCAGCCACACGGTACGGGCGTCGGCCTCGCTGCGGCCGTGATAGACAAGGAAGTGGCGGGCGAGGTCGGAACCGTCGACACTCGAAGCGCTGGTCGGTGCGGCGACGGCGCTCGGTGAGGCCGAGGTCGCGGAACATGGCCCCGACGTAGGGCAGCGCGGGGTCGGCCAGCCCCGCTCCACGCGCCGACGCCGCAGCCTCGCGACGACCGCTAGCCAGCGTGCTCCGTGGTCGGAAACCCGCCACTGTCCGACATCTGTAGGTTCCGACAGCGACGCGCGCAGCAAGCCTGTGCGGGCACACAGCGCACGA
The DNA here is from genome assembly GCA_032160545.1 of Pseudonocardiales bacterium. GTDB lineage: Bacteria > Actinomycetota > Actinomycetes > Mycobacteriales > Jatrophihabitantaceae > DATGFB01. The sequence goes on along the minus strand of JAVHVN010000115.1, from coordinate 4,572 downwards.
ACTCGCGCATCCCTGGTCAACTAATGACGTCGCGGAAGGCCCGCGGTCCAGGGGGAGTCGCCTTATGCAGTTTGGTCTCGCCGTTCCGACGGGCACCGAGGGAATGATGTACCCCGTCCCGTACGCGGACCCCGAGCAGGCGGTCGACCTGGCCGTGTACGCCGAACAACTCGGCTTCGATTCCGTGTGGGGCAACGACCACATCAGCACCCAGGCGTACGTGCGCGAGGAATTCGCGGATCCTCCGCGCTTCTACGACCCGTACCTCTACCTGGCTTACGTCGCGGCCCGCACGACGACGATCCGGCTGGCCACGGCCGTCACGGTGATGACGTTCCGCCATCCGGTCGTCGTGGCCAAGCAGGCGATGACCCTCGACCAGCTCTCCGGCGGGCGCTTCGTCCTCGGGCTGGGGATCGGCGCGTACCGGGAGGAGACCGAGGCGATGTGGCCCGAGCGGCGCATGCATCGCGGCGACTACGCCGACGAGTTCATGCGCTCCCTCGACCTGCTCCTGACCGAGCGGCGCGCGACGTTCACCGGCGAGTACATCAGCTTCGCCGACGTCGAGAGCTATCCCAAGGCGGTGCAGGATCCGCTGCCCGTCCTCTCCGGTGGCAATGCGGCAGGCTCGAAGGAACGAGCCGGCAAGTATGCGCACGGGTGGCTGCCGGCCTGCCTCACCCCTGCCGAGATGGCCGCTGGTATCGCCGACGTGCGCCGCAGCGCCGAGGCCGTGGGCCGCACGCTGCCCGCCGACTTCGACGTGGCACCGCAGATGTCAGTGGCGATCGCACCCACTGACCAGGGTGCCGCGGACATCTTCGAGTCCTCGCAGCTGTACAACCACATGCGCTCGCTCTCCGAATCGACTCTCAAGGGGCGCCAGGCGGACTGGGCCGAACGAAACCTGATCGGCACCCCGGAGCGGGTGATCGACCAGGTGGGGCGCTACGCCGACGCGGGCGTGACGACACTGTCCGGACTGTTGTTCGCGGCCAATGACGTCTCGCGCACCCGAGATCAAATGCAAGAATTCGCCGAGACGGTCATCGCCGTCGTGAACGGTAGGCCCGCCGCACCCGAACGGGCGCGTGACGGGGCACCGGAGGACCTTTCGTGACTGATTCCCTTATCGCGCAACGCATCTCGAAGCTGCGCACACACCTGGCCGCGGCTCCGTTCGACGCGTTCCTCGCCGTCTCCGCGGCCAATGTCCTCTACGCCACCGGCTATCGCAGTCTCGGTGCGAGCGTGCACGGCATACCGTCCATGGGCGCCTTGGTCGGTGGGGACCGGACCGTCGTCGTCGGCCCGGTGGCCGATGCCGCGCCGGCCACGGACAGCGCCATCCCCGTCGACGACTACGTGCCGTACGGACGCTTCTACTTCGAATCGCCCGCCGAGCTGCCGGCCGCGTTCGCGCCCGATGCCCATGCCGGCTTCGTCGACGCGATGGTTTCGGCCGTGACGTCGTGCCACCTGAGCACCGCCACGATCGGCGTGGACGAGTCAGCCCTCAACCCGGCGACGCTGGCCCAGCTCTCTGTCGCGCTCCCCGACGCGCGATTCGTCGACGCCTCCTCGTGGGCGCTGCGCGTACGATCCGCCAAGCTGCCCGGCGAGGTTGATCTTCTGGAGCGGAGCGCGCGCCTGGCCGAGGACGGCGTCGCCGCCGCGATCGGCGCGGCCGCCGTGGGCAGCACCGAGCGCGAACTCGCCTCGATCGTGTCCAGCCACATGGCCGCCGCCGGGGCCGAGCCGAGGTTCGTCGTCGCCACCACCGGGCCGCGCAGCGCGTTCGCCGACGTGTACCCGTCGGACCAGGCCATCGTGCCTGGCGACTTGCTCCGCTTCGACGTCGGCTGTGTGGTCGACGGTTACTGGTCCGACATCGGTCGGACCGCCGTGGTCGGCGAGCCGGACAGCCTCCAGGCCAAGCGGTACGCCGCGATCCTCGAGGGCGAGGAGCAGCAGCTCGCCGCAATCCGCCCCGGGGTGAGCGCCCGGTCGATCTTCCAGCTGGCGCTCGACGTCGTCGAGGCGAACGGCGTGTCGCCCTACCGCCGCCAGCACTGTGGGCACGGCATCGGGCTCGACGTCTATGAGCCCCCCATCATCAACCGGGCAACGGACGCGATCTTGGAGGAGGGCATGACGTTCTGCCTCGAGACGCCGTATTACGTGCTCGGATGGGGCGGCATGATGGTGGAGGACACCATCGTGCTCACCGCCGGCGGGCACCGTCGGTTCACCGTGACCGACCGCGGCCTGCGCGTCATCCCGGCGTGAGCACTGCCTATGCCGGTACGCTTCGCTGCCCGCGGTGCGGCCGCGACTACGGGGAGTCGTCGGCCTTCGACATCTGCGCAGCATGCGAGGCGCAGGGGCAGCATGTGAACGCGTTGCCGGTGTACGAGCTGTCCCGGCTCGCGCAAGGCTTGTGCCCGGACAGCACCCAGCCCGGGTTGTTCCGCTACCGCGACCTGCTCCCGCTCGGGCCGGCGACCGTCCCCGTGTCGTTGGGCGAGGGAGGGACGCCGCTCCTGCCGATCCGCCGGGTCGCGGAGCGGCTGGGCACCGGCGAGCTGTACTGGAAGGACGAGTCGCGCAACCCGACCTGGTCGTACAAGGACCGGCTGGCGGCCGTCGGCATCACCAAGGCGCGCGAGGCCGGCGCCGAGGTCGTGGTCGTCTCGAGCACGGGCAATCACGGTGCGGCGGTCGCGGCCTACGCCGCCGCGGCGGGCATCAGGTGCGTCGCGCTGACGATCGAGTCCGTCCCGCTGACGATGAAGGTGCTCATGCAGTCCTACGGGGCACACGTCGTCGCCCTGAAGAACCCGTCCGACCGGTGGGCGATCATGCGTGCGGCGATCCGCGAGCACGGGTGGATGCCGATGTCGGGCTTCGTCGACCCACCCGCCGGGTCCAACCCGTTCGCCGTCGACGGCTACAAGACCATGGCCTACGAACTGGTCGCCGACCTCGGTCGCGCGCCCGACGTGGTGATCACCCCGGTGGCCTATGGCGACGGCATCATCGGGCTGCAGCGTGGCTTCGCGGATCTCCTGGGACTCGGAGCGATCACGCGGGTGCCCCGCCTGGTGGCGGCCGAGGTGTTCGGGCCCTACGCCAGGTCGGCGGCCGGCCAGCCCGGCCGGGACAGCCGCGTCGAGGGCGGCCCGTCGGTCGCCTTCTCCATCGCGACGCCGGTGGCGACGTTCCAGGGGCACCAGGCGATCGCGGCCAGCGGAGGGACGGCGATCGCGACGCCACGTGACGGCGATATCCTTGCTGCGCAAGGGATGCTGGCCCGCCTGGAAGGCATCTATGTCGAGGCATCCTCCGCCATCACGCTGGCCGCCCTGCGCGGGTTGCAGGGGCGCGGCGCGCTGGGCCGGGACGACGTCGCGGTGTGCATCGGTACGTCCACCGGACTCAAGGACGTCGGCGCGACGGCGTCGACGCTGCCTGCGGTTCCGGTCATCGAGCCGACCCTGGCAGCGCTCGAGCAGACCATGAATGCGGCATCGTGAAGGTTGGCTTCGCCCCGTCGGGCACCCGCCGCGCTGACGAGGCGGTCGCCGTCGCCGTCGCGGTGGAGCAGGCGGGCTTCGACGAGGTGTGGCTGTCGGAGGACTACTTCGAACGGGGCGCGTTCGCTCTCGCGGGGGCGGTCGCGGCGTCGACCAGCCGGGTTGCTCTCGGTGTCGGCGTAGTCAATCCGTGGACGCGGCATCCGGTGCTGACCGCGATGGAGTTCGCCGGCCTCGACGAGCTCAGTGCAGGCAGGGCGGTACTCGGCCTCGGCGCCAGCAACAGCCGGTGGATGTCCGATCAGCTCGGCATCGCCTTCGAGGCGCCGCTCGGCCGCCTGGTGGAGTGCGTCGAGATCATCCGGGCAGTCCTGGCGGGCGCGCCGGTGAGCCATCACGGGGCGGGGTGGGACGTAGAGGCGGCACTGTCCTTCTCGCCGCTGCGCACCGACCCGCCGATCGTGCTCGGTGTCAAAGGGCGGCGCGCGCTGTCCCGTGCCGGCCAGGTCGCCGACGGAGTGTTCCTGTCGGTGCTGTCGTCCCCTGACTACGTCCGCTGGGCACGCAGTCAGGTCGCCAGGCCGGACTGCACGATGTCCTCGTACGCCCTCTGGTCGTGTGAACCGGACGCCGCCGCCGCTCGGGACGCGATCCGGCCGACGGTCGCGAAGTATCTCGGGGTCCACGGCGACCACGACATCACCCGGCAGGCCGGCATCGACCCTGACCTGGCCGCGCGATTCCGTGCTGCGCTGCTCGCGGGCCGGCCGGCCGTGGACCTCGTCAGCGACGACCTGATCGACGTGCTTGCGGTGGCGGGCGACCGCGAGATGTGCGCTGCGCGGCTGCACCGGCTGCAGGAGGCTGGGCTGGAGACCGTAGTGCTGCTCGAGACCCCTGGCGGCTCCACGTCGCACGTCATCACCGAGGCGCGGGCGTGCGTGGAGCTGGCCGGGATCGGCTAACTGACCAGCAGGCTCTGGGCCCGCAGCGCGAGGGAGAATCCGATCGCGTCGGTCGGGTTGCGCACGTC
>JAVHVN010000112.1:0-8478 GCA_032160545.1 Pseudonocardiales bacterium | reverse complement strand
GCCGCGTCGACGGCCGCGATTCCGGCTGGCTGCATCCGTCCAGCCTCGGTAAGGCGGGCGACGTGCTCGACGTTCCTGGCGGACCAGGGGCTGCCCGGCCGGCGCGGCGTGAAGCGCTGGCGATAGCTGTCGTCGTCACGTCGTGCGATCTGCCCGTCGATCCAGCCGAAGCACAGCGCCTCGTCAAGCGCTTGCGCGTAAGTCAGGGCCGTCGTCTGACCGCCCTTCTTGTGCAGCACCAGCCAGACCCCCGGGTGGTCGGCACGGTGGCTGTCGAGCCAGGCGTGCCATGCCTCAGCGTCCTGGACGAGCAGCTCCGCGAGTTCTGTCACGACGGGGCGCTACGGCACAGCCGCAGGACGGGGACTCAGGCAAAACGGTTGGCCGTCGGGATCGAGCAGCACCCGCCAGCGCCCAGCTCCGGGTTGGAAGTCAGGTTGGCTGGCTCCGATCGCGCACAGGCTCTCGGTCGCCTCGTCGAGGTCGTCCACCCGCAGGTCGAGGTGGAAGCGTTTGACGGCAGCCTCATCAGGCCACTGCGCAGACCGGAATCCCTCGACCTTGCCGAAGCCGATCTTGATGCCGTTGCCTTCGACCATCCCGTAACTGTCGTCGCTGTAGGTGACCTCCCAGCCGAGCGCGGCCGCGTAGAACCGCGCCAGCCTCGCTGGGTCCGCGCTGTCGATGTTCAGCATCGAGAACTCCGCCGTCGACTCGCCGTGCTCATTCATAGACTGTGTGTGACTCATACATATAACCTAGAACGGTGTCGCGAACACGGTCAAGCCGCCAGCACGCAGCCAACGCCCTGGGCGCGTTGAGCCTCGTGGTCGCCGACCGGATGAATGCATCCGTCGAAGCGATCGCGGCGCTCGGCCCGTCGGCCCCCGCCGCACTGGCCGCCTTGCACGAGTTCCTCGACGGCGGGTCGGTGACGCAGTTGAGTTCCGTTCTGGGCCTGACCCACTCGGGCACAGTCCGCCTCGTCGATCGCCTCGGAGCCGAAGGCCTCGTCGAGCGGGTCGGAGCGCAGGACGGACGGGCCGTATCCGTCGTGTTGACCCGAAGTGGCCGTCGCATGGCCCTACGGATACGTCAAGCGCGCGAGACGTCACTGACGAGCGCGTTGTCCGCATTGACCTCGGACGAGGTCGACAACCTTGCGGCAGCACTGGACACGATGCTGACCACAGTCACCCTCGCCAGAGCAGAGGAACGTTCCGCCCACAGTCACGACCGTCCGCAACCGTGGCTATGTCGCCTCTGCGACTTCGCAGCGTGCGGCCGGAGCGAAGGCAACTGCCCAGTCAACAACGCGGTGACGACCAGCAACCAGAGCTAGAGCGTTTCTGACAAACATCGGGGCTGACCGTCGAGAGCCTCGGCTGTGTGTCGAGATTTCGGTTGTTGTCTGATGTCCAGTGGTCGTTGATCGCGGCGATGTTGCCGTCGCCGACGGGTCGGCGGGGTCGTCCGTTCTCGGATGCGCGGACGATGGTCCAGGCGATCATCTACCGGTACCGGTGTGGGCTGGCGTGGCGTGAACCGCCGGAGGTGTTCGAGCCGTGGCAGACGGTCTGGACCTGGCGTTCACGTGGTGGGCGGCCGCCTGGCTTCGACGCCGCCGACTACCGCAACCGCAACGTCATCGAGCGCCGCTTCGGCCACCTCGAACTGTGGCGCGGTCTCGCTACCCGCTACGACAAACTCGCCACTGTCTACCGCGCGGCAGCAGTCCTCAACGCCGTCATCGCCTGGACCCGGCATTTGTCAGACACGCTCTAGCTCGGCAGTAGGTCCTCAGCGTTTCGGGAGCTGGGCGGCGATCAGGCCGGCGATCAGCGCATACCCGCTGGTGCGCGGATGGATGTCCTGGTACTCGCACATGAAGGTGAGCTCGCAGACCTTCGCGACCGGTACCGGCACGGTGCCGTACGGCGCCAGGGTCGTGGTCTCGGTGAGCGGGCCGTACGCCCCGGTGGCGTCGGTGACGTCGACGAAGCCCGCACCAGCAGCGTCATAGGCAGCCTTCAGCGTCGGGTTGATCAGAGTACGGAAGGCGAGGACGGACAGCGGCGCCACGCTCTGCGCGGCCGGGTCCTTGAGCAGGGCACCGGCGAGGAGAACGTCCGGATAGGTGATGCCGACGATTCGCACGTTCGGTCCCGCAGCGGCACGCAGTCCGGTGAGCAACGTGGTGAGGTTCGCCTTGACCTTGTCGAGGGCCGGCGGCAGGCAGGTGAGCGGCGACGCCGACAGAGCACACGACGTGATGTCGTTGCCGCCGATCGATACGGTGACCAGCCCGATCCGCGCCCGGTTGGCCCGGATGAAGTCCTCGGTAGCCGCGGCCTGAGTCTTCGGACCGTAGTCATGCGCGCCCGGGCCGAGGTCGGTACTGGGGCATCCTGCGGCGGTCAGCACCGACGTCGTCGTCGCGCCCGAGCATCCGAAGTTGACCAGCGAGAATCGGTATCCGCGGGCGGCGGTGTCACCGACGAGCTGGTAGGCGAAACCATTGCGCGTCGTGGCGCCGGTGCCGCGGCCCGTCGGCTGGTAGCCCGCAGCGTAGGAATCGCCGATGGAGACGTAGTACTGGGAGGCGGGTGCGTCCGCGCTGGACGCCGCCGTCGGCGTGGATCCGGAGCGACGGGTGTTGCTCGCCGTCGACCCTCGGCCGGTGGACGAGAAGGTACAACCAGCAAGTGCGACCAGGGCGAGAGCGGTAGCGGCGAGCCGGGCGAGAGTCACCCGCCCCAGAGTAGGTCTTGGCTCACTCCAGGCTCGCGAGCGCTCAGGTGGCACGGAGGCTGCACCCCGCAACGCGACCCGCTGCGAGCTCAGCCGTCGGAATCGCCGGACTTCTGAGCCTGGGTGAGCGTTCCGGCGCTCGGGGTGCCGGTCAACGTGGTGCGGGGATTCACCGGCAGCAGCAACGGCGCTCGCGGTGGCTGGGTGAAGTCGAAGTCCTTGACGAGATTGCCCAGCACGGACGCGTTCTCCCGCACGCTCGTCCGCGGGTCGGGCCGCCCGTCCGTGCGCGGATCGAGCCGGCTGCCGTTGAGGAAGTCGTCCTCGATGAACTTCGCGAACGCATCGAACGACAGCGTCTGGTGGTCGATGTACCCCTTTTTCGCGTACGGGCTGATCACGAGGCCGGGCACTCGCAGGCCGTAGCCGTTCGCGTCGACGACCGGCGGGTTCACGTGGTCGTAGAAACCGCCCCAGTCGTCCCATACGACGAAGATGGCGGTCGAGTCCCATTCGGGTCCTTGCATGGCGGCGTTGACGAGGCTGGTAACCCACGACTGGCCTCTGCTGACGGGCGACGGGGGGTGTTCGCTGTCCGCTCCCGACGGGATCACCCAGCTGACGTTCGGCAGCGTCCCGGCCTTCGCAGCGGCGAAGTACTTGCTCGTCGACTGGATGTTGTCCTCCTGCCCGTCCGCGCGGACCGTGTCGAACCATGGCAGCGGGTTCCAGATGCCGGGGGTCGCGGCGTCCTGCTTGACCGGTGCACAGGTCAGCGCGGAGTCGAGCTGGCAGTCCGGTTCGGTGCCCGAAGCGACGTAGTAGCCCCACGAGACCGCGCCGGCGTGCAGCAGGTACGTCAGATCGGTCCATGCATAGATCGGCTTCGAGCCGCCGGTGGTGCCTGCCTTGATGGCGGGGCCAGGCAGGCCGAAGTGCCCGGGGTAGTCCGGGCTCTGGAGCGCGTTGATGCAACTGCTCGGGACGTTGTGCAGCGTGCAGAAGCCCGACCACTCCGACACGGTGAACAGGTGCGCGGGCAGGCTCCACGACGAATTCGGTTCGAACATGTGGTCCTGCAGTACGTAGTTCTTCGCGTACGCCCAGTAGTTCGGGATGTCCGACGCCGTGTGATAGCTCATCACGTCCGGATGGTTGGTCGCCGTGCAGGCTGGATCGGTCGAGTTGGCGCACTGATGCCTGGCGAGGTTGAGCTGCGCCATGAAGCCGTTCATCGTGCCCTGGTTCACGTCGGCCACGGCGTCGACGTGTGCGTGCGGCCCACCCCCGTTCACGTCGGCATGGTCCGGGTACGGGCGGACGCAGGGCGCGCCAGTCCCGGATGGCACACACACCGTTGGGTGACCGCCGGACATCGGGATGCCGTCGGCGCCCGGGTAGGTCCCGAAGTATGTGTCGAACGAGCGGTTCTCCTGCATGATCACGATGACGTGCTGGATCTTGTGGATGCCTACGTCGCTGGCAGCCGTGCCCGTGCCGCTGCGCGTAGCAACGGCGTGCGGGTGCGTGCTCGTGCAGCCGGACAGCGTAGTTGCGGCGACTGTTGCCGCTACGGTCGCCGCGGTGGCTGCGAGCAAGATCCGTCTCGGCACCTCGCCAGCCTTCACTGCCCGTCGAGGCGAGTCAAAACGTCCCGATGCCGCGGAGTATGCGGAGTACGCGATGCTGGGCGGGTGACCGAACGCAACGTCGTCGGCGGCGAGCTCGAGCCCTGCAGCACGGACCCGCTCACCGGGTTCTTCCGTGACGGGTGCTGCAGCACCGGCCCGGACGACCTCGGCAGCCACACCATCTGTGCTGTCGTCACGGCCGAATTCCTCGAGCACCAGCGCAGCATCGGCAATGACCTGTCCACGCCGCAACCACGGTTTCGCTTTCCCGGGCTGGTGCCGGGAGATCGGTGGTGCGTCACCGCGGTGAACTGGGCACGCGCCTACGACGACGGCGCTGCTGCTCCGGTCGTGCTGGCATCGACCAACGCAGCGGTGCTCGAGATCGTCCCGCTCGAGGTGCTGCGCCAGGTGGCCGTCGACGTGCCCGCCGATCCGAGCTCCCTCGAACCGTAGGGGCTTCCGTTCGGTGCGGGTCAGCCGGACGGGCTGGGACGCCTCTCGGGGAAGCCGTGCTTGTGCGTGGCCATCGCGCGCCGGATCTGAGCTTCGTCGAGAGCCTTGACCGCCGGCTTCGGCGCGCCTGGTTTGAGGCCCTCGAGGCACAGCGGGAGGTAGCGCCGCCAGAGTTCGGGGTGCTCGTCGCCCCCGATGTCGGCCACGGTGCACAGCATCCCGATGATCACGCCGACATCCGACGGCTCGACATCGCGCCGCACCAGCCGTGCGCGCTTCGCGCGGCGCACGATCTCGTCGAGCGGCGCCGCGATCCGGTCGTGGACCTGCTCGAGCTTCTCGGGGTCGTGGACGCCCATCAGCACTTCGCGCAGACCGCGGTCCTTGGCCTGGACGGTCAGGGCCGCTTCGAGGAACGTGACCAAGCCTTCCCACGGGTCGTCCATGGTCGCCGCATACTCGGCCTGAGCGACGATCTCGTCGATCGTCTGGGTCATCAGCGCCGTGAGCAGCTCGTACTTGTTGGCGAAATGGCGGTACGCGGTGCCCACACCAAGCCCGGCGCGGCGCGCGACGTCATCGAGGCTCGCCTCGATCCCCCGCCGGGCGAACACCTCGCGGGCCGCGGCGATCAGCAACTCGCGATTGCGGGCTGCATCCTTGCGCAGTGGACGGGCTGGCGCATCCTCTTCGGCCACGGCCGGTCGCTCGATTGCCGATGTCATCGCACTCACCTCCGTTTCCGTCCACTGCATCGTGGTCACACTAGAACCAATTCCTGCGAGTCGTCCGGCTGCGGCACGCCGGAGCGCAGCAACAGTGCGGACACGAGCGCACCGCCCGCGAAGATCGCGGCAGACCACCAGAACGCGACCACGTAGCTGTGCACCGCTGCCTGGCGCAGCACCGTTGCGCTCACGCCGGACGCCGTTACGTGCGACGCGACATAGGACGTGGCTGCCGTCGCGGCGATGGTGTTGAGCAGCGCCGTGCCGATGGAGCCGCCGACCTGCTGCGCGGTGTTGACTGCCGCCGAGCCGACTCCGGCGTCATCGGCCGCCACGCCGAGCGTGGCGAGGCTCATCGCCGAGGCGAAGATCATGCCCATGCCGAGGCCGGACACCATGGTCGCCGGCATGACCTCCGAGGTGTAGGAACTGTGGTCGGTGAGGCCGGTGAGCAGGAACATCCCGACCGCGGCGAGACCCAGGCCGCTCGGCACCAGGATCCGCGGGCTGACGCGCGTCGCGAGCGCTGTGGAGACCACCGATGACGAGAGCACGAGCATGGCCACCATCGGAAGGAACGCGACACCCGTGCGCAAGGCGCTGTACCCGAGGATCTGCTGCAGGTAGTACGTCAGGAACAGGAAGATGCCGAACATGCCGACCGCGGCGGTGAACATCGCGAAGTAGGCGCCGCCGCGATTGCGGTCGAGCACGATCCGAAGTGGCAGCAACGGGTGCGTGCCCTTGGCCTGCAGAACGACGAACGCCGTCAGCAAGACGACAGCCACGACCAGGAACCCGATCGTCACCGAACTGGCCCAGCCGGCGGTCTCCGCGTGCGAGAAGCCGTACACGAGAGCGAACAGACCGCCTGACACGGTGAGCGTTCCGGGTAGGTCGAGCTTCGGCCGGTCCTCGGACGGACGGTGGTGCAGGAAGAGGAACCCGCCGATCAGGGCGGCACCTGCGAAGATCAGGTTGACGAACATCGTCCACCGCCACGAGGCGAACTCGGTCAGCACCCCGCCGAGCAGCAGGCCGATGGCGGCACCGGCGCCGGCGATCGCCCCGTAGATGCCGAACGCGCGAGCCCGTTCACGGGACTCGGTGAAGGTGGTGGTGAGCAGCGCGAGAGCGGCCGGCGCGAGGACCGCGCCGAACGCGCCTTGAACGGCGCGGGCGGTGACCAGCATGCCGAAGCTGGTGGCGGCGCCGCCCAACGCCGAGGCGGCGGCGAACCCGGCGAGGCCGATCAGGAACGTCCGCTTGCGACCGATCAGATCTGCGATCCGGCCGCCGAGCAACAGCAGGCTGCCGAAGGCGAGTGCGTATGCCGTGACGATCCATTGCCGGTCGTTGTTGCTGAAGTGCAGCGCGGTCTGCGCCGTCGGCAGCGCGATGTTCACGACCGTCGCGTCGAGCACGACCATCAGCTGGGCGATTGCGAGGACGCCGAGCACTGTCCAACGCTGGGCGTGGTGCGGGTTGCTTTGCGGCGCGACCTCCCGGGCGGGGGGCGCGTCGACGAGTGTCGAATTGGCCATCGAAAGAGCCCTTCTGAAGCTGCTCGGAGGTGAGAACTCCGGTTCCGGATCAACCGTACGCACAATCCGGAGCTGCTAGCTCCACTTATTCGGAGACGTCCGACACATAGCTGAGGGGTGCCACGCGTGGACGACTCGCACGACCGGTCGGGTTCGCCCGGTTCGTCCCCTAGCCCCGACGGTGTGCCGGTGCCACGATCGCAGGTAGCCGGACGCAGTCTGGCGCCCGGCACCCTAGCCGGTCGGAGGTGGTCCTCTATGGGCACCAGTGTCAGCAACCTCGAGCGCGACGGCGAGAACCGTCCGTTTGCCGCACACGGACATGCGGTTGTGGGAAGCGCAGGTGGCCTCACCCTGATGAGGGCGGAGTTCGAACCCGGCTGGCGGTGGTCGAACGACGTCGCGCCGATCGCCGGCACCGACTCGTGCCAGATCCGCCACCTCGGCTACGTCACGTCCGGCCGCATGCAGGTCCACATGGACGACGGCAGCGAGACGACGCTCGAGGCCGGGGACCTGTTCGACCTCCCGAGCGGCCATGACGCGTGGGTGCTCGGCGACGAGCCCGCGGTGATGGTGGACTACTCGCCGGACGTCACGAGATACGGCCGGGGCCGACCTGCCGACCTCGCTGCGCCGGACGACAAGTACATGTCCCTCGTCCGCCGCGGGTACGAGGCGTTCAACAGTGGCGACTTCGAAACACTGCGCTCGTTGCTGTCTCCCGACGTCGTGCACCACTCGCCCGGCACCAGCCAGGTCGCCGGAGCGTTCAAGGGCATCGACGCAGTCCTCGGCCTGTATCGCAAGCTCGCCGAGTTGACCGCCGGCAGCTTCCGCGCCGAGCTGGTCGAGGTGTTCGGCGACGGTCAGGGGCACGTCACGGCGCTGCACCAGACGTCGGCGACGCGCAACGGCGAGCGCCGCATCAGCCACGGCGCCATCCTGTTCACCTTCATCGGTGACCGCGCGACGGACCTACTCGAGATGCACTCCGACCTGCCGGGTGACGACGCGTTCTTCGCCTGAGCCGAACGCAAGAGACGGGAGCCGGGTCGCCCGGGCAGTGGGGGGCGGTCGGGCGATCGACCACGGTGCGGTGGCGAGCGTGCTGCGTTCGCCACCGCATCAGTGGGCTCGGCGCGATTTCCGGGTGCCGGTCCAGGCATTGACCAGGTAAATGGCCGGACAAACGCCGCACGCATGGGATAACGGCGGCCCCGCGCCGAACAAGCGCATTTTCAACTACTCGCGTGGCATTAGCTGGCTGAACAGATATCAGTCCGATTTGCACACGCGTGTGACAATGAATCGACTCAGCGTCCTGGCTCGAGCCAATTGAATTGCCCCTCGGCGCTACAAATGATC
>JAVHVN010000085.1:0-3231 GCA_032160545.1 Pseudonocardiales bacterium | reverse complement strand
ATGCCCCACTCGTCGATCTCGAGCTTCTTGGTCAGCTCCCCCACGCCGTTCACCGTTGCCACGCCGGCGCGCACCGGCAGCGCCGGCGGCGTGATCACGGTGACGCCCGTCAGCTCGCCGCTCTCGGCCTGCGAGTGGCCGACCAGCACGCCCGGCACGTCGGTGATCGCGTTTCGCTCGCCGGTCGGCAGAAGCCCCACGGGGCCGGCGATATCTCTCCAACGTTCGGTCATGAACGGTGCTCTATACCAGATTCATCGGAGGGTCAGGCGCATCGCCCCGCGGATGCTGACGTCCAAGCCCAGCTCCGCCTCGTGTGCCCGTAGCGCCGCCAGTTCAGGCTCGAGCTCGCTGTCGGCCAGATCGACGAACCCCAGCCGCCGGTAGTACGGCCCGTTCCAGGCCACGTCGCGGAAGGTCAGCAGCGTCAGGGTTGGGGAGCCCTGGTCACGCGCCCAGTCTGCGACGGCCTCGATCAGCCGGCCGCCGATCCCCTGCCGCCCGTGGTCGGGATGCACCGTCACCTGTTCGAGATGCGCGGTGCCGTCCAGCACGGCGGCCAGCGCGTAACCGCAGACGGCGCCGTCCCGTTCGGCCACCCACGCTCGGCCCCCGGCCACGTAGCCGGCGAGGACGTCGCTCTCGTGGGCGCCGTCCTCGGCCACGTCGTGCATCCCGATCTCGGCAAACAACTGGCCAGCCGCGATCTCGATGTCCTGCATCCACGGGATGTCGCGCGACTGCGCGGGACGGATCGTTACGGGGCCAGGCACCGGACGATGGTATCGGTGTCCAGGCTGCCAGACGGGGTGTCGTTGGGGAGTGCCACTTTGCAGTTTCATCGAGTGCCAGTTGGCCGTACCAGCCGACTTTGTTGCATCAGTATCATTGGCTTTGTGTCGCGCCTGCTGCTCGCGTTCGTCGTGATCCTGCCGCTGACCGGATGCATGGACGATTCAGCCGGTTCGCCCATCAGTTCTGGGACCCGCCCACGCTCCACGTCGACGTCGACCGAACCACTCAGACTCCAGAGCGGCGTTGTGAACCTCCCGGCGGGTCTTTCGACCAAGCGGTTCTCGATCACAGCTCGGGATCCCTCGAAGCGGACATTCACTGTGGCCGTCGAGACCTCGGCGAAAACAGTCGCGTCGGTGAAGGCCAAGACATCGTACGGAACCAGGCTGTGGATTCTCGGATCGACGCTCGACGGGGATTCGTGCCGAGTCAAACGGGGTGTATCTACCTGCATCGCTCATTTCCCGATCCTCGAAGCGCAGCATGGCGGGCAGTGGACGATCATCGTGCGAAAGAGTTCGCCCGCGCCAGCGCGCGTGTCAGTCACCTTTCACTTCGACTGACGCACGACTCTCACCGAACAGCCCCGTCGCAGCGAGATCAGCGCTGGATCCTGCGACCTCGCCGCGGCGGAGTGCTGGTGATGTGCCATGCCTTACAGGTCGCGCAGCGGTAGGGCTTCTTGTAGACCGCTGAAGGAAACCGCTTCGTCATGGCGTCGATGGCGAGCTTGGCCTCGTGCAAGGTCGCATACGGCTTCTTGGTGCATGGCTTCTTCAACTGCGGGGAAACCTCCACGGATGCGCCGCCTCGAACGTGGCCGCGGCTCGCAGCACCAGAGCGTCTGCGCCGCGGCGGCCGACGATCTGGAGTCCCACCGGCAGACCGTCGACGCTGCCACAGGGCACGGTCGCGGCGGGCTGGCCGGAGACGTTGAATGGATACGTGAACGTCGTCCAGGAAAGGTACTCGGTCGGCCGCCCGGCGACCGATCCCGGCTGGTCGAGGCCGGCGGCGAACGCGGTCACCGGCAGCGTCGGCGACAGCACCAGCTCGTACGTCCCCATGAACTGGTCCCAAGCCTCGCCGTAGCGCGCCCGCGCGCTCTGCGCCGAGACGAGGTCGGTGGCCGCCATCGCCAGGCCGCGCTCGATCACCGGCACCCGGCCTGGGTCGAGCAGATCCCGCACCTCATCCAGCCTGCCGCCGGCGAACGGCGCGGCCTGGTTGGCGCACCAGATCACATCCACGATCGGCCACGGGTCGGCCAGCGGCGGGTGCGCCTCCTCGAGCCTCACGCCCAGCGCGGCGAAGCTCCGGGCCGCCGCCTCGCAGACCGCCGCCACCTCCGGCTCTACCGCGGCATACCCGAGGTCGCGCGACCAGGCCACGCGCAGCCCCGCCACCCCCTCGCCCAGCCGTGCAGACGATGTCCCGCCGGTCAGCACGTCCATCAGCAGCGCCGACTCGTCGACGTGGCGGCTGATCGGCCCCTGCACCGAGAACCCGGAGTTGACGGGGTCGGTGGGCACGAGGCCCCAGGTCGGCTTGAGCCCGAACACGCCGCACATCGAGGATGGGATCCGGATCGAGCCGGCGCCGTCGCCGCCGTGGTGCAGCACGTCCGGCAGCAGCGCGGCGGCCGCCGCCGCCCCGCCGCTGGAGCCGCCGGCAGCCTGGCTCGGGCGCCACGGGTTGAGCGTCGATCCGTGGACGCGGCTGGTCGTCTCGCCCTTCCAGCCGCTCTCCGGGGTCGCCGTCTTGCCGATGATTGCCGCCCCCGCCGCGCGCACGATGGCGACAAGCGGCGAGTCCCGTTCGGCCACACGATCTCCGTCCACCAGCGAGCCCGCGCTCGTGCGAACACCCACCACATCCAGCAGATCCTTGATCGTGACCGGCACTCCCGCCAGTGGCCCGGCCGACCCGTCGGCGTACGCACGCTCGGCCGCGGCCGCCTGCTCGAGCGCGAGCTCCGCCGTCAGCGTCACGAACGCGTTCACCTCGCGGTCGGCCTCCTCCGCCCGCTCCAGCGTCTGCCGCACCACCTCGACCGGCGAGCGCTCACGCCGCCGGTAGGCCGCGAGAAGATCGAGAGCGCTCACGCCGCGGCGGCCCGGATCAACCCGGTGCGGTGACGATGCAGGCCGCGCGGTGCTCAGCGACCTTGGAGTCCCGTGCCCGGTGCAGCTCGGGGTCGATCGAGCGGCAGCGGTCCTCGACCATCGGGCAGCGCGGATGGAAGCGGCAGCCGCTGGGCACGTGCACCGGGTTTGGCGTCTCCCCCTTGAGGATCTGAGGCACCGTCTGCTCGCGCGGATCGCGCTTGGGCACCACCGAGATCAGAGCCCGCGTGTAGGGGTGCTGCGGGTTCTGCACGACCTCCCTGGCCGGGCCCTCCTCGACGATCCGGCCCAGGTACATGACGGCGATGCG
>JAVHVN010000070.1:0-49029 GCA_032160545.1 Pseudonocardiales bacterium | reverse complement strand
CAGGTTGCCCACGTGTTACTCACCCGTTCGCCGCTAGGGCACCTTCCCGAAGGAAGGGCCTCGCTCGACTTGCATGTGTTAAGCACGCCGCCAGCGTTCGTCCTGAGCCAGGATCAAACTCTCCGTGTAGGTATATATGACATCCGGGCGAACCCGGGTTTGTCGACCTTAGAAAGTTTCCGTCTTGGCAGACGGTTTCAAATCACTGGTTCATACGAGCTGGGCTGCAAATCTGCAGGTGCAGAAATGCTTATTGCTCGATGTACCAAAGGAATCTCTTTCACGTGCCCGGCCAAAGCCGGACTCGTGGACGAGAGTTAATTTATGGCACTAACTTTCGGCACGCTGTTGAGTTCTCAAGGAGCGGACGCGCACCTTCACGACCCTTTCGGGCAGATCGGGGGCAACCCGCGTAACGCTACTCGGTCGGTTCCGCTCGGTCAAACGACCGGCTCCCGCCCGCTTCCCACTTGGTCGCCGCACACGGCTCGCTGAGCGAGGTCCGCGGCGCGTCGCGCTTGGGGGATGGTTCGACCGGCCCCAGTTGGCTGCCTCCGTTGCCGGCGGCGTCCGTTCCTGGCCCCGTTCGTCGAACAAGGAGAACATTAACGAGCGGTTTGCAGAGAGTCAAATCCGGTGGTTGAGACACTCCTCAGCCGCTAAATCGAAGGCTCAGACGCTGGTCGATACCCGTTCTCTTCTGGCAGCAACGCGCAGCGGGGCCCTCATTCCCGGTCGACGAGCCGCATCTGCCGACGCTTGCCGATCGCCACCGTGCGCCCGGCGAGGCGATCCCGGGGTAGGTCGTACTCCCGTGCGCGGACGGGATCGCCGTCCAGTCGCACAGCGCCGGCGTCGATCTCGCGCCGGCCTTCGCTCGTGCTCTTCACGAGCCCGGCGGCGGCGAGCAGCGCCGGGATATGCAACGGATCGCCCTCGGGCAGCCGGTGTTCAGGCAGCCCGTCGACGGGCACCTCGTTCCGCTTGAACACGGCGTCGAAGCGCTCCTCGGCCGCGGCCGCCTCGTCGGACCCGTGGTACAGCGCCACCACCCCGCCGGCCATCCGCCGTTTGGCCCGGTTCGCGGCCGCTCCCCCGGCTGCGGCTGCGGCCTCGAGTTCATCCGCCTCTCGCGGGCGCAGGCCAGCGGCCAGCCGGGCGTACATGCCGACCACCCCGTCCGGGATGCTCATCAACTTGCCGAACTGCTCGGCCGCCGGGTCGTTGATGGACACGTAATTGCCGAGCGACTTGCCCATCTTCTCGACGCCGTCGGTGCCCACCAGCAGCGGCAACGTGATGACGGCTTGCGGCGCCTGGCCACGCGAGCGCTGCAAGGCCCGTCCGACCAGGTTATTGAACGTCTGGTCGGTGCCGCCGATCTCGATGTCCGAGCGGATCTCGACGGAGTCGATGCCTTGCAGCATCGGGTAGAAGAACTCCGAGAGCGTGATGGGCTGCCGTGCGGCGAACCGCCGCGTGAAGTCGTCGCGTTCGAGCAGCTGGGCGACGGTGATCTGGCGGGCGTAGTCCAGAACATCTGCGAGCCCCATGGTGGCGAGCCAGTCGGCGTTGTTCACGACCTCGGTGCGCTCTGAGTCCAGGATGCGCATGAGCTGGTCGAAGTACCCACGCGCGTTGGCCATGACCTGCTCGGAGGTCTGAGCGACCCGGGTCGCGGTGCGCCCGGACGGATCGCCGACCTGGCCCGTGAAGCCGCCCACGACCAGCACCGCGGTGTGCCCGAAGTCCTGGAACTGCCGCAGCTTGCGCAGCACGACGGCGTGCCCGAGCGTCAGCTCAGAGCCCGAGGGATCGATGCCGAGCTTGACCCGCAGCGGCCGGCCGTCGCGGTCTGCGGCGGCGAGCCGCTCCGCGAGGCCGTCCGCGGGCAGAATCTCCGCGGTGCCCGAGGCAAGCACCTCGTAGGCGTCGCGCAGGTGGGCCGGGAGCGTCTCGGGTACGGAACTCACGCCGGTCAGTCTGCCCGGCGGGTCCGGATGCGCGTGCGCCCACCCGGCCGGAACACCGATACCGACGGCTCATCCGGCAGCCAGAACCGCCACGCGTGCTCCTGGGCGGTGTTGATACCCACGCGGGGGCCGGCACGTACTCCTGGCGGTCGCCGGGCCCGCATGGACTCGAGCCGAACCGGCGAGTCGTGCGCGCAAAGGTCCACCCCGTTCTCGGCGGCGCTCAGGCCCAGGCAGCTAGCCAGCCGCGCCGGCCCGCGCGCCAGATCGGCGTCCGAGCGGGACGCGGCGCGGCGCGCGCGGGCGGTCTCGACGCCGCGCAGCACCGTCCCTGCACGCAGCAGCACCGCGGACGCCCGACCGTCGACATCGCAGACGATGTTCGCGCACCAGTGCATGCCGTAGGTGAAGTACACGTAGAGGTGCCCGGGCGGCCCGAACATCACCGCGGTCCGGGGCGTCGGGCCTCGGAAAGCGTGCGATGCCGGGTCCTCCGTCCCGAGGTAGGCCTCCACCTCGGTGAGACGCACGGCGACCTCGCTGCCGTCCACCATGGAGACCACCACCGCGCCGAGCAGGCGCGGTGCGAGCCGCACGGAAGGCACGGCCAGCCGGCTGCGCTCGACGGGCATCGGCTCAGGCTCCGCCCGCCCAGGCGACCTGGTCGTGAACTGCCGCGGCGAGCGCGGCGAGCTGTTCGGCGACTCGGGACGGGGCGGTGCCTCCGACCGACGAACGCGCCTCGAGCGCACCGCGCACCGAGAGGACCGCGCGCACCTCAGACGTCAGCTGCGGGTCGATCTCTGCCAGCTGCTCGTCGGTGAGGTCGGGGAGATCGAGTCCGCGAGCCTCGCAATAGGCGACGAACGAACCACTGATCTCGTGCGCGTCCCGGAAGGCGACACCCCGCCGTACCAGCCACTCGGCGACGTCGGTCGCCAGCGCGAAGCCCGAGGGTGCGGCGGCCTCGAGGCGGTCGCGGTCGATGCCGAGGGTCGCGATCAGCCCGGTGACCGCCGGCAGAAGCATCAGCAGCTGCTCGACGGTGTCGAATACGGGTTCCTTGTCCTCCTGCAGGTCGCGGTCGTACGCCAGCGGCAGCCCCTTCAGGGTGGCGAGCAGACCGGTGAGGTTGCCGATGAACCGCCCGGACTTGCCGCGCGCGAGCTCGGCGATGTCGGGGTTCTTCTTCTGCGGCATGATCGACGACCCGGTCGACCAAGCATCGTCGAGTCGCACCCAGCCGAATTCGGGCGTCGCCCACAGGATGACCTCCTCGCCGATGCGCGACAGGTGCACCCCGAGCAGTGCCGCCACGAACAGGAACTCGGCGACGAAGTCGCGATCGGACACCGCATCGATCGAGTTCGCGGCCGGCCGGTCGAACCCGAGTTCGGCCGCCACGGCCGCCGGGTCCAGCGGCAGGGACGAGCCGGCGAGCGCGCCCGAGCCGAGCGGCGACACCGCGGCGCGCTTGTCCCAGTCGCGCAACCGGTCGACGTCGCGAGCGAGGGCGTGGACATGCGCGAGCAGGTGGTGCGCGAACAACACCGGCTGCGCATGCTGGAGGTGGGTCATTCCGGGCATTGCTACGTCGGCATGCTGCTCAGCCACTCCTACGAGCGCGGTCTCGAGCTCGGCGATCGCAACGACCAGCCTGCGCACGTGCTCGCGCAGGTACAGGCGCAGATCCGTCGCGACCTGGTCGTTGCGGCTGCGGCCCGCGCGCAGCTTGCCGCCGAGCGTGCCCAGGCGTTCGAGCAGCCCTCGCTCGAGTGCGGTGTGCACGTCCTCGTCCTCGACCGTGGGTCGGAACTCGCCGGTGCGGACCAGCTCGGAGAGCTCGTCGAGAGCGACGAGCAGGCGGGTGGCTTCGTCGTCGGTCAGCAGCCCGGCACGATGCAGCACCCGTGCGTGGGCCCGGGACGCCCGTAGGTCGTAGGGGGCGAGCCGCCAGTCGAAGTGGACCGACAGCGACAGCGCCGCCAGCGCCGCCGACGGGCCGCCGGAGAACCGGCCACCCCAGAGCTGATGGCTCTTCGCTTCGGTCACGTCCTCGTCAGTCAACGCCAGACTCCATCGCTGCATTGTCGAGTGCGGTCTCGTCCTGACCCGCCGCGCCCCCGGATGCGGGGTTTGCCGCGATGAGTTTTGCCCCGCCCTCGTCGAGACCGGCCGATTCGAGCTCGCCCAGCAGGTAACTGCGGTTGAGCGCGACCGCCGACTGACCGGCGTACTGCTCGAGCTTCGACCGCGAATCGGCGATGTCGAGGTTGCGCATCGTCAGCTGGCCGATCCGGTCGGCGGGGCCGAAGGCGGCGTTCGCGACACGTTCCATGGACAGCTTGTCGGGGTGGTACGACAGCTCTGGGCCCCAGGTGTCACGCACCGAGTAGTCCTCTCCGCGGCGCAGCCGCAGCGTCACCTCACCGGTGACGAGCGAGGCCACCCACCGCTGGATCGACTCGCGCAGCATCAACGCCTGGGGGTCGAGCCAGCGCCCCTCGTAAAGCAACCGGCCGAGCCGCCGTCCCTCGGCATGGTAGTTGGCGATCGTGTCCTCGTTGTGGATCGCGTTGAGCAACCGCTCGTAGGCGATCCACAGCAGTGCCATGCCCGGCGCCTCGTAGATACCGCGGGACTTGGCCTCGATGATCCGGTTCTCGATCTGGTCGGACATGCCCAGGCCGTGCCGCCCGCCGATGGCGTTGGCCTGGTGCACCAGTTCGATCGGGTCGTCGTGGGCGACGTCGTTGATGGCGACGGGTCGGCCGGCCACGAACCGGATCCTGACGTCCTCGGCGTCGATCGCGACCGCGGGATCCCAGAACCGCACGCCCATGATCGGCTCGACGGCTTCGAGCGAGACGTCGAGGTGCTCGAGCGTCTTCGCCTCGTGCGTGGCGCCCCAGATGTTGGCGTCCGTCGAGTACGCCTTCTCCGTGCTGTCGCGATAGGGCAGGTCGTTCTCGACGAGCCACTGGCTCATCTCGGCCCGGCCACCCAGCTCGTTTACGAAGTCGGCGTCCAGCCACGGCTTGTAGATGCGCAGGCTGGGGTTGGTGAGCAATCCGTAGCGATAGAAACGCTCGATGTCGTTGCCCTTGAACGTCGAGCCGTCACCCCAGATGTGCACGTCGTCGGACTGCATCGCGCGGACCAGCATGGTTCCGGTGACGGCGCGCCCGAGCGGCGTCGTGTTGAAGTAGGCCCGGCCGGCCGAGCGAATGTGGAAGGCACCGCAGGCCAAGGCGGCGAAGCCCTCCTCGACGAGCTCGCGGCGGCAGTCGACCGCGCGTGCGAGCTGCGCGCCGTACTCGACCGCCCGGGCCGGCACGCCCGCGATGTCGGGCTCGTCGTACTGCCCGATGTCGGCGGTGTACGTGCACGGAATGGCGCCCTTGGCCCGCATCCAGGCCACCGCGACGGAGGTGTCGAGGCCGCCGGAGAACGCAATACCGACGCGTTCTCCGACCGGAAGGGAGGTCAGGACCTTGCTCACGGGGTGGGGTCTCCTGGATCGATCATCATGGGTGGGCCAGAGCGAGGAATCGTCGCACGAGGTCCTCGCCGCCCTTCGGGTCACGGCTGATGACCAGGATCGTGTCATCCCCCGCTATCGTTCCGAGCACTTCCGGCAGGCCGGCGCGGTCCAACGCGCTGGCCACGAAGTTGGACGCGCCGGGCGGGGTGCGGAGCACGACGAGATTGGCGCTCGCCTCGGCGCTGATCATGAGGTCGGCGAGCAGCCGGGACAGGCGCTGCGGCGATTCGTCGCCGGGAGAGCGTGCCGCAAGCGGCGAGCCGTCCCGGGGCACCACGTACACGGGCTGGCCACCGTCGGGGGTGCGCAGCTTCACCGCCCCGAGCTCCTCGAGATCCCGGCTGAGGGTGGCCTGCGTGACGCTGAACCCTTCCGCTGAAAGTGCACGGGCGAGCTCGGCCTGCGAGTGCATCGGCATCGATTCGACGATCGCCACGATGCGGGCGTGCCGGGCTGCCTTGCTGTGCAGCTCGGTCACCGGTGCGACCGGCCGGGAGGAGCCGCGCCCGCGCACGGTGGTGCCGGTGCCCGCTGCCCGCGCTACCGGCCTACGAGCGGCCATCAGCCTGCTCCAGCAGCCAGGTGAGCAGCGCCTTCTGCGCATGCAGCCGGTTCTCGGCTTCGTCCCACACGGCACTCTGCGGCCCGTCGATGACCTCGGCAGCGATCTCGCTGCCCCGGTACGCGGGCAGGCAGTGCAGCACGATGGCGTCCGGAGCCGCCGTCGCCATCATCTCGACGGTCACCGCGTACGGCAGGAACGGGGCAGAGCGCGCCGCCTTCTCGTCCTCCTGACCCATCGACACCCAGGTGTCGGTCGCGATGACATCCGCTCCCCCGGCGGCCGCCACGGCATCCGTGGTCACCTGGATCGAGCCGCCCGTGCCGGCGGCGATCCGCTCGGCGGCGGCGACGACTGCCGGGTCGGCCTGGAACGACGCCGGGCCCGCGACGCGCACGTGCATGCCGGCCGTCGCGCACCCCAGCAGATACGAATGCGCCATGTTGTTCGACGCGTCCCCGACGTAGGTGAAGGTCACTCCGGCCAGCCGGCCCAAACGCTCACGGACGGTCTGCAGGTCGGCCAGGACCTGGCACGGGTGGAACTCGTCGGTGAGCGCGTTCACCACGGGCACGCGGCTCACCGCGGCCATGCGCTCGATGCGGTCCTGACCGAAAGTGCGCCACACGATCGCCGAGACCTGCCGGTCGAGCACGCGGGTGGTGTCCTCGATCGGTTCGCCGCGCCCGAGCTGGCTGGTGGCCGCGTCGATGACGAGCGGGTAGCCGCCCAGCTCGGCGATACCGACGCTGAACGAGATGCGCGTGCGGGTCGACGGCTTGTCGAAGATCACCGCGACGGCCTGCGGGCCCATCAGCGGGCGGCGCCGGTGCCGGTCCACCTTCATCGCTGCAGCGAGGTCGAGCACCTCGAGCTGCTCGGCGGGGCTCAGGTCGTCATCACGCAAGAAGTGCCGAGTCATCGAGCCACCTCGTTCACCGCGTCCACGGCGGCGCGCAGCCGTGGCACCGCGTCGTCGACGTCCTGCTCGGTCACGACGAGCGGCGGCGCGAGCCGGATGACGTCCGGCTTGACGGCATTGACGAGCAGGCCTCGGGTCCGGGCGGCGGCCTCGACGGCCAGTGCGGTCGGCTCGGTCAGGACAAGTGCGCGCCACACGCCGCTGCCTCGGGAGCCGCTGACGAGCGGGCTGTCGATCGCGGCGAGCAGGTCGGCCAGGTGCTCGCCGACCCGCTTCACGGAGTCGAGCAGGTGCTCGTCGGCGATCGTGGTGAGCACCGCAAGGGCGGCCGCGCAAGCGATCGGGTTGCCGCCGAACGTGCTGCCGTGGTCGCCGGGCGCGAAGAGCTCCCCCGACCGGCCGAGCCCGATGCACGCAGCGATCGGCAGGCCGCCGCCCAGCCCCTTCGCGAGGGTGATGACGTCGGGACGCACGCCCTCGGCCGCGCTCGCGAGCCAGTGCCCGGTGCGGCCGATGCCGCTCTGCACCTCGTCGGTGACGAGCAGCGCGCCGGTGGCGTCACACGCCGCTCGCGCCGCGGCGAGGTACCCGCTGGGCAACGGCACGACGCCACCCTCGCCGAGACCCGGCTCGACGAACACGGCCGCGGTGCGCTCAGTGACCGCGGCGCGCAGTGCGGCGACGTCGCCGAAGTCAACGAAGCGCACCGGACCCGGCAACGGCGCGAACGGTTCGCGTTTGGCCGCATTGCCCGTGATCGACAGCGCGCCCAGCGTGCGTCCGTGGAAGCTGTTGTGGGCGGCGACGACCTCGAGCCGACGGCCGTCGGGGTCGAGCGCGCGGCCGTGCTTGCGGGCCAGCTTGAGCGCGCACTCGATGGCCTCCGCACCGCTGTTCGCGAAGAACACCCGTGCCGGCGCGCCGACGATGTCGACGAGCCGTTCTGCCAGGCGCAGGCCAGGCTCATGCATGACCAGATTGGAGGTGTGCGCGAGCCTGGTGACCTGCGCGGACACCGCCTCGACGATCGCCGGATGGGCGTGCCCAAGGGAGGACACGGCGATGCCCGCGACGAAGTCGAGGTACTCGGTGCCGTCGGTGTCCCACACGCGTATCCCCGCTCCTCGGTCGAGCGTCAGCGGAGGGGTTGCGTAGTTCGGCATCATGACCGCGTTCCAGCGCTCGGCGTTCGTCATGCGTCGTCCTTCCGTGGCAGCACCATCGTGCCGACACCCTCGCTGGTGAAGACCTCGAGCAGCAGCGCGTGCGGCACCCTGCCGTCCAGGATGTGCGCACGCGGCACACCCCCGTCGACCGCGCGGACGCACGCTTCCATCTTCGGGACCATGCCGCTCGACAGGCTCGGCAGCAGTTCGGTCAGTTCGTCGGCCCGGATCTCGCTGATGACCTCGTTGGTGGCCGGCCAGTCGGCGTAGAGCCCTTCGACATCTGTCAGCACGATGAGCTTCTCGGCGCCGAGCGCGACCGCCACGGCAGCGGCAGCCGTGTCGGCGTTGACGTTGTACGACAGCCCGTCGCGACCGCGCGCGACGGTGGCGATGACCGGGATCCGGCCCGCGTCGATCAGCGCACGGACAGCCGCGGGGTCGACATCCACGACGTCGCCGACCTGGCCGAGGTCGACGAGTTCGCCGTCGACGACAGCACCGCGACGTTCGGCCGTCAGCAGGGCGGCGTCCTCGCCGGACAGGCCGACGGCGAATGACCCGTGGTCGTTGATCAGGTTGACGACGTCGCCGTTCACCTGGCCGACCAGCACCATGCGCACGACCGCCATCGCCTCGGGCGTGGTCACGCGCAGCCCGCCGCGGAACTCGCTGGCGATGCCCAGCCGGCCCAGGTGCTCAGTGATTTGCGGCCCACCGCCGTGTACGACGACGGGCTTCAGGCCGGCGTAGCGCAGGAACACGATGTCCTCGGCGAACGCGCGCTGCAGTTCGGGGCCGGTCATGGCGTTGCCGCCGTACTTGACTACGACGATCCGGCCGTGGAAGCGCTCCAACCACGGCAGCGCGTCGACCAGGACCGAGGCCTTCTCGAGGGCATTCGCCCGGCTGACGGTCATGTGGAGTACGCCGAGTTCTCTTCGACATAGGCGTGGCTGAGGTCGTTCGTCCACACCGTCGCCGCGACGTCGCCCGCGTGCAGGTCGACCAGGATCGTGACGTCGCGGCCGGACAGGTCGACCAGGCTGCGGTCGTCGCCGGCCGCACCGCCGCGGCACACCTGCACGCCGTTGATCGCCACGTCGAGCCGGTCGGGGTCGAACTGCGCTGCGGTCGTCCCGATGGCGGCCAGTACCCGCCCCCAGTTCGGGTCGTTGCCGAACAGCGCGCACTTGAGCAGGTTGTTGCGCGCGATCGAGCGGCCCACCTCGACCGCGTCCTGCTCACTCGCGGCGCCTATGACCTCGACGGCAATCTCCTTGGTCGCGCCCTCGGCATCGGCAATCAACTGGCGGGCGAGCCCGGCGCACACCCCGAGCAGTGCTTCGGTGAACTCGGCGGGATCGGGAGTGACACCCGAGGCTCCGCTGCTCAGCAGCGCGACGGTGTCGTTCGTCGACATGCAGCCGTCGCTGTCGATGCGGTCGAAGGTGCGGGCGCTCGCGAACCGAAGCGCCGAGTCGAGCACAGCCCGGTCGAGCGCCGCGTCGGTCGTGAGGACGCAGAGCATCGTCGCAAGACCCGGCGCCAGCATCCCCGCGCCCTTGGCCATGCCGCCGATCGTCCAGCCGTCCGGGTGGGTGGCCTGCGCCTGCTTGGCGACGGTGTCGGTGGTGCGGATGGCCTCCGCCGCGTCAGGGCCACCGGCCCCGCTGAGCGCCCCGACCGCCGCGTCGACACCGCCGAGCAGCGCCGGCAGCGGCAACCGTTCGCCGATCAGGCCGGTGGAGCACACCGCGACGTCGCCTGCGCCGATGCCGAGGGCGGCAGCAACATGCTCGGCGGTGCGATGGGTGTCGGCGAACCCACCCGGGCCGGTGCACGCGTTCGCGCCGCCGGAGTTGAGGACGACCGCACGCAGCCTGCCGTCGGCGAGCACCTGCTGCGACCACAGCACGGGTGCGGCCTTGACCCGGTTCGCGGTGAAGGCCGCGGCCGCGGCGTCGGACGGGCCGTCGTTGACCACGAGCGCGACGTCTGGCGCGCCGCTGCTCTTCAGCCCGGCGGCGACGCCGGCCGCCCGGAAGCCGCGCGCCGCGGTGACGCTCACGGTGCGATGCCGTCGACGGCGAGACCGACGGTCTCGGGGAGGCCGAGCATGAGGTTCGCATTCTGCAGCGCCTGCCCGGCAGCGCCCTTGCCGAGGTTGTCGATCGCGCAGGTGACGACGATGCGCCCTGAATCCATGTCGAGAACGGCCTGCAGGTGTGCCGAGTTCGAGCCCGCAGTGGCCGCAGTGTGCGGCTGCTGACCGGGAGGCAGCACGTGAACGAACGGCTCGTCGGAGTACGCGTCGACAAGTACCGCCCGGACGTCCGACTCGGTCACCGCTCCTGCCGGCAGCAGCGCGATCGAGGAGAGGATGCCGCGAGGCATCGGGGCGAGCACCGGGACCATCGTGACCGATGTCGCGCCGCTCGCCTGGGTGATCTCGGGGACGTGCCGGTGCGCACCGACCTTGTACGCGGACAGGTCGCCCATGACCTCACTACCGAGCAGGTGCGCCGCCGGTGCGCGACCCGCTCCGGACGTCCCGCTAGCCGAGGTGACGACGACGTCCGCTGGAGCGGCGACACGTGCGGCGACCAGCGGCGCGATGCCGAGGATGGCCGCGACCGCGTGGCACCCCGTGTTGGCGACGCGGGTGCTGCGTGCGATGGCCGCGCGCTGTCCGGGCAGCTCTGGCAGGCCGTACGTCCACGCCGGTGCGGCCTGACCGCCGTAGTACCGATCGTGGGCCGCGGGGTCGGCGAGACGGTGGTCGGAACCGAGGTCCACCACTCGCTGGTGGGGGGCCAGCCCCTCGGCCAGCGCGGCGGCAGCGCCGTGCGGCAGTGCGAGGAAGACGATGTCGGCACCGGACAGCGCCTCGGGTGAGGTCTCGGCGAACGTCAACTCGGCCACGGAACGCAGGTTCGGATGTACGGCGCCGACGGGATGGCCCGCATTGCCGTGCGCGGTCACCGCGATGACGTCGAGGTCGGGATGTCCTGCGGCCAGCCGCAACAGTTCACCGCCGGCGTATCCGCTGGCACCGGCGATCGCGGCTCGGTAACCCATACGCACGATTATGCACCATCATGCAAATTGATACAGCGGTGGGGTCAGCTGCGCAGTCGCGCTCCGAGCGACGCCGCTTCGGCGACCGCGGCGTCGCGAGCGACCGAGGCTTCCTCGACCGTGAGAGTGCGGTCGGGCGCGCGGAAGCGCAACGCGAATGCCAGGGACTTGACGCCGGCGCCCAGCCGCTCGGGATCCTCGTAAACGTCGAACAGGCGTACCGACTCGAGCAACGCGCCGGCGCCCTGCTGCAGGGCACGCTGCACGTCCCCGGCCGCGACGGCCACGCCGACGACGAGCGCGACGTCGAGCAGTACCGGTGGGAAGGCCGAGAGGGCGATAGCCTTCGCCGGTCCGGGCACCTCGATCGTGTCGAGGTTCAGTTCGACTGCGCAGGTGCGCTCGGGCAGTCCGAGCGCGGCGACCACCCGGGGGTGCAACTCCCCCGCGTGCCCGACCAGGCGACCCGCTATCTCCAGCCGCGCACATCGCCCGGGGTGCCAGGGCGGGTAGTCCGCGGCGGTGGTGGTGAGCCCGGCGCGAGCCGTGCGGGCGACGACCCGCGCGACCTCGACCGCATCGGCCCAGGTGGCAGCACGGCCCGGGCCCCACCAGCCGGGCAGTTCGGCGTCCCCGCAGAACACGGCGGCCAGGTGCGTCGGCTGTGGCGGCACGGCGCCATAGAGCGCCGCGATCTCGGCATCCGAAGGCCGCTGGTCGATGGCCCCGACCTCGGGTACTCGCGTCGCCGGACGCGGGCCGAAGACCAGGCCGGTCTCGAACAGGGCCAGGTCGCGAGAGCCACGCCCGACGTTGCGCAGCAGCGTCGCGAGCAAACCCGGCAGCAAGGACGTGCGCAGCTCCGGCTCGGTCTCCGACAGCGGATTCGCCAGCCGGAGCGCGTCGCGGCGCGGGTCGTCGGACGGGAGACCGAACTGGTCGTGGATCTCGGGTGCGACGAAGGGGTAGCTCAGCACCTCGACGAGGCCCGCCGCAGCGACCGAACGCGAGAACGCCCGTCGCAAGGTCTGCTGCGAGGTGAGCCCGGTGCCGGCGTGCGGCGGTGGCAGCTCGCTCGGCAGGAGGTCGTAGCCGACGAGCCGGACCACCTCCTCGACAAGGTCGGCGGAGAGCAGCAGGTCGGGCCGCCACGTCGGGGGGGTGACGGTCAGTTGCTCGCTGCCCTCGACCGCGCACCCGACCGTACGCAGGTGCGCGACGGTGTCGGCGGTCGTGATCAGCATGCCGGCCACCCGGCCCGGCTCGTCCGCACTGAAAGGAATCGGCCGCGGTGGCGCGGGGCTGCCCACGACGGTGAAGCCCTCGGCAGCGCTCGCGCCCCCGTACTCGACGAGCAGGTCGACACAGCGCTGCAATGCGACTGCGGCGATCTGTGGATCGACACCCCGCTCGAACCTTCGCGACGCCTCGCTCGGCAGCTTGTGCCTGCGGGCGGTGAACGCAATCGATCGCGGGTCCCAGTGCGCCGCCTCGAGCAGGATGTCGGTGGTGCTCGCACCCACCTCGGTCGACTCGCCGCCCATCACGCCTGCGAGCGCGATCACGCCGCTGCCGTCGGCGACGACCAGATCGGCGGGGTCAAGCGCACGTTTCTGGCCGTCGAGGGTGATCAGTTGCTCGCCGGCCAGGGCACGGCGTACGGCGATCGGCCCGATGAGCCTGGCTCGGTCGAACGCGTGCAGCGGCTGGCCGCTCTCGAGCATCACGTAGTTGGTGACATCGACGGCGAGGGAGATCGAGCGCATCCCGCACTGGCGCAGCCGCCGAACCATCCAGTCGGGGGTCTGCGCCGCGGGGTCGAGTCCGGTCACCCCCCGGGCGGAGAACTGATCGCAGCCGGCGGGGTCGTCGACGGCGATGTCGTACGCCCGGCCGTCGACGGGTGGCACCTCGGCCTCGACCTCGCGAAACCCGGTGCCGAGCGCCGCCGCGGCCTCGCGCGCGAGCCCGCGAATCGAGTAGCAGTACCCGCGGTCGGTCGTCACCGCGATGTCGAGCACCGCCTCGTCGAGGCCGAGCACGGCGAGCGCCTCCGCACCCGGCTCGGCCGAATCCGGCGGCAGCACCAGGATGCCGCTGTGGTCGTCGCCGATCCCGAGTTCGCGGGTGGAGCAGATCATGCCGTCGGACACGTGGCCGTAGGTCTTGCGCGCGGTGATGGCGAACCCGCCGGGCAAGGTGGCTCCCGGCAACGCGACCACGACGAGATCGCCGACGGCGAAGTTGGCTGCGCCGCAGACGATGCCGCGCGGTTGCCCGCCATCGTTGTACTGGCCGACGTCGACCTGGCACCAGCGGATCGTCTTGCCGTTCTTCTGCGGCTCGGCCTCGAAGCCGAGAACCCTGCCGACGATCACCGGGCCGGAGACGCCGTCCGCGCCGGACTCGACCCGCTCGACCTCCATGCCGATGCGGATCATGGCGTCGGCGAGACGACGCGCGCTCGTCCCTTCTGGGACCTCGGCGTGCTCGGCGAGCCAGCTCACGGGTGCCCGCATCAGGCCTCCATGCCGAACGCCGCAGTGAAGCGCACGTCGCCCTCGACGATATCGCGCATGTCGGCGACGTCATTGCGGAACATCAGGGTGCGCTCGATGCCCATGCCGAACGCGAAACCGCTGTAGCGCTGCGGGTCGATGCCGCACGCGCGCAACACTCGCGGGTTGACCATGCCGCATCCGCCCCACTCGATCCAGCCCTCACTGTGGCAGGTACGGCAGGGACGGTCCGGGTTGCCGGCCGACTCCCCGCGGCAGACGAAGCACAGCAGATCCATCTCGGCGCTCGGCTCGGTGAAAGGGAAGTAGTGGGGGCGCAGACGGGTGACCGCGCCGGCTCCGAACATCGATCGCGCCATGTGGTCGAGGGTGCCCTTGAGGTGGGCCATCGTGATGCCCTCGTCGACGACCAGCCCCTCGATCTGGTGGAACACCGGAGTGTGGGTCGCGTCCAGCTCGTCGGTGCGGAACACCTTGCCCGGGCAGACGATGTAGATCGGGGGGGTGCGCTCGAGCATCGCCCGGATCTGGACGGGCGAGGTCTGCGTGCGCAGGACGAGCCCGGAGTCGGGCGACTCGACGTAGAACGTGTCGGTCAGCTCGCGCGACGGGTGCTCCGCAGGCGTGTTCAGCGCGTCGAAGTTGAAGAAGGACGCCTCGACCTCGGGACCCTCGGAGACCTCGTAGCCCATCGCGACGAACACGTCCGCGAACAGCTCCTGGATGGTGGTCAACGGGTGCCGGGCGCCGTCCGGACGGCGGTCGGTCGGCAGGGTGACGTCGACGGACTCCTCGACTAGCACGCGCGCGTCGCGCGCGGCCTCCAGTTCGCCCTGGCGGGCCACGAGCGCGGCGCTCACGCGGCTGCGGGCCGCGCCCACCCGCTGGCCGGCCGCTGCCTTGGCGGCCGGTGGCAGCGCGCCGATCTCGCGATTCGCCAGCGCAAGTGGAGACCGGTCGCCTGCGTGGGCGAGCCGGGCGGTCTTCAGCTCGTCGAGCGTGCCGGCCGAGGCGATCGCGACGAGCGCATCGGCTACGGCGGCGTCGACAGCCTCGGGTTGCAGGGTGCTCACTTCGACGGGGTCGAAGCTCGGATTCGGCATCGTGAACAGGTCTTTCGGGTCAGGAGAATCTGTCGGGGGCGCGCCGCCCGTGCGGTCAGGCCACGGAGCATGCGCGGGTGGCGGCCGCCAGCCGCCCGCGAAAGACCTCGAAACGCCGCGAGTTCACGCTGGTCAGCCTAGCGAGTGGCCCTGAGCGACTATGCCGATCCCGGCGGGACGGTGAGGGGCGACCGACGCAGTGGGCCGAGGTGGGTCAGCTGCGGCGGCGCTGAACGCGGGCACTGGCGTAGAGGCAGACCGCCGCGGCCGCTGCGAGATTCAGGCTTTCGGCGCCGCCGTAGATCGGTACGCGCACCACTCGGTCCGCCGCGGTGAGCACGCCGTCGGGCAGACCGTGCGCCTCGGTGCCGAACAGCCAGAGTGTGGGTGCGGCGAGCGTGCCGTCGTCGACGACGTCGTCGAGATCGTGGAACTCGCGGGCATCCCCGCCGGAGGTCGCCAGCGAGGTGAGGCCGGCCGCCGCCACAGCCGCGAGCAGTTCATGCGTGGCGCATTCGACGACCGGCAGGTGGAACAGGCTGCCGGCGCTGGCGCGCACCACCTTGCCGTTGTAGGCATCCACTCCCCCGTCGAGCACGACCGCGTCTGCGCCCGCGGCATCGGCGGTGCGGATGATCGTCCCGAGGTTGCCGGGGTCGTTGGGCTCGACCAGCGCGGCGAGCAGGCGGGGCGCGCCGGCCAGCACATCGTCGACGCGCGCGCCGGGTGTGCGGCAGACGGCGACGAGACCCTGCGGCGTGCTGGTCTCGGACAGTGCAGCCGCGTCCTTCGGGCTGATCTCGTCGGCACCGCCGGAGAGTTCGGGATGCCGCCGCATCGCCTCGGCTGTGGCGAACAGCTCGAGCACGGCGCCGGCCGCGATCGCCGAACGGACCGCCTGGGCGCCTTCGGCGAGAAAACGCCCGGTCTCGCGGCGGTCCTTGCGGCGGGTGAGCCGCCGGGCCGACGCGAGCCGGGCGTTGGAGGAACTGAGCAGGGCCGGTGCCGCGTCAGGCGGCCGGCGACTGGGCCGCCGCGCCGCCGGTGCCCTCTGCGACGACAGCCGCACGGGCCACCTCGACGAGCGCGGCGAAGGCCGGCGCGTCGGTCACGGCGAGATCGGCGAGGACCTTGCGGTCGACCGTCACGCCGGCCAGCCGCAGGCCCTGGATCAACCGGTTGTAGGTGATGTCGTTCGCTCGGGCCGCGGCGTTGATGCGCGTGATCCAGAGCTGGCGGAAGTCACCCTTGCGCTGCTTGCGGTCGCGGTACTGGTAGGTCGCGGAGTGGAGCAGCTGCTCCTTGGCCTTGCGGTACAGGCGCGAGCGCTGCCCGCGGTAACCACTGGCGGCTTCGAGGGTGCTCCGGCGCTTCTTCTGGGCGTTGACTGCCCGCTTGACGCGTGCCACGGGGATTCCTTGGGTGTTCGGGCCGCCGGGTGCTCACCGGCGGCGGGTCGGGACGACCGGCCTGAGCGGCTGTCGTGGGTCAGCGGCCGAGCAGCTTCTTCACGCGCTTGGCGTTGACTCCGGCGAGCTCCTTGGTGCCGGTCAGGCGGCGCGTCACGGTGGACGGCTTCTTCTCGAGGTTGTGACGCATGCCCGAGTGCTGGGCCAGCAGCTTGCCGCTGCCAGTTACCTTGACGCGCTTCTTGATCCCGCTGTGGGTCTTGTTCTTCGGCATCGGGGCTGCTCGTTCCTATTCGTCTGGGATCGCTACGCGGCGCCGTCGGCGCCGGTCTCGATCTCGTTCTCCCGGGAAGCCCGGGTGGCTCGGGTACTGCTGGTGTTGCGGTGCGGTGCGACCACCATGATCATGTTGCGGCCGTCCTGCTTGGGCGAGGACTCCACGAAGCCGAGCTCCTGGATGTCGTCGGCCAGGCGCTGCAGCAGCCGGAACCCCAGCTCGGGACGGGACTGCTCGCGACCGCGGAACATGATGGTGACCTTCACCTTGTCGCCGGCCTTCAGGAAACGCTCGACGTGACCCTTCTTGGTCTCGTAGTCGTGCGAGTCGATCTTCGGACGCAGCTTCATCTCTTTGATGACGGTCAGGGCCTGGTTGCGCCGGGCCTCACGTGCCTTCTGCGCGCTCTCGTACTTGAACTTGCCGTAGTCCATGAGCTTGCAAACGGGCGGACGCGCCATCGGTGCGACCTCGACGAGATCGAGATCCGATTCTGCCGCGAGCTCGAGTGCCTTGCCGATCGGCACGATGCCGACCTGCTCGCCCTCGGGCCCGACGAGGCGTACCTCGGGTACCCGGATCCGGTCGTTGATCCTCGGTTCGGAGCTGATGGGACCTCCTTGGTCGTTCTTCTCCTGGTGCAGCGGCCCCTGCGCGAATGCGAAAGGCCCCGCTGCGGTTCGTGCGCGCGGGGCCCCGGGTCTCGACCAGTCCACGTGCCGCGAGAGTGCGGCGCACGTCCGGCGGGTGCCGGACGCCGCGGACCGGACCCGGCTCACTCGATTGTTCCGGTGGCTCGGGTGGGAGGCTTCGGGAGCTTCCGCTTGCATACCCCCGCGCGAACGGAGGCTGGTCGCAATGACAGGGTAACAGCGTGGCTGACTCCGATCCAAAATCCGCGACCGATGGGGGCAACGCCGGCACCGGGGCAGGGATTCCTGGCAGCGCGTCCGAGGCGCACCCGAGCGACGCCATTCCGCTGCCCGGGCACGGGGCCGAGGCGCTGGACGAGTTGGCCGACCTGCCGGTGCGCGAACTGGCGCAGATCCCCGCAGTCGAGGTGATCAGCCGGGCGGCCGTGATGTTGATGAGCGCGTCGGCCGAGAAGCTCGGGCTGGCGCCCGACAGCGAGCCGCGCCTCGACCTCGACGAGGCCCGCAAGCTGATCACCGCGCTGGCCGGGCTCGTCGCGGCGTCGCAGGACCAGCTCGGGTTGCACCGGCAGCCGCTGCGCGACGGGTTGCGCACTCTGCAACAGGCCTTCCGCGAGGCGTCGTCCTACCCCGATCCACCGGGCGAGGGTCCGGGCGAGAAGTACCTGCGCTGATCAGCGCAGCGCGTCGGCGACGATCTGCTGCATCTCGGCCGCGACCGTCTCGAAGGCGGCGAGGTCGCGGTCGGCGCGGGCCAGGACGATCGCACCCTCGAGCGCACTGATCGACAGCACGGCGAGACGGTGGGCCCGGTCGTCCGGCAGCCCGCCGCGGCGCAGCGCGTCGGCGAGCGCGGCACGCCAGCGCAGCAGCGTCTCGGCGGCCTTGTCGAGCAGCACATCGTTGCCGGCCGCGTCGGTGATCGTCGCGACGACCGGGCAGCCCGCGAGGTAGTCGGTGCTCTGCAGGATCTTGCGCCAGCGCCCGAACATCCGGCCGACCACGTCGGGTGCCGCGGCCTCTCTCGCGAGGGGCTCGGTGACCTGCGCGGTGACCCAGTCGAGCGCCTCCCGCACGACCTGGTCCTTGCCCTCGGGGAAGTAGTGCTGCAGGGACCCCCGAGGCGCCCGTGCATGCTCGGCGATGTCACGCATCCCGGTTCCGGACAGCCCCCGTTCGCGCAGCAGCAACGCGGCGCTGCGGACCATGCGGGCCCGCGGGTGGTGTTCCCCCGTCGATTTCATGACATCCGTCATAGTACAGCTGTCGTGGAGGCTGGACGGTGCTACACCTCCTCTATGACGCTGGTCATAGACGTTGCGAGAGTGACCGAGGCGATCCGGCCGGCCGGTCCGGACGACGCCGCCGACCTGGTCGCGATGCACGAGCGGTGTTCCCGCGGCACGCGGTTTCGGAGGTGGCACGGGCACACGAACGTCTTCCCGCAGCGGTATCTGCACGCCGTCCTCACCGGCGCTGACGGGCATGTCGCGTTGGTAGCGCGCCGCGGCCGTCGGCTCGTCGGCCTGGCGAGTGCCGCCGTGGTAGCCCCGGGTGTCCGCGAGCTCGGGATCCTCGTCGAGGACGAGTGGCAGCACCGCGGCATCGGCGGCGAGTTGCTCACCGGCCTGCTCGCCGAGATCCGTCGATGCGGCGGGTACCGGGTGCGCGCCGACATCCTGGTGGAGGACGCCGGCTTGCTCGCACCACTCGCCGGCCTCGGCACGATGACGACCCGTCGGTCCTTCGGCGTGATCACCGCTGTCGTGGACCTGCACTGATTGCACCGGGACCACCGCTCGCCGAGCTATGACCGCCGGGGCTGTTGGCCGACGTCCTTGTGCGACTTTTCATTTCGAATCCGGGCTTGACGCCCGTGATGGGCATGATGGGCCGTGTGCAGGGGGTCATCCGCAGCGGCATCTCCGGCTGGGTCTACCCGCCGTGGCGCGCCGTCTTCTACCCGAAGGGCCTGCCGCACCGGCGCGAACTCGAATACGCGTCCCGCACGCTTTCGACGATCGAGATCAACGGTTCGTTCTACTCCCTGCAACGGCCGGAGAGCTACCGCAACTGGCGGGAGCAGACGCCCGAGGGGTTCGTGTTCGCCGTCAAGGGCGGCCGGTTCATCACACACATGAAGAAGCTTCGCGACGTCGACACACCCCTTGCGAACTTCTTCGGGTCGGGCGTCCTCGCGCTGCGGGAGAAGCTCGGCCCGATCCTCTGGCAGCTGCCACCGTCCCTCGGTTTCGACCCCGACCGGCTCGCCGACTTCTTCGCAAGGCTCCCTCGCTCGACCGGCGAGGCAGCGTGGCTGGCCCGCCGCCACGACGAGCGGCTGACCGGGCGGTCGCTCACCGAGACCGATGCCGATCGACCGCTGCGCCACGCGCTCGAGGTACGGCACAAGTCGTTCGAGACGCCTGCCTTCCTCGACGTGCTGCGTGAGCACCACATCGCGGTCGTCGTCGCTGACACGGCCGGCAAGTGGCCGCTGATCCGCGAGGTGACGACCGATTTCGCGTACGTGCGGCTGCACGGCGACAAGGAGCTCTACACCAGCGGTTACACCGACGAGGCGATCGTCGCGTGGGCGGCGACGGTGCGGGGATTCGCCGAGGGTGGGCGCGACGTGTACGTCTACTTCGACAACGACGCCAAGGTGCACGCGCCGTTCAACGCGATCTGCCTCGCCGAGAAGCTCGGCCAGACCCAGCCGATCTGAGCCGTCACGGCAGGGGGCAGGCGACCTCGGCGCGAGCCTCGTCGGTGCCTGATGCGTGGATGTTCAGGAACCGGACGCGAGCCGACACCAGGTCGACCGCCGGGCCGAGCAGGAAGATCACGAGCAGCGTGCCGACGCCGATCGCCGCTCCGAACGCCCAGCCCACCAGGGCGCCACCGCCCTGCAGCACCGAATAGCTCCAGCGGAACGGGACCGGAGGATCGAACGCCAGGGCAGCCGCCTCGGTCGGGCCGGCCCCCGCACCGCTGCCGAGGTAGCCGCTCACGCCGAGGATCAGGACGGGGAACGCGGCGACGAGGAGGACCAGGCGGGTGGGCAGCGCGTCCGGAGCGGGGATGAGGTCGAGCAGGAGGTTGATGGTGCCGCCCACGACGACGGGCTGCACGATGGTGCCCCAGCCCGGTCGAAGCCTCCGCGACCAGGCGATTGCGACGAACACGACCCCCACGGCGAAGTTCACGAGGAAGAACGACACTCCCGAGGCGAGGGAGATCCCGTTCACCAGCGTGGAAAAACCGTCCGAGCCGAGAGCCGCCCGCAGCAGCAGCGCGACACCCGTGCCGAGAACCACGCAGGAGACCACGAGTTGGACGAACCGGGGGCGATCCGTCGAAATGGTCACGCCCCGAAGGTATCGCGGGGCGGCGGCATGCCGGGGCTCAGTCCTCCGAGGACTGCGCCGCCGGCAGCCTCTCGCTGATCAGGTCCATGACCGAGGAGTCGGTCAGCGTCGTGACGTCGCCGAGTTCGCGATGGTCGGCGACATCGCGCAGCAGCCGGCGCATGATCTTTCCCGAGCGGGTCTTGGGCAGCTCGGAGACGATCATGATCTGCCGCGGTTTGGCGATTGCGCCGATCTCGGTGGCCACGTGGTTGCGAAGCGTCGTGATCAGCCGCTCGCCCTCGGCCTCGTCGGTGGGTCCTGTGCCGCGCAGGATGACGAAGGCGACGATCCCCTGGCCGGTGGTGGGGTCGGTCGCGCCGACGACGGCAGCCTCGGCGACCGACTCGTGCGAGACCAGGGCAGATTCGACCTCGGTGGTCGAGATGCGGTGCCCCGAGATGTTCATGACGTCGTCGA
The DNA here is from genome assembly GCA_032160545.1 of Pseudonocardiales bacterium. Lineage (GTDB taxonomy): Bacteria > Actinomycetota > Actinomycetes > Mycobacteriales > Jatrophihabitantaceae > DATGFB01. The sequence continues at coordinate 27,990 of JAVHVN010000070.1, read as the reverse complement.
CGCGCCCCAGCAGCCAGATGTCGCCGTCGTCGTCCTTCTTGGCGCCGTCACCGGCGAAGTACCAGCCCTGCTTCTCGAAACGGGACCAGTAGGTCTCCTTGTAGCGGTCGGGGTCACCCCAGATCCCGCGGAGCATCGCCGGCCACGGCTCGGTCAGGACCAGGAGACCGCCGCCGCCGTTGGGGACCGGGTTGCCCTCGTTGTCGACGACGTCGGCTCCGACGCCCGGAAGTGCCCGCATCGCCGATCCCGGTTTGCTCGCCGTGACGCCGGGCAGCGGGCTGATCATCTGAGCGCCGGTCTCGGTCTGCCACCAGGTGTCGACGATCGGACAGCGGTCACGGCCGATGTGATTGCGGTACCACATCCAGGCCTCGGGGTTGATCGGCTCACCCACCGAGCCCAGCAGGCGCAGCGAGGAGAGGTCGTACCTCGCCGGGATGTCCTCGCCCCACTTCATGAACGTGCGGATGGTCGTCGGAGCCGTGTACAGGATGGTGATGCCGTACTTCTGCACCATCTCCCACCAGCGGCCCTCGTGCGGGGTGTTGGGGGTGCCCTCGTACAGGAACGACGTCGCTCGGTTCGCCAGCGGGCCGTAGACGATGTAGCTGTGGCCGGTGACCCAGCCGATGTCGGCGCCGCACCAGTACACGTCGGTCTCGGGTTTGATGTCGAACACCGCATAGTGCGTCCAGGCCACCTGGGCGAGGTAGCCGCCCGACGTGTGCAGGATGCCCTTCGGCTTGCCGGTCGTGCCCGATGTGTACATGACGTAGAGCGGGTGCTCGGAGTCGAAGAACTCCGGGGTGTGTTCGGGCTTCTGCGCGTCGACCAGCTCGTGCCACCACTGGTCGCGGCCCTGCGTCCACTCCACGTCCTGGCCGGTGCGGCGCACCACCAGGACCGACCGGACGTCCGGGCACCTCTGCAGCGCCTCGTCGACCGCCGGCTTGAGCGCGGACGGGGCACCACGCCGGTAGCCGCCGTCGGCGGTGATCACGACCCGCGCGTCACAGTCCAGGATGCGGTCGGACAGCGCCGTCGACGAGAAGCCGCCGAAGACGACGGTGTGCGGTGCCCCGAGACGGGCGCACGCGAGCATCGCGATCACGGTCTCGGGAATCATCGGCATGTAGATCGCGACCCGGTCACCCGTCTGCACCCCGAGCTCGATCAGCGCGCGGGCAGCCTGGCACACCGCGCCGGTGAGCTCGGCGTAGGTGAGCGACCGGGTGTCGCCGGGTTCGCCCTCCCAGCGGAAGGCCACCTGGTCGCCGTGGCCGGCCTCGACGTGGCGGTCGAGGCAGTTGTACGCGACGTTGAGCCGACCGCCGACGAACCACTTGGCGAACGGTGCCTCGGACCAGTCCAGCACCTGCGACCACCGGGTGTGCCATGCCAGCCGGTCGGCCTGCTTCTCCCAGAACGCCAGCCGGTCGGCCGCCGCCTCGTCATAGGCGTCGGCCTTGACGTTGGCCGCCGCGGCGAACTCGGGCGCAGGCGGGAAGGTCCGGGTCTCTGAGGACAAGTTCGAGATGGTCTCGGTCATCGCCCGAACCTATCGCGGCAAGGTGGGGAACACGACGCGTCGTGCGGTCGCGTTGGTGACGCCCGCGAGCGAGCCGTACCAGGCCGCGGCGGAGGTGATCAGGCCCAGCCAGCCGCCGATCTTGGTCCACGTCGTCGAGGTGGCGAACTCCGCGATGGCGAGCGCCAGGAAGGTCAGGAAGAGGAAGACGAACACGGTCAGGACGACGCCCGACACCCGGGTGGCCGCGATGATCATGTAGCCGGTGAAGATGGCCCAGACCAGCAGGTACAGCCCGAGCCCGTGGTGCAGGTCGTTCGCCGAGGCCGCAGCCGGGAGGTGGTTGAGCAGGTACCAGTAGGACAGCCAGAAGGCGCCGAACGACGAGAACGCGAGCGCCCCGAACGTGTTGCCCCGGACGAATTCCCACATGCCCGCAAGCAGCTGGCCGAGGCCGCCGTAGAACAGCGCGAGACCCAGCACGACCGTCCCGACACTTGCGCCGACCATGTTCGTGTTGACCACCGAGAGGAAGAAGGTCGTTCCCGCGAAGGCGGCGAGGCCGAGCGGTGCCGGATCGGCGATGCCGGCGCCTTGCGCACCCGGTGTGCTGACGACCTCGTCGCGCTGTTTGATCGATGCCATCGACGTCTCCTTTGCCGTCTCAGGTGCTGCCATCCAGGGCCCGGCGAGCCGCCCACCCCATTTCCTCACGTTGCCAGTGACCTGACTCACTGTCGAGCCTTTCGTCCCGATTCATCCGGGCTGACCGGGATGACCGGATCAATTGCGGCACGGCGCGGGTACACCCGCGAGGGGAACCGTCGACAGGGAGTTCAACCATGAACAGCAGGCACGCACAGGCGCAGGTGCTCGACGCGGTCACCGCTGTGACCACCGCGGGTCACACCGCGGCGGTCGCCGCCCAGACGGCAGGCGACATGGTCCAGGCCGCGGCCGACACGGCTCGCCGCCGGACCAGGAAGGCGCGTGCGCAGGCCGCGAAGAAACAGCGTGCGGCGCTGAAGGCACAGCAGAAGGCGACCAAGCAACTGCGGCGTACGGGCCGCAAGGCCGGCGCTGCGGTCGGTGAAGGAGCCTCTGCGGCAGCTGCGCGCGCCGGCGAGGTGGCCTCGACCGTGGCCGAGAGGCGCTCGCGCCTCGCCCCGCTGCTGGTGGGCCTGGCCGGTGCCGGCGTGATCGTCGCCGCGATGCGCTCGCGGGCCAACACGGCTACGGCACCGCATCCGGCAGGGGACGAGCCGCCGCCGACGGGCCTGTCCTGAGCGCGTCAGCCGTCGCGGGTCGAGGCGAACAGCGCCCGCAACCGGCGCATGACCTCAACGGAGCGTTGCCCGTCGAGGCGCTGCACCGCGTAGAGCGCGAGCGTCTCCTCGCCTGGCAGCACGAGCCGGGCGAAGCGCACCTTGCGCGGGAAATCGACCGCGACGACCACGTCCCACGGGATGGTGCGCCAGCCGCCGAGGAAGGAGCGGGTGCGGACGGCCGTCCTGTCGGCGTGCAGCCGCGGTCGCGTGAGCATGAGGAACAGGCCGCCGACGATGACGCCGAGCAGGCCGGTGGCGACCTGGTCCTTCACGGCGAAGTGCGCGCCGGCATTCGCGTGCGGCATGACGATCGCGGTGATCACGAAGACGACGAACACGAACAGGGCCGCCGAGTAACCGATGCGGCTCATCAGCACCGGCGCGGCGTCGATGACCTCGCCCGTGCTCGAGCGCTCGAGGTCCTGGTCGCTCGTTGGACGGTCCTCAGCGTGCTGGGTCACAGCCGGCACGCGTGAATGTCGGTGACCAGGATGCCGCGCGCGCCAAGTTCCCATAGTTCGTCCATGATGGCGTTCGTGTGCTTGCGCTTCACCATCGAGCGCACCGCCGACCAGCCCCGCTCGTGCAGCGGCGATACGGTCGGCGACTCGATGCCCGGCGTGATGGCGACCGCCTTGGGGACCAGGTCGTCGGCGATGTCGTAGTCCATCAGCACGTACTGCCTGGCGATGATGACTCCTTGCAACCTGCGCACGAGCTGTTCGACCTTGGCCGGGGTCTCGGTGCCACGCCGCTGGATCAGCACGGCCTGGCTGGTGAGCAACGGCTCGCCGAAGACCTCGAGCCCGGCGTTGCGAAGGGTGGTGCCGGTCGACACTACGTCGGCGATGACATCGGCGACGTCGAGGCGCACCGCCGTCTCGACGGCGCCGTCCAGACGGATCACGTCGGCGGCGACACCCTGCGCCGCGAGGTAGGACGCGACCACGCCGGGATAGGCCGTGGCGATGCGCTTGCCGGTGAGGTCCGCGACGGACGTGGCGACGCCCGGGTGGCCGGCGAAGCGGAACGTCGAGCCGCCGAAGCCGAGCGGCAGGATCGCCTCCCCCGGTGCGCCGGAGTCGAGCAGCAGATCCTCGCCGGTGATGCCGACGTCGAGCCGGCCGGAACCCACGTAGATCGCGATGTCGCGCGGGCGCAGGAAGAAGAACTCGGTGTCGTTCTCGGAGTCGATCAGCACGAGCTCGCGGCTGTCGGTGCGCTGGCGGTAGCCGGACTCGACGAGCATCTGACTCGCCGGATCGGACAGCGAGCCCTTGTTGGGAACGGCGATGCGGAGCATGACAGGGACCAATCGGTAGCAGGGACGAGCGGGCGGACGCCTACAGATGTCGGTAGACGTCGTCCAGCTGGAGCCCCTGGCCCAGCATGATCACCTGCACGCGGAAGAGCAGCTGGCTGATCTCCTCGGCGGTGCGCTCGGGTGTCTCGTGCTCGGCCGCCATCCAGACCTCGGCGGCCTCCTCGACCACCTTCTTGCCCTGGGCGTGCACCCCGGCGTCGAGCGCCTCGACGGTCGCCGAACCGGCCGGGCGGGAACGTTGCCGCTCCTGCAGCTCGGCGAACAACGCGTCGAACGTCTTCATGGCACCGACGAGCCTACCGGCGGGCTTCGCTGCGATTCGCGCCGCTCATCGGCCAACGCTCAGCGACGGGCGCGCTTGTCGCCCGCCCGGCGCAGCCGCCACTGGTGCAGGTGGTGAAACCCGCGGACGGACTCGGGGCGACGCGACTTCAGCGAGTAGCGCTCGTCGTCGCGCAGGGCTTCGGCCATCATCCGGTCGACGAGGATCCAGCCGGGCCGGCAGATCGAGGTCAACCGGCTCGCGATGTTGACCGTCGACCCGTACACGTCGCCGAGCCGGCCGAGCACCGGACCCGCCGCGAGCCCGATGCGCAGCGCGGGCAACCTTGGGTCGTCCTCGGCCGCCGCCTGCAACTGCAGGCCGATCTCGGCGCCGTCCTCGACGGTGTCCGCAACGAACAGCACCTCGTCGCCGAGTGCCTTCACGATCCTGCCGTTGCGGTTGGCGACCACGTCGGTTGCCGCCGCCTCGAACGCCTCGAGCAGCTCGCGCAGCTCGCTTTCCGTGGCGCGCCGGGTCAGAGTGGTGAACCCGGCCATGTCTGCGAAGCCGACGACGCAGGGCTGCGAGCCCGAGGCGGCGACCTCGGCCGCCGCCTGGGAGGTGATGCGCGAGAAGTACGCCGCGAGCTGCCGGCGCCAGACGAAGGCCTGCACCTGCTCGAGCGCCGGCAGGATCTCGAGGACGAAGCCGGCGACCTCGTCCTCCGACTCGAGCAGCTCCGGCCGCTTGCCGAGCAGCTCGATGAGCAGTTGCCCCTGCCACTGGGCGAGACGCGAGAAGGTCTGCCCGAGCATGCGGGTCATGGCCGTGATCATCTCGTCGTCCTGCAGACCGTGTTCGGCCAGGAAGGTGGTCTGTCGCAGGGCAGCGACGTCGCCCTCGGTGAACACCACTTCGTCGTCGCCTACGGTCGCGAAGCCGAGAGCACGCCACAACCGGCGCGAATCCTCGGGCGAGACGCCGGACAGTTCGGCGACCCGCTGGCGGGTGTAGCGCCGCGGGCCACCGAGCAGCATCTGTTCGACGCGGTCGACGAGCGCGGGGACGTCGAGGCCGGACCGCTGTGCCGCCGTGGCGACGTCGGCCTGCGGAGCCCGACCCTCATCGGTGTCCCGATCGACCTCGGTGATGACCGCCTCCGGATTGGCTACGTCGTGTGGACGATGAGCACGTCGATGTCCGCGTGCCGAGCGACGTCCAGCGGTACCGAGCCGATGATGCGGCCGGCCAGGGAGTTGAGCCCGCGGTTGCCGACGACCAGCAGGTCGGCGCGCCGCTCCGAGGCCACCGCGCGCAGGCAGTCGGACGGCTTGCCCTGCGCGACGACGGTGTCGACGCGGGCCGCACCGGCGGCCGCGGCGCGATCGCGCGCGCGGCTCACGGTGTCCTCGGCGGGTGCCGAGCCGACCACCTGGTAAGCGGCGTCCGAACCCAGGATGTCCTGCGCGCGGGCGACGTCCTCGGGCCGGCTCGGGACGTAGGCGCACGCGATGACCAGCTCGGCGGCGGAGTCGCGCGCGAGTTCGGCTGCGCGATCCACTGCGCGGAACGACGTCTCGGAACCGTCCGTCCCGACGACCACCACGTTGTACGCGCCCATGTCTCGAACACCCTCCCGCCGTCGACTCAGCCCGACCCTAGCGGGCCGCGCCCGATCGTGCGTGCCGTCGTCAGCGGCCCAACGCGGCGAGCGCCACCGCGGTGGCCAGCGCGGCGAGGGTGGCCTCGAGGCCCTTGTCCTCACTCGAGCCGGGCAGCCCGGCTCGGTCGAGCGCCTGCTGCTCCGTGTCGCACGTCAGCACGCCGAAGCCGATCGGCACACCGGTGCGCTCGGCGACCGAGGTCAGCCCGACCGTCGCCGCGGTGCAGACGTAGTCGAAGTGCGGCGTGCCGCCCCGGATCACCACGCCGAGCGCGGCGATGGCGTCGTAGCTGCCTGCTGCGGCGATCCGGCTCGCGGCCACCGGGAGCTCGAACGTGCCCGGGACCCGCAATTCGGTGACGTCGTCGACACCGGACGCGCGCAATGCCCGGTGCGCGCCGGCGAGCAGGCCGTCCATCACCGTCGTGTGCCAAAGGCTCGCGACGACGGCCACCTTCAGCTTTTCGGCGCCTTCGACCCGCGTGAGTTCCGGTGCCCCGTGCCCGCTCATGAAGTCTCCTCCGCGACGGACGGCACCATGTCGATGTGCAGGTCGTGACCCATGCGGTCGCGCTTGGTCTCGAGGTAGCGCAGATTCTCCGGGTTGGCGTGCACCGGCAAGGGCTCACGTCCGGTGACGCGCAACCCGTACCCCTCGAGTCCCGCGCGCTTCGCCGGGTTGTTGGTCAGCAGCCGCATCGAGTGGATGCCCAGGTCGACGAGGATCTGTGCCCCGGTGCCGTAGTCGCGCGCGTCGGCCGGCAACCCCAGCTCGAGGTTGGCGTCGAGCGTGTCCGAGCCGGCGTCCTGCAGCTGATAGGCCTGCAGCTTGTGCAGCAGGCCGATCCCGCGGCCCTCGTGACCGCGGACGTAGAGCACAACTCCGCGGCCCTCGCGAGCCACCGCGGCGAGCGCGGCGTCCAGTTGCGGTCCGCAGTCGCAGCGCAGCGAGCCGAAGACGTCACCGGTCAGGCACTCGGAGTGCACCCGCACCAGCACGTCCTCGCCGTCGCCGATGTCACCGAAGACGAACGCGACGTGCTCGCGGTTGTCGTAGCTGGACGAGTAACCGACCGCGGTGAACTCGCCGTAGCGAAGGGGCACCCGGGCCGAGGCCACCCGCTCGACGAGCTTCTCGAAGCGGCGCCGGTAGGAGATGAGGTCCGCGATCGAGATGAGCGCGAGACCGTGCTGGTCGGCGAAGGCCCGCAGTTCCTCGGCTCGAGCCATGCCTGCGGGGTCCTTCTCGCTCACGATCTCGCAGAGCACGCCCGCAGGCGTGAGCCCGGCGAGCACGGCGAGATCGACGGCAGCCTCCGTGTGGCCCGGGCGGCGCAGGACGCCGCCGTCCTTGGCGCGCAGCGGCACGACATGCCCCGGCCGGGAGAAGTCCGCGGCGGTGGCCCCGGGGTCGGCGAGCATGCAGATCGTGCGGGCACGGTCGCTCGCCGAGATCCCCGTGCTGACGCCTTCGCGAGCGTCGACCGTCACCGTGTATGCGGTGCCGCGGCGGTCCTGGTTGACGCGGAACATCGGCGGCAGGTCGAGACGGTCGGCTTCGTCCTCGGTGATCGGCACGCAGATGTAGCCCGATGTGTACCGCACCATGAACGCCACGAGTTCGGGCGTGGCCAGCTCGGCCGCGAAGATCAGGTCGCCCTCGTTCTCGCGGTCCTCGTCGTCGATGACCACGACCGGACGGCCGGCCTTGATCTCGGCGATCGCCCGCTCGACGGTGTCCAGCCGCAGACTCATCGCTGCACCTGCTGCCCGGCGTCGATCAGCCGTGCGACGTACTTGGCGAGCACGTCGACCTCGAGATTGACCGGGTCACCGGGCTGCCTGCGCCCGAGGATCGTCGCGCGCAGCGTCTCGGGGATGAGCCCGACCTCGAACCAGTCGGCACCCACCGCGGTAACCGTCAGCGAGACGCCGTCGACAGCGATCGAGCCCTTCTCGGCGACGAAGCGGGCGAGTTCGGCGGGCAGGCCGAAGCGGACCGATTCCCACGCTCCGCCGTTGCCCGGCGTGCGGGAAACGACGACACCCGTGCCGTCGACGTGACCCTGCACGACGTGACCGTCGAGCCGCGCGTCGGCCCGCACGGCGCGCTCGAGGTTCACCGGGCTGCCCGGGCGCAGCGTCCCGACCACTGAACGGGTGAGCGTCTCGGCCATCACGTCGAAGCTCAGCTGCCGCCCGGCGTCGTCGTCCGTCCATCCGGTGACGGTGAGGCACACGCCGTTGACGGCGATGGATGCGCCGTGGCGGACGTCTCCCGCGACGGTGCGCGCGGCGACGCTCAGCACGGCGGAGTCGCCCCGCTGCTCGACGCCGACGACCTCGCCGATCTCTTCGATGATCCCGGTGAACACGACTATGACTCCCCACCTGTCGGCGCGCCCCACACGGGCCGCGCGACGATCTTCACATCGGGACCGACGCGGGTGACCGTCTCGACGTCCAGTGTGACGGCATCCCCGAGCGTTCCGATGCCCGCATCGCCCAGGGCGGACGGCCCGGAGCCCAGCAACGTCGGGGCGAAATAGGCCACCACCTCATCGACGCAGCGGGCCTCGACGAAGGCGCCTGCGAGAGTAGGGCCGCCTTCGAGCAGCACGTGTCGCACGCCTCTGTCGAACAACGCCTTGAGCGCGAACCGCGGTACGGCCGTGTCGAGGATCACGGTCTCGGCGGCCGAGTCGAAGATCCGCGCGTCCTGCGGCGAGCGGTGCCTGCGGTCCAGGACGACCCGCAGCGGCTGCCGCGCGGCCAGGTTGCCGTGGACGTCGCGAACGGTGAGATGTGGGTCGTCGGCCAACACGGTGCCGCTGCCGACGACGATCGCGTCGACGTCGGACCGGATCGCGTGGGCATCGGCGCGCGAGAGCGCCGACGAGATCCAGCGTGCGCTCATGTCGGCCGCCGCGGCGCGCCCGTCGAGTGTTGCCGCGTACTTCCACGTGACGAACGGCCGCCCGGTGCTGACCGCGAACAGCCAGGGTCGCAGCGCGCCCTCGAGCGCTGCGTCGCATTGCAGCCCGGAGACCACCTCGACGCCGGCCGTGCGCAGCACGTCGGCGCCGCCGGCGGCCTCGGGGTTGGGGTCGTCGACCGCGTACAGCACCCGCCGGATGCCGGCGTCGAGCAACGCGGTGGTGCACGGGCCGGTGCGGCCGGTGTGCGCGCACGGCTCGAGCGTGACCACTGCCGTGGCGCCCCGGGCGAGGTCACCGGCTTCGGCCAGCGCGACGACCTCGGCATGCGGCCCTCCGGCCGGCGCCGTGGCGCCCTCGCCGACAAGCGTTCCGTCGGGCGCGAGGATCACTGCGCCGACGGGAGGATTGGGACTTGTCGCGCCCCTCACGGTCTCGGCGAGCACGAGGGCGCGATGCATCGCGGCCTCCTCGGCCTCGCTGGTCTGCACGGCGGACGTCCTTCCTAGCCGTTCATCGCGGCACGGGCTCTAACGCGCAGCGCCTCGACCGCCTTCCCGGGGTCATCCGCGCCGTAGACGGCCGAGCCCGCGACGAACACGTCCGCCCCAGCCTCGGCGGCCGCTTCGATCGTGTCGGCCGAGATTCCGCCGTCGACCTCGATGAACAGCCGCAGGTGACCCGCTGCGACGTGCTCGCGGGCGAGGCGCACCTTGGGAAGCACCTCGGCCATGAACTTCTGCCCGCCGAAGCCGGGCTCGACCGTCATGACGAGCAGGGTGTCGAACTCCCCCAGCAGCTCGAGGTAGGGCTCGAGCGCCGTGCCCGGTTTCACGCCGAGCCCGGCCAGAGCCCCGGCCGCCCGGATGTCGCGCGCTGTGCGCGCCGGGTCGGCCGCAGCCTCGACGTGAAACGTCACGTTCGCCGCACCGCCCTCGGCATACCCCGGTGCCCACCGGTCGGGATCGTCGATCATCAGGTGGCAGTCGAGCGGCAGGTCAGTGGCGCGGTGCAGGCTCTGCACGACCGGAAGGCCGATCGTGAGGTTGGGGACGAAGTGCGCGTCCATGACGTCGACGTGCAGCCAGTCGGCGTTGGCCACCGAGTCGGCCTCGGCACCGAGCCGGGCGAAATCCGCCGAGAGGATGCTCGGCGCGATCATCGGTTCGACACCAAGGGATCCCGCGGCTCGTGACACCGGGAAAGTCTAGGGCTCAGCCACGGACGAGAGCGCAGAACATGGCGTCGGTGCCGTGCCGGTGCGGCCACAACTGCACGGTGGGCCCGGCGCCGAGCAGGTCGACGCCGGGGAAGCTGGGCCGGGCGTCGATCAGCTTCGATCCCGCGATGATGGCCTCGGTCTCCTCGAGATGCGGGGAACAGGTGACGTAGGCCACCACTCCCCCCGGGCGTACCAGCCGCGTCGCGGTCGCGAGCAGCTGCCGTTGCAGATCGGCCAGCTCGGCGACGTCCTCGGCAGTGCGGCGCCACCGGGCCTCCGGCCGCCGGCGCAGGGCGCCCAGACCGGTGCACGGAGCGTCGACGAGGATGCGGTCCCAGCCGCCGTCGACCGGCTCGAGCGTGCGCGCGTCGGCGACATGCACGGCTACGTCCCAGGCAGCTGTCAGCCTGCGGACCAGCTCGCCCCGGTGCGGGTGCAACTCGACCGCCGTCACGGATGCGCCGCGCTCGGCAGCCAGCGCCGCGAGCAGCGCCGTCTTGCCGCCGGGGCCGGCGCACAGGTCCAGCCAGCGCTCGTCGCGGCCTTCGAGCGGTGCCGTCGCCAGGGCGATGGCACACAGCTGGCTGCCCTCGTCCTGCACTCCGGCCCGGTGGTCGGTGACCGCAGGCATCGCCGCGGGGTCGCCACCGCTGAGGCGCACCGCGTACGGCGAGTACGGCCCCGGCTCTCCCGAGGTCTGGGCGAGGAGCTCAGTGCGATCGATCCGTCCGGGCCACGCGACGAGGTGGGTCTGCGGCCGGGCGTCGGCCGCGCTCAAGGCAGCCTCGGTCTCGGCGAGGTCACCACCCAGGGCGTCGGCGAACGCCGCGGCGATCCACTCGGGATGCGCCGAGTGGATCGCCATCCGGCGCAGGGGTCCGCCGCCGCGCGCCAGCCGCTCGGTCCACCCGTCCCAGTCCTGCTGGCCGACTCGACGGAGTACGGCGTTGACGAACCCCGCGGCGCGCCCGTAACCGATCGCTCGGGCGAGGTCGACGGTGGTGGCGACGGCGGCGTGCTGCGGGATGCGGGTGCGCAGCAACTGGTACGCGCCGAGCCGCAGCAGGTCGAGCACGGCCGGCTCGACCTCGTCGAGGGCGCGGTCGGCACACGTCGCCACGATCTCGTCGAGCGTGCCCGCGGCACGGACGGTGCCGTAACCGAGTTCGGTAGCCAGTGCGGCGTCGCGACCGGTCAACCCGCGCTCGTCGAGCAGGCGCGGCAGGGTCAGGTTCGCGTATGCGCCGTCGTGGGCCACTGCCCGCAGCAGCTGGTACGCGACGCGCCGGGCCGGGTCGTCGAGGCCGGGCCGCCGCGCTGGCGCGCGGGCTCGGCCGCGCTCAGCCAAGGCATTCGTCCGGACCGGGCCGGGCGCCCCGCGCCCAGTCGGCGGCGGGCATCGGGCGCTTGCCCGGGGGCTGCACCCACCCGAGCTCGACCTCGGTCGTCGCCGTCCCGACGGCGACGCTCGACCTCGTCACCTCGAGGCCTCCGGGAGGCAGCGCGTTCCCGCCACGCAACCGAACCGGGCCGAGCTTGAGCCGCTCGCCGCGAAACATGGTCCACGCCCCGGGCACCGGGGTGCACGCGCGGATCAGCCGATCGACGTGGCGCCCTGGCTGCGACCAGTCGACGCGGGCGTCGGACACCTCGATCTTGGGCGCGAACGAAACTCCCTCGGCCGGCTGCGGCTGCGGCACGAGGGCGCCCGCGGCGATGCCGTCCATCGTCGTCGTGAGCAGCCCGGCGCCGCTGAGAGCGAGGCGCCCGAGCAGATCGCCCGCCGTGTCGGTGGGCCGGATGGGTTCGGTCACCACGCCGTAGACCGGCCCGGTGTCGAGGCCGGCCTCGATGCGGAACGTCGACGCGCCGGAGATGTCGTCACCGTGCAGGATCGCGTGCTGCACGGGGGCCGCGCCGCGCCAGGCCGGCAGCAGCGAGAAGTGCAGGTTGACCCAGCCGTGGTCCGGAACGTCGAGTGCCGCCCGCGGCAGCAACGCCCCGTACGCGACGACGGCACAGCAGTCGACGCGCAACCCGCGCAACGTGTCGAGGAACTCCGGTTCACCCGGTCGAGCCGGGGTCAGGACCGGAATGCCGGCCTCGTTCGCGAGTTCGGCGACCGGGGACCCGTTGGTGCGCCGACCACGCCCCGCCGGCGCGGGCGGGCGGGTGATCACCGCGACGACCTCGTGGCGCTGCGAATCGAGCAGGGCGCGCAGAGAGGGAACGGCGGGCGACGGCGTGCCCGCGAAGGCCAGCCTCACCGTCGGGCAAGGGGGGACGCGGTCACAGGGCCGCCCCGAAGACGCCGCCGACTGTCGAGTGCGGGCTGAGCTTCACGGTCGGCGCAGCAGCGCCCGCCCAGTCGGCCTCTCGGATCGCCCGCATGGCCACGCGGCGGGTCTCGTCGTCGAGCCGGTCGACGAACAACACGCCATCGAGGTGGTCTGTCTCGTGCTGCACCGCCCTGGCGAGCAACGCGGTGCCCTCGACGGTGATCGGGTCCCCGTACATGTTCTGGCCGTGGGCGACGACGTGCGCCTTGCGCCGGCAGTCGAACACCAGGCCCGGCATCGACAGGCACCCTTCGGGACCGTCCTGCTCCTCGTCGGACGGGAAGTGCAGCACCGGGTTGACCAGATGCCCGGACTGTTCGTCGTCCACGTGATAGGTGAACACGCGCAGCCCAACGCCGATCTGCGGTGCGGCGAGGCCCGCGCCGGGGGCGGCCAGCATCGTCTCGGCGAGGTCGGCGACGAGCGTGCGCAGCTGCTTGTCGAACACCGTGACGGGTTCGGCCGGGGTGCGCAGCACGGGGTCGCCGAAGAAGCGGATCGGGACGACGGTCACACCCGCAGTCTACGAGAGGCTCATCCGGAGCCCTTCGGATTAGTTAGGATGGCTAACGAAGAGAGGGGCACCGGGTGACGGACAAGGCAGCGCACGACCGCAGGGTCGCGCTCTCGGTGACCACGGTCGGCATCCTCGCGGCGACCCTCAACTCGTCGATCCTGCTGATCTCGCTCCCGGCGATCTTCGCCGGCCTCGGGCTCGACCCGCTGGCACCGCAGAACATCTCGTACCTGCTCTGGATGCTCATGGGCTACCTGCTCGTCACCGCCGTGCTCGTGGTGACGTTCGGGCGGCTCGGCGACCAGTACGGCCGCGCCAAGCTGTTCAATCTCGGCTTCCTGATCTTCACGATCGCCTCGATCGGGTGTGCGCTCGTCCCGAACACCGGCGCCGCGGGTGCTCTCGAGATCATCGGGCTGCGGGTGGTGCAAGGTGTCGGCGGAGCCATGCTGACGGCCAACTCGACGGCGATCATCACCGACGCGTTCCCGCCCGATCGCCGTGGCTTCGCGCTCGGCGTCAACCAGGTCGCGGCGCTCGCCGGCTCGTTCGCCGGGCTCGTCATCGGCGGACTGCTCTCCGAATGGCACTGGCGCGCGGTCTTCTGGGTCAGCGTCCCCGTCGGCATCTGGGGGACCTGGATCGGCTACCGAACGCTGCACGACCAGCCGCGCGACAGCGCCAAGCGCATCGTCGTGGACTGGTGGGGCAACGTCACGTTCGGCGTCGGGCTGATCTCGATCCTGATCGCGATCACGTACGGCCTGCAGCCCTACGGCCGCCACACGATGGGCTGGACGTCACCCACGGTGCTCACCGGCCTGATCGCCGGCATCGTCCTGCTGGTCGTGTTCGGGTTCGTGGAGAACCGGGTTGCCGATCCGATGATCAACCTGCGGCTGTTCCGGATCCGCGCGTTCGCGGCCGGGCAGGCGGTCAACCTGCTCACCGCCATGTCGCGAGGCGGCCTGCAGTTCATGCTGATCATCTGGCTGCAGGGCATCTGGCTGCCGCTGCACGGCTACTCGTACCACGACACCCCGCTGTGGGCGGGCATCTACATGCTGCCTCTGACGATCGGCTTCCTCGTCGCCGGCCCGGTGTCCGGGGCGGTGTCCGACCGGTTCGGTGCCCGTGCCTTCTCGTCGGGCGGTCTGCTCGTCATGGCCGCGACCTTCGTCGGCCTGATCCTCATCCCCGCTGACTTCAACTACCTGCTGTTCGCCACCCTGCTCGCGCTCAACGGGATCGGCGGCGGTCTCATGGCGGCACCGAATTCCGCGGCGATCATGAACGCCGTCCCAGCGGCCCAGCGCGGCGCGGCGTCGGGCGTGCGGGCCACCGGCATGAACGCCGGCATGGTCCTGTCGATGGGCGGGTTCTTCACCCTCATGGCCATCGGGCTGGCGAGCCGCCTGCCCGCGTCCCTCTACTCGGGCCTCACGTCGGCGGGCGTCTCCCCCGACGCGGCGCGCCAGATCTCGCACGTGCCGCCCGTCGGCACGCTGTTCGCGGCGTTCCTCGGCGACAACCCGATCGAGCAGCTGATGCGTCAAGTCGACCCGGCGCAGTTGCAGCCCGGCTCGGGCGTCGACGTGCAGAAGCTGACCGGCACGACGTTCTTTCCGCACCTGATCTCCGAACCGTTCATGCACGGTCTGCTCATCGCCTTCGGAGCGTCGATCGTGATGCTGCTGATCGCGACGGCCGCCTCGCTGATGCGCGGTGAACGGTTCGTCCACGGCGAGGCCCGCGACGCGGACCAGGCCATGACCGGCGAGCAGCGGCACCGCGAGTCCGTAGGCGAGGCGCTCGCACACGAGGGCGAGGCGCTCGCAGTGCCCGCAGTGCTCGAGGACACCGGCACCACCCGACGCTGAGGCACTCGTGACCGTCAGCGGTCCTGGGCCGTACTTCAGAGCCGGACGGGATCGAGCTCGATCTTCACCGGATCGGGCGACTTGCGCGCCGAACGAACCGAACTGGCGACCTTCAACGCCGCGGCGAGCTGCCCGCCGGCGGCCCGTGGCACGCGGACGAGCATCCGCTCGGTCTCGGCGCCCGCCGGCACCGCTCCGATGATCTCGGCCGCAGCGGGCAGCTCGGCGGCCGAGAGGATCTCGGCGATCGCCGCCGGCGTCCCGGTGATCGCGCCCATGCGGACGGCGGGGGTGAACCCGAGCTCGGCACGCTCGGCCAGTTCGCGCGCCGCCGCGCCGCCCGGATCCCATCGGACGAGCGCCTGCACGGCCGGCACACCGGCATCCGCGCCGACGACGACCGTGCCGTCGGAGCGGACCAGCGCCGCGGCGTTCATCCACCGGCGCAGGGTCTCCTCGCCGGCGCGCAGGTCGGCGCGCGAGAGTAGCGCCCAGCCGTCGAGCAGCAGCGCCGCGCCATAGCCGCCGTCGGCGACCGGTTCGGCGCCGGGTGTCGCCACGACCAGCGCCGGCGCCGCCTCGACACCCGCCAGCACCCGCTCGCCGCCGGACGTGCGCACGGCGACACCGGGAAACGCGCGCCCGAGTTCCTCGGCCGTGCGCCCGGCACCGACCACGGCGGCACGCAACTGCCGGCCGCCGCAGGCCGGGCAGCTCCAGTCCGTGGCCGGCCGGCCGCACCAGCGGCAGGTGGGCGTCGAACGGCTCGATGCCGCCGCCACCGGGCCGGAGCAGTGCGCACAGCGCACCGGCGTGCGGTCGCGGGCGCACCCGAGCGAGGGAACGTAGCCGCGGCGGGGAACCTGCACGAGAACCGGGTGCCCGGCAGCCAGGGCGTCGCGTGCCGTGCGCATGGCCAGGCTCGGCAGCCGCGCGGCGGAGGCCGCGGGATCGCGGGCCTGCTCGATGTCGTCGCCGACCGCGGTAGTCCGCGGAGTCGACGCCCGCACCACCGTCCGGTCGGCGACTATCTCGTGCGCCCAGCCGGACTCGACGAGCAGCGCCGATTCAGCGGTGCGCGCGAACCCACCGACGAGCAGGGCGGCCCCGGTCAGCGAGGAGCGCTGGATGAGGACGTCGCGGGCATGCGGGTACGGGGCCCGTGGCTCGGCATGCAGGTCGTCGCCGTCGTCCCAGATCGCGAGCAGGCCGAGGTCCGCGACAGGGGCGTAGGCGGCGGCACGCGTGCCGACGACGATGCGGACGGCACCTCGGCGCACGGCGATCCAGCGGCGATAGCGCTCGGGCGGCCCCAGGTCCGCCGACAGTGCGACGTGCCGGCCCGAGCCGAGCAGGGCCGTCAGAGCGGCATCGAGCCGCGCCAGGTCGCGCGCATCGGGGACGAGCAGGACCGCTCCGCGGCCGGCGCCCAGGGCGGCCAGCGCCGCCTCGGCGAAGCGCCGTGGCCAGTCCTCGCCGGCCAGGGCGCTCCATACGGCCCGGGCCGGGCGCGCCGCGGTCACCGCGCTCAGGAATGCCGGACCGGCCCGGTACCGGCCGAACCCCTCCGCGGGGGCGCCGCCCGCGGCGGGGGCGGCGCGCTCGGCTTCGGGCCACGCCTTGGCCTCGGCACCGGCGTGCCGCGTGGGGACGCCGAGCCGGGCGACGTCGACGAAACTTCCGGCCCACCGGTCGGCGACGGCGCGGAACAGGGCAGCCGTCTCGTCGGTCAGCACCGGCTCGACGCCGACCACCCGCTCGACGAACGCGAGCGTGCCGTCGTGATCGCTGATGTCGCGCCGCTCGAGCACGAAGGCGTCCACGAGACGCCCGCTGAAGCGGACCCGCACTCGCGAGCCCGCGCTCACCTGCTCGTCGAGCGTGGTGCTGACGAGGTAGTCGAAGGGGCGATCGAGGTGCGGCAGCGGCACGTCCACCATGAGCCGGGCGACCGGCGCGACGGGGGCCGGCTGCGGCGTAGTGCGAGGCATCGCACGGGCCCCGGCCGCGAGGCCGGTGCGCCGGGTGGCGGTCATGGCGTGCTCACGGCCCAGTCCTATCAGCCGGCCGCGACAGTTTCACCGATCTGCCCGTGCCGCTGTTCGCATGGGGAGCTGATCGCACGGTCGGCCGCAGACATGACGCGGCCCCGCGGCCGGTTCCGCTCGGGAACCGGGCCACGGGGCCGGCAGTCGGGATCAGCTGGTGGCGAGCTTGGCCAGCTGCTCGGCGCGGTCGGTGCGCTCCCAGCTGAAGTCCGGAAGGTCGCGGCCGAAGTGGCCGTACGCGGCGGTCGCGGCATAGATCGGCCGCTTGAGGTCGAGATCACGGATGATGGCGGCCGGGCGCAGGTCGAACGTCTGCAGCACCGCGTCCTCGATGCGGTCGACCGACACCGACTCGGTGCCGAAAGTCTCGATGAACAGGCCCACCGGTTCGGCTTTGCCGATCGCGTACGCGACCTGCACCTCGCACTTGGTGGCGAGCTTGGCGGCGACGACGTTCTTCGCCACCCAGCGCATGGCGTACGCAGCCGAGCGGTCGACCTTCGACGGGTCCTTGCCCGAGAAGGCGCCGCCGCCGTGCCGTGCGTAGCCGCCGTAGGTGTCGACGATGATCTTGCGACCGGTGAGGCCGGCGTCTCCCATCGGGCCACCGATCTCGAAGCGGCCGGTGGGGTTCACCAGCACCCGGTAGTCCTGGGTGTCGATGCCGAGCTGCGCCACGACGGGACGGATCACGTGCTCCTCGACGTCCGGCTTGAGCAGGGTGTCGAGGTCGATGTCGCCGGCATGTTGGCTCGAGACGACGACGGTGTCGAGGCGCACCGGCTTGCCGTCGATGTACTCGATGGTGACCTGGGTCTTGCCGTCGGGACGCAGGTAGGGAACCGTGCCGTCCTTGCGCACGGCAGCGAGCCGCTCGGCGAGGCGGTGGGCCAGGGAGATCGGCAGCGGCATGAGCTCGGCGGTCTCGTCGCAGGCGAAGCCGAACATCAGGCCCTGATCGCCGGCGCCCTGCGCCGCGATCTCGTCGTGTGAACCCTCGACCCGGGCCTCGTACGCGGTGTCGACGCCCTGCGCGATGTCGGGAGACTGCGCGCCGATCGAAACGTTGACGCCGCACGACGCACCGTCGAAGCCCTTGCGCGACGAGTCGTAGCCGATCTCGAGGATGCGCTCGCGCACGATGGTCGGGATGTCGGCGTAAGCCTCGGTGGTCACCTCACCCGCGACGTGCACCTGGCCGGTCGTGATCAGCGTCTCGACGGCGACGCGGCTGGACGGATCCTGCGCCAGGAGGGCGTCGAGGATCGAGTCGCTGATCTGGTCGGCGATCTTGTCGGGGTGGCCCTCGGTCACAGACTCCGAGGTGAACAGACGGCGGCTCACATGCGCTCCGAAAGGGAAAGTGGGTAATGCCAGGATTCCGGTGGAGTGTATCGGCCGGTCGCGTCACACGCGCCTCGAACGGCCGGCTCGCCGCATTCAGCGGGTGTCGAACAATCGGGCGGTCTCGTCCCAGACCGCCGCGGCGAGCACGGCCTTCGGGCCCAGCGCCACCGCCCTCTCCATGCCGCCTGTGCCGAGGATCACTGCCGCGTTCTCGGCCTGGCCGAAGGCCCGCCCGTCCCCCACCGCGTTGACGACGAGCAGGTCGCACCCCTTGCGGGCGAGCTTCGCCCGCCCGTGGTGCAGCACGTCGCCGGATGCATCCCCGGTCTCTGCCGCGAATCCCACGATGATCTGGCCGGCCGGCAGCTGCCCGGTCGAACGGGCCGCGACCAGCTCGGCGAGCACGTCCGGATTCTCGGTGAGGACGATCGACTCGGGCGCGGCGTCGGTCTTCTTGATCTTGTGGTCGGCGGTCGTGACCGGGCGGAAGTCGGCGACCGCAGCGGCCATGACCACAGCATCGGCGTCGGCCGCGGCCTTGGTCACCGCGTCGCGCAGCTCGGCCGTGCTGCCGACCCGGACCACCTCGACGCCGGCGGGCTCGGGCAATTCGACGTTCGCCGACACCAGCGTGACCCGAGCCCCGCGAGCGGCGGCGACGGTGGCGAGCGCGTAGCCCTGGCGGCCCGAGGAGGCGTTGCCGAGGAAGCGCACCGGATCGAGCGGCTCACGGGTTCCCCCCGCGCTGATCAGGACGTGCCGGCCGGCGAGGTCGCTGGGCAGGGCCTCCGGGCGGTGCAGCAGCAGTTCGCACAGCTGGGCGATCTCGGCGGGCTCGGGAAGCCGGCCCCGGCCGGTGTCGCTACCGGTCAGGCGCCCCACTGCCGGGTCGAGCACGATCGCGCCGCGGCGGCGCAGCGTCGCCACGTTCTCGACGGTGGCGGGGTGCTCCCACATCTCGGTGTGCATCGCCGCGGCGAAGACGACGGGACATCGCGCGGTGAGCAGCGTGTTGGTGAGAAGGTCGTCGGCGAGGCCGTGCGCGGCACGGGCAAGCAGGTCAGCGGTCGCCGGCGCGACGACGACGAGGTCGGCGTGGCGCCCCAGCCGGACGTGCGGAACCTCGTCCGCATCGGACCACACGTCGGTCGCCACAGGGTGGTGCGACAGCGCGGCCCACGTGGCGGTGCCGACGAACTGCAGCGCCGCGGCCGTCGGTATGACGGTGACGTCGGAACCGGATTCGGTCAGCTTGCGCAGCAGGTCGGCGGCCTTGTAGGCGGCGATACCGCCGCCCACGCCGAGAACGATGCGACTCACGCGTCCATGATGGGCGCACGATGCACAGGTTGTCTCCCGCGCGTGAAATACCCGACGGCGCGCTCAGGCCCCTGGGGCGACGGACGGTCCGGCGGAGCCGGCGGCCTCGGTGGGGTCGGACGGTTTGAACTCGATCAGGTCGCTGTTGATCTCGCGCAGCGCGATCGACAGCGGCTTCTCCTGCGGAGACGTCTCGACCAGGGGGCCGACGTACTCGAGCAGGCCCTCACCGAGCTGGCTGTAGTACGCATTGATCTGTCGCGCTCGCTTGGCGGCGATGATCACCAGCGCGTACTTCGACTGGGTGCGATCGAGCAGCTCGTCGATCGGCGGGTTCGTGATGCCCTCGGGGGCGGAAAGCGGTCCGGCTGGCGCCGAAGGTGCGGTTGGTGCTGAAGGTGCAGCGGACAAGGGTGCGGACACGTTTCGGCTCTCTGATCAGGAGGCGGGATTCAGCAGTCGCACGGGTCACCGGCAGACTGCCTCGATCAATCCTACCAATTCGGCGGCCGCGCGGCCGACATCGTCGTTGACGACGACCGCGTCGAACTCACTCTCCGCGGCCATCTCGACCCTGGCCCGCTCCAGGCGCTCGGCGATGACCTCGGGCGGTTCGGTGCCTCGCCGGGACAGCCGGCGTTCGAGTTCGTCCCAGGACGGCGGGGCGAGAAAGACCAGCTGCGCGTCAGGCATCGACTCCCGCACCTGGCGGGCGCCCTGCAGCTCGATCTCGAGCAACGCCGGTGTGCCGGCCGCGAGATGCTCGAGCACTGGTGCCCGCGGCGTTCCGTAGAGGTTTCCCGCGAACTGCGCGTGCTCGAGCAGGTGCCCGCCTGCCACCAGCCGCGCGAACTCGTCCCGGGTGACGAACTCGTACTCGACGCCGTCGCGCTCGCCCGGCCGCGGCGGGCGAGTCGTGCACGACACCGACACCCACACGTGCGGGTAGAACTTTCGTACCGCCGAGACCACTGTGCCCTTGCCGACGCCGGACGGCCCGGACAGAACCGTCAGCTGGCCGGCCGGGGCGGTGCTGGGCATCCCCGGAACCTACCTGCCGGCGAGGACCGCCACGCCCGGGCCGTCGAGTTCCGGGAGGCTCGCCGCGCGGCCGCTCATCGCGTAGGCGATCGAGGCGGCGGGGCCCCGGACGGTTGCCCCGTCGCCGAACGTCCAGTCGAGGTCGGTTGCCTCGAACCGCAGCCCGGCGAGCCTTCCGCGCGGGACGAAGCCGACGCGGGCGCGCGGACTGGCCAGGTGCTCGAGCGTGCGGCGCAGGGCCGGTTCGCCGAACGCGACCGGCAGGCCGACCGGGCGACGGAGGTCCTGGCCGTGCAGCACCAGCTCAGCCATCGGGGCCTCGAGCCCGAAGATCGGCGGGTGGAAGCGATTGCGCGCCTGCGCCCGCAGCGCCGCGGCGATGTCCGTGGCCGGGCGGCTGGCCACCGCCCGGGTCATCCGGTCGTTGGCGCGGTCGAAGTTGCCGCCCGCACGCAGCAAGGCCGCGGCGACCGTGCGCGTCGACGTGATCAGCGGCATGAGCAGGTGCCCGGCCACCTGGTGCACGGTCCACTCGCCGCACAGGCTCGCCGTCGACAACTCCTCGGCACTCATCGAGTCGACCAGATCGGCCAGCGCAAGGCGCTCGCGCTCGATCTCGCCGATGATCGGGTCCCGGCCGGGCATGCCGGCAGCGTAGGGCCGACGGTGATGCAATGCACACCGGGTGGACGGGCCCGAGCAGGGCTGGTTTAGGTTCGTGGACACCGCGTCCCGTCTGCCGGGGTCGGTTGCGCACGCCTGTACGGCCTCGAGAACGTCCGCACGCGTGCACCCACCGTAAGAACGGAGTGGCTCTTGCTCATCGGAGTGGTCCGCGAATCCCAGCCCGGCGAAACCCGCGTCGCCGCGACACCCACCACCGTCGCGCAGCTGATCGGCCTCGGTTACACCGTTGCCGTCGAGTCCGGCGCGGGCGAGCTGGCGAGCCTGGCCGACCACGCCTTCGCCGAGGCCGGTGCGAAGATCGGCGACGCCGCGACCGCGTGGGCCGCCGACATCGTCTTCAAGGTCAACGCCCCCACGGAGGCCGAGATCGACCGGCTGGGCGAGGGCGCGACGGTCGTCAGCCTGATGAGCCCGGCGCTCAATCCCGACTTGGTCGAGCAGCTCGCCGCCCGCCCGATCACCGCGCTCGCGATGGATGCGGTGCCGCGTATCTCGCGAGCGCAGTCGCTCGACGTGCTGAGCTCGATGGCGAACATCGCCGGCTACCGCGCGGTCATCGAGGCGGCCCACGCCTTCGGCCGGTTCTTCACCGGCCAGGTGACCGCCGCGGGCAAGGTGCCCCCCGCGAAGGTGCTGGTCGCGGGCGCCGGTGTCGCAGGTCTCGCCGCGATCGGCGCGGCGGGCAGCCTCGGCGCCGTGGTCTTCGCAACCGACCCCCGCCCCGAGGTCGCCGACCAGGTCAAGTCGCTCGGTGGCGAGTACCTCTCGGTCGAGAGCGTCGAGCTGGAGGTGAGCTCGACCGGCTATGCGAAGGAGATGAGCGAGGACTACAGCGCCCGGGCCTCGCAGCTGTACGCCGAGCAGGTTCCGCAGGTGGACATCGTCATCACAACGGCCCTGATCCCGGGCAGGCCCGCGCCACGTCTCATCACCGAGGAGATGGTGGCCAGCATGCGGGCGGGCAGCGTGATCGTCGACATGGCCGCGGCGCAGGGCGGCAACGTCGCGGGCACGGTCGCGGGCAAGGAGATCGTCACGGCCAACGGCGTCACGATCATCGGGTACACCGACCTGCCGGGCCGGCTGCCGACACAGGCCTCGCAGCTCTACGGCACCAACCTGGTCAACCTGATGAAGCTGCTGACCCCGAACAAGGACGGCCGGCTCGTCCTCGACTTCGACGACGTCGTGCAGCGCTCGATCACCGTCGCGCGCAACGGTGAGAAGACCTGGCCGCCGCCCCAGGTGCAGGTGTCCGCGGCGCCCGCCCCGGTGGCCGCGGCTCCGCCGCCGGTGAAACCGCAGAAGCAGCCGATGTCGGTTGCGCGCAAGTACTCGTTCGTCGGCATCGGCGTCGCCGCGCTGTTCCTGCTCACAGCGTTCTCGCCGAACCAGTTGCTCGGGAACTTCACCGTTTTCGTTCTTGCGATCGTCATCGGCTACTACGTCATCGGCAAGGTGCACCACGCGCTGCACACGCCGCTGATGTCGGTCACGAACGCCATCTCGGGAATCATCGTCGTGGGCGCGCTGCTGCAGATCGGCCACCACGACACCACGATCACGGTGATCTCGTTCGTCGCCATCCTGCTGGCCAGCATCAACGTCTTCGGCGGCTTCGCCGTGACCCGGCGCATGCTCAGCATGTTTTCGAAGGGCTGACATGACTGCCCATTCCGCCGCCGAGGCGGCGTACATCGTCGCTGCGGTGCTGTTCATCCTCAGCCTCGCCGGGCTGTCCAAGCACGAGACGTCCCGCTCGGGCGTCGTGTCCGGCATCGCCGGCATGGCGATCGCGCTCGCGGCGACGATCGGCCTCGCGTCGCGCAGCATCGCCGGTGCCGGCATCACGCTGATCGTCGTCGCCATGGTGATCGGCGCCGCCGTCGGCCTGTGGCGCGCCCGCAGCGTCGAGATGACCGGCATGCCCGAGCTGATCGCGATGCTGCACAGCTTCGTGGGCCTCGCGGCCGTCCTCGTCGGGTGGGACGGCTACTACGAGGTCGAGGCCAAGAGCGACCAGAAGAGGGCGCTGGCCGCGGCGCTGGGCATCGGCAATCCGGGTGAGATCCTGCGCATCCATCACGCCGAGGTGTTCATCGGCGTGTTCATCGGAGCAGTGACCTTCACCGGCTCGATCGTCGCCTTCCTCAAGCTGTCGGCTCGGATGAAATCGAGCCCGCTGGTGCTGCCCGGCAAGAACGCGCTGAACCTCGGCGCGCTGGCCGCCTTCGCGGTCCTGACGGTGTTCTTCGTCGTGCACCCGAGCCTGGGCCTGCTCATCGCGGTGACCGCAATCGCGCTCGCCCTCGGCTGGCATCTCGTCGCATCTATCGGCGGCGGCGACATGCCAGTCGTGGTGTCGATGCTGAACAGCTATTCCGGATGGGCGGCCGCGGCGTCGGGGTTCCTGCTCGACAACAACTTGCTCATCGTCACCGGCGCGCTCGTCGGCTCGTCCGGTGCGTACCTGAGCTACATCATGTGCAAAGCGATGAACCGCTCGTTCATCTCGGTCATCGCGGGCGGGTTCGGCATCGAGAGCTCGAGCGGCGACGATCACGATTACGGCGACTACACCGAGATCAGCGCGCAGGACGCAGCCGAACTGCTGACGGACGCGTCGTCGGTGATCATCACGCCTGGCTACGGCATGGCGGTGGCACAGGCGCAGTACCCGGTCGCCGACCTGACCCGCAAGCTGCGCGAGCGCGGCGTGGAGGTTCGCTTCGGAATTCACCCGGTGGCCGGGCGTCTGCCGGGACACATGAACGTGCTGCTGGCCGAGGCGAAGGTGCCTTACGACATCGTCCTCGAGATGGACGAGATCAACGACGACTTCGCCGACACCTCGGTCGTGCTCGTCATCGGCGCCAACGACACGGTGAACCCGGCGGCCATCGACGAGCCAGACAGCCCGATCGCAGGCATGCCCGTCCTGCACGTCTGGGAGGCCCATCGCGTGATCGTCTTCAAGCGCTCGATGGCCGCAGGCTATGCGGGCGTGCAGAATCCGCTGTTCTTCCGCGACAACACTTCGATGCTCTTCGGAGACGCCAAGGCGAAGGTCGAGGAGATCCTGCACGCCATCTGACTACCCTCGGGCTATGGAATTCCGCCGCCTCGGTGCATCCGGTCTCGTCGTGTCCGTCGTCGGTCTGGGCACGAACAACCTCGGTATGAAACTCGACGAGCAGGGCAGCCGGGAGGTCGTCCACGGCGCGCTCGACGAAGGCATCACGCTCTTCGACACCGCCGACTCCTACGGCGCGTCCGAGGCACGCCTCGGCGAGTTGCTGAAGGGCCGCCGTGACGACGTCATCCTCGCCACGAAGTTCGGAGGCGACGCCCGAGCGCGGGGCAACGACAACGGCGAGGACTGGGGCGCGCGGGGCTCTCGCCGCTACATCCGGCGTGCCGTCGAGTCGTCGCTGCGACGGCTGCGCACCGACTGGATCGACCTCTACCAGTTGCACCGTCCGGACCCGGCCACGCCGATCGAGGAGACCCTCTCCGCGCTGACCGACCTGGTCCGCGAAGGCAAGGTCCGCTACCTCGGCAACTCCAACTTCATCGGCTGGCAGATCGCCGATGCCGAGTGGACGTCGCGGACCCGCGGCTTCGAACGCTTCGTCAGCGCCCAGAACGAGTACAGCCTGCTCGACCGCGGCATCGAGGACGACCTCGTGCCGGCGCTGGAGCAGTACGGCATGGGCCTGTTGCCGTTCTTCCCGCTGGCGAGCGGGCTGCTGACCGGCAAGTACCGCCGCGGTGAGGCGCCGCCGAAGGGCAGCCGGCTGGAGGCGTGGGGCCGTGAGTCCGCACTGACGGACGAGGCGTTCGACGTCATTGAGGGCCTCGAGGCGTTCGCCAGGTCACGCGGCGTACAGCTGCTCGACCTCGCCATCGGCGGCCTCGCCGCGCAACCCGCGGTGGCCAGCGTCATCGCCGGCGCGACCTCGCGCGAGCAGGTCGCGGCCAACGTCGCTGCCGGCGCGTGGCAGCCGAGCGTCGAAGACCTCGCCGAGCTCGACGAGATCACCGATACGTCCTGAGCGGGCCAGACCGGGAGGCGGCGCCGCTCATCCCACCACCACTGCCGGATTGCGGCCCTCGCCGTGCGACCACCGCACGACATCCTCGGGGACGGGATCGAAGCTGCTTCCGAGAGGCGATCGACCCCTGCGGTACCACCGGCGGGCATGCTCCGGTGGCCGGCCGGCTTCGGACATGCGGGTCACCAGGACGCTGCCGCCTCGGGTACCGACCCGGATGCCGTTGGGCTCGAGGCCGGCGATCTGCCCGGCAGGTGCGAACGGCTCGCCCAGTCCGGGCAGCTCGGTCGCCCAGACCATCACCCGCCGGCCGTTGAGCAGGGTGAACGCACCCGGATAGGGCACCGTGAGTGCGCGCACCCAGTCGTGGACCGCCCGCGGTGGCTGGTCCCAGTTGATGACGCCCATCTCGGGCGTCCGGCGTGGCAGTACATCGCTACCGGCGGGCCGCTGCCAGCGGGGGATCGTCCCTCTGACCAGTTCCGGCAGGTGCTCGATGAGCATCTCGGCACTCGCCTGACCGACTTGGCGGTAGACCGTCGCGCAGGTGTCCCTGGGCCCGATCGGGACGGGACGCTGCGCGAGCCCGTCACTGGGGGCGGCGCCGGCGCGCGGGTCGAGCATGATCATCGTGTTGTCGATCGCCGTCTCCCCGCGCAGGATTGCCCAGTTCACCGGCGCGTGCCCGCGCTCGGCGGACGGCAGCGAGACCTGGAAGCCGACGCATCCGCGCAGCGGGATACTGAGCAGCTCGGGCCGGAGCGGCTGATTCCACCCGATCACCACGACGAGATCGGGGGCAAGGGCTCGGATCGCCCGGACGACGGCGGGTGCGTTGGCGTCGTCGCTGAGCAGCACCAGCACCCCCTCGCGGCAAGCGGGTGTCACCAGGTCCACGGCGCCCGATCTGGCGGCCGCACCGCCCGGCGTGGCGGTGAGGACGAGGACGACCTCGGCACCGGGGCAGGTGAGCAGCTCGGTCAGCGCCGGCAGTGCCTCGTGCACTGCGCCGATGAACACGATTCGGCTGCGGTAGAGGGCCCTCATGGCCCGCACACCAGGTTCGTCGCATACCGGCCGGCGAGTGTCGTCCCCCCGGCCCCGCCGGACTTCGGCACGCCTGCGAGGGCGGTCATCGCTGCGGCCTGCACATCTCGGTGAACATCCGCCACAGCCGCAGGCTGGAGTCGGCATCGGTCGCCTCGGCCGCCATCGCGGCGAGCTCGACGAGCACCACGTGCCCTGCGAGCGACGCGGGCACGCCGAGGCGTCGCAGCCCTGCCGCGAGGTACTCCCGGACCAGCTGGGGGTACCAGCCGTCTGCTTCGAGCAGATAGCCGACCCCGCCCGCGTCGGATCCGGCGACGAGGTCCGGGTGACCGCGCACCCGCCCGCCAGGAGGTGTCCCGGCGTCGAGATGCAGCGAGTACGTCACCGCGAATCGAGCGAGGTCTCGCACCGGGCTGCCCGCCGCCTCGGTCCGCTCCCAGTCGACGACGCCGGTCAGCTCACCGTTGCGCATCAGGATGTTGCCCGGCCAGAAGTCCCCGTGCACCACCGTCTGCGGTGCGGTGTACCGGCGCAGCGCACGGCGCAGGACCACGAGCGCGCTCAGCGCAAGCGACCGGTCGCCGAACCAGCTGCTCAACACCGTGTCAGCGGCCTCGAGCGTCGAGTCCGGCACATCGAGCGGCGCGGACGGGCCAGTCCGGGCGCACTGCAGCGCGGCGAGCCACGCGCCCGCGGCCGTGAAATCCCGGCCTACCGCCGCGGGACGCCGCGTGTGCCCGGAGCGCCGAACCTCGACGAGCATCGGCGTCCCGGTCAGGGCCGTCGTGGCGAGGACCTGCGCCGGGACGTCGACACGCACCTGTTCCGGGACCGTTCCCTGGACGGAGGCCATCGGTGCGGCCGCCAGCACGCGCAGGCGGCTGGCTTCGGCGGCAAGCCGCGCCGATGCCCCCGGGCACTCGGGCACCTTGAGCACGAACGACGGCTCCGGGGCGCCCGGCCGGAACAGCATCACCAGGCAGCTCGCGTCGGCATCGCAGCTGGGCTGCAGGAGCAGCGTGCGGTACCCGCACTCGTCGAGCCATTCGGTCAGCGCAGCCGACCCCGGTTCCACCCGCACCGACGGCCGCACGGACGGAATCGCGCGCCACACTCCCGGCACCCGCAGCGTCCTGAGGGCGGCGGCGTCCAACAAGCCGGGCAGCCGCGATGCGCGTGGCCTGGTCAGCAGCGACCGGCGGACGTATCGGAGCACGTGGCGGTCGCGCTGCGCGACGAGGACCGGCTTGCTGCGCATCGGCAGCGCGACGTACCGGCGGCCGCGCGGCAGCACGGACTCCCACGTCGGTGACGCGGTACGGCGCTCGTCCGTCACGGTCATGTCAGCTCGAGGTACGGATACGTCTCCGGGGTCCGCGCCGTGGCGGCCACGGCGCCCGGCGGACACAGCGGTGCCGGGTGTGCGGCTCGACCCCC
>JAVHVN010000033.1:0-31347 GCA_032160545.1 Pseudonocardiales bacterium | reverse complement strand
CTTCAACGACAGCGACACCGAGGTCTGCCGCTACCTCGCCGTGCAGGACACCTTCGCCATCAAGGCCCTGGGCCTGCACCAGATCGAACGCTTCCCCGACAGCACCGACGGCTGAACCCGCGGCGGCGCTTCGTATGGCCCGACCCGAACGCCGGGCGGCCCGAGTCCTGACCGGAAGTGAGCCGCCACGCTCGGCGCCGGTGAGGGCCGACGTGGCCGTGCGACCGACGCGGCGGAACTGGCTCGTCTTCGTCGTGGTCTCGACGGCGCTGCTGATGTCGTCGATCGACGGCACCATCGTGGCGACGGCACTGCCGACGATGCGCCACGAACTGCACACCTCGCTCAGCGGCGCGGGCTGGACGCTCACGGGCTACACGCTCGGCCAGATCGTCGTCGCGCCGCTCGCCGGGCACCTCGGTGATGCCTACGGCCGCAAGCCGGTCTTCCTGCTTGCGCTCGTCGTGTTCACCGCCAGCTCGTTGCTCTGCGGGCTGGTGAACTCGATCCACCTGCTCGTACCGCTGCGAATCCTGCAGGCCTTCGGCGGCGGCGCGTTCATCCCGAGCGCGATCGGGATCATCAGCGACACCTTCGACGCCGGCCGGGCTCGTGCCGTCGGGCTGACGAGCTCGATCCTGCCAGCCGGCGGGCTGATAGGACCGGTGCTCGGCGCGGTGCTGATCGAGGTGCTGTCCTGGCGGTGGATCTTCTTCATCAACGTGCCGATCGGCCTGGTGCTGCTCCTGTCGGCCGTTCGAGTGATCCCGCGGTCCGCGCGTACCACCAGCCGCTACCGTCCCGATCTGGTCGGTGTCGCCCTGCTGACCGCGCTCATGCTGTCCGTCATGGCGGCCACGACCACGCTGGCCGGGGCGCACTCGGCCCCACGTCAGGCGCTCGTCGCCGTCCTCGTCCTCGTCGCGTCGGCCTTTGCGGTCGGCCTCGCCCGTCACTCCGGCCGCACGAGCAATCCGCTGGTGCCCATGCAGTTCGTGACCGGGAAGGGGTTCGGGATCGTCAACCTCATCAATGTCGCGTACGGCGCCTGCGTCCTGGGACTCGCGACGCTGCTGCCGCTCTACGGGCAGGTCCGCTACCACCTCTCGGTCCTCGAGTCCGGCGCCATGCTGACGATCCGGGCGCTGGGCTCCATCGTCGTCGCGGCGGCGGCGTCGTTCCTGCTCGAGCGCACCGGCTACCGGTTGCCGATCTTCGTCGGCCTGTCCGGCATCGCACTGGGCTTCGGACTGACCGCCCTCCCTCCGCCGGGCCTCCCCGCGCTGCCGTGGCTGCTCACGGCGACCGCGATCACCGGCCTCGGCTTCGGGCTCAGCGCACCGGCGGCCAACAACGCCGCGCTGTCGCTCGCCCCGGACTCGGTCGGGACCATCACCGGGCTGCGCGGGATCGGCCGGCAGGCCGGCGCGATCGTCGCGGTCTCGATCGCGACGTCGATCGCCTCGCTCACCGGCAACCAGTCGATCGCCCTGGCGGGGGCCTTCGGCGTCGCGTCGGTGCTGGTCCTCGCGCTGCTGCCGGTCATCCCAAGGATTCGTGAAGAAGGTGCTCGGAGCAGCTCGTCGAGGCGTTGACACCCCCTTTGTACTTCGTATACAACTTCCCGGGCCGACAAGAAGAGAGTGTGGTGGCTACCTCCGAATGAGCACAGCTCGGTACGGATCGGACGTCGTCGTCGACGCGCTGCAGAAGCTGGGTATCCGCCATGTGGCGTTCAACCCGGGCGCCTCGTTCCGCGGGTTGCACGACTCGCTCGTCAACTACGCCGACGGGACCCCGCAGATCCTCGAGGTCCAGCACGAGAAGATCGCAGTCGCGATGGCACACGGGTATGCGAAGGCAACCGGTGAGCCGATGGCGGTCATCACCCACGACCTCGTCGGCCTGCTGCATGCGACGCTCGGCGTCTACTACGCCTTCGTCGACCGGGTCCCGGTGCTGATCCTCGGGGGGACCGGCCCGATGGATGCGGCGCAGCGCAGGCCGTGGATCGACTGGGTGCACACCGCCAATGTCGAGAACACCGCTGTTCGCGACTACACGAAGTGGGACGACCACCCCGCGTCCGTGGAGGCCTTTCCCGACGCGATCGTGCGCGCCTTCGAGATGAGCACGAGCGCACCCGCGGGCCCGGTCTTCGTCGCCGTCGACGCGGCGCTGCAGGAGCAGCCGCTCGAGGGCCGGACGGTCGAGGTGCACGCCGCGACCGCGGCGAGCAGTGCGATCGGGCCCGATCCGGCCGCTCTCGAGCGAGTCGCGCAGGCGCTGGTCGATGCCGAGCGACCGGTGCTCGTCGCCGGCTACCTCGCGCGCACTCCTGGAGCGTGGGACGACCTGCTCGCGCTGGCCGAGCTGCTTCCGGCCGCGGTCGTCGACACCGACATCAGGCTGAACTTCCCGACGAACCACGAGTTGAACGTTCCGGCCGGGCAGGTGCTCGAGGACGCTGATCTCGTCGTGTTGCTGGACATCAAGGACATCGCGGATCACACCGGCCTGCTGAACAAGGAGTCCCGCGGTCAGCGCCCGTCACTCGCACCTGGCGCGCGGCTGGTCGACATCGGCTTCGGTGACCTCGGCATGTCGGCCTGGTCGGCAGACGCCGGCTCATGGTTCCGGGCGGACGAGCGCGTGCTGGCCGATACGGCGGTCGCGCTGCCCCTGCTGCTCGGACGCTGCCGTGAGCTTCTCGACGGGAGGCAACGGCCGTACGCCGACTCGTGGCGCTCGACCGTCGCCCAGCGCCACCAGGCCGTTCGCGGCCGCTGGGCACAGCAGGCGCAGGAGAAGCGCGACGCCGACCCGTGCTCGGTGCCGCGCCTGGTTCAGGAGGTCGGCAAGGCGATCCAGGGACACGACTGGGTGCTGACCGCCGGTACCGCGAACGAATGGGCACTGCGGCTCTGGGACTTCGACAAGCCCTACCGCCATGTCGGTCGCAGCCTCGGCACGTCCACGCAGATCGGCATCTCGCTGGGCGTCGCGCTCGCGTACCGCGGCAGCGGGAAGCTCGTGGTCGACCTGCAGCCCGACGGGGACCTGCTCTTCGATGCCGGCGCGTTGTGGGTGGCGTCCAGGCACCGCCTGCCGCTGCTGGCGGTCATGGTCAACAACCGCGCGTACAACAACGACTGGGGCCATCAGCGCGCGATCGCCAAGGTGCGCGGCAACGACCCGGACCGCGCGCACATCGGCATCGTCATCGAGGACCCGGCGCCGGACTTCGCGGCGCTCGCGCGGTCGTTCTCGTGGTACGCCGAGGGCCCGATCACCGATCCCGCCGACATCGCCGACGCCGTTCGCCGGGCGGCGGACGTCGTGCTCACACAGGGCCTGCCGGCTCTCGTCGACATCGTCTGCGAGGCGGAGTCCTGACGTCCGTGCTGGCCGGGTGACGCAGCGAGGCACGGGGCCCTCGTCGTCAGTCGCGTGCGGCGAGCATCTGCTCGTAGCCGTCCTGGACGCTGCGCAGGTGCGACAGCAGCGCCGACTTGGCGGCCCGGAAGTCCTTGCGCACGACGTGGCCGACCAGCTCGGTGTGCCCGCCGCGATGGCCCTGCAGAAAGTCCCAGCCGACCAGGTACCGGGACAGCCGGCTGCGCAACTCCTCGATCAGCTCGACGAGCAGCGGGTTGTGCTCGGCGTCGTACAGCTCGCGGTAGAAGGCGGTGGACGCCTTCGCGAACGAGTCGGGGTCCGCCGCCTCGTCGAGCTGGCGCCCGAGGGTGCGCAGTCGCTCGATGCGATCGTCGTCCAGGCGCCGTATCGACCGGCGCAACGCGAGCGGCTCGAGGACCTGGCGCATGTCGAAGAGTTCCTCGGCCTGCTCGAGCGTCATGCTGCGAACCACCGCGCCCCGGCGGGGCTTGAACGCGACGAGCCCTTCGGCCTCGAGCTGGATCAAGGCCGCCTTGACGGGCAGGCGCGAGACGCCGAGCGATTCGGCGATCGCGTCCTGCCGCAGCCACTCGCCGGGTTTGAGTTCACCGCTGACGATCGCCTGGTGGAGTGCGTCGTAGGTCATCCGGCGAAGAGACTGGACGCCTTCGAGGGGACCGAGCGACCGCGCCGGCGAGCGTGGCGGCTCGTCGTCACCGCCCTTCGCCGTCGGCTGGCTCTTCGGCACGTGGGGCCTCCCATAGCGGCAGTTCTTGCCGTGCTTGCGCGTGTGCGCGCTCGTTTTCGCGCAGGACTGGCGAATCGTAACCAGCACCGCTACCGCCGCAGAATCACGCTGACGTCCAGGTGAAACATGGGCGACACGTGGCTTTCCTACGGTCGGCGTACGGAGTGTGGACGGCCGCCCGTCAAATTTTCGGATCTTGTATCCGAATCGTTGACAGTACCTGCTCATGCTGACAGTCTGTTGCGATCCGATCCCCCGCACCGGGCGAGTGCTCCACCCGCACCCCGCGCACCCTGCCCAGTCCGACGCAGACACCGGGAACCCATCCGCTGGCTCGACGGCGTACCACCCGCAGCATCTGTAAGTGAATACAGAACGCGATTTGAATCCCATGATCGCCAGCCGTGAGCGAAGGAGTGGCAAGCCAATGATCGAACGTGTCAGCGCCAATCGTGCCAGCAGACCTCGGCAGGCGGTGCTCGTGTGCCTGTCCGTCGTCGCGGCGCTCGGCCTGGCGGCCTGCAGCAGCAGCGGCAAGGCGGCCGGGTCCGGCGGGTCGTCGGGAGCCGACTCGAAGTCGGTCAAGGTGACGATGGGCAACAACTCGACGCCGGACATGGCATACCTGCCGTCCGAGATGGCGGTGGAGAGCCTCGGCAGTACGTACAACGTCAAGAAGACCGTTCAGTTCGCCGACGACACCACTGCCCTGCAGGCGCTCAACAACAACACCATCCAGTTCCTCACCGAATCGGTGCCGCCCTTCGCGACTGCCGTGGCGAAGCTGCCGAACCTCGTGGCGGTGGGCACGCGCGCCAACGACCAGTGGGACATGGTCGCCAAGACCGACGTGTCCGACTGCTCGCAACTGAACGGCAAGCGGGTCGGCCTCTTCTCGAAGACGGGTGTCTCGACCGCCTACGTCAAGCTCTACTTCGCGAAGGCCTGCCCCAGCGTCAAGTACACGACGATCATCACGCCCGACTCGGCCCTGCGCCGGCAGGCGCTGGAAGCTGGTCAGCTGGACGCGACCCCACTCCAGGCGACGGACGCGGTGCAGATCCTCAACGGCCCTGACAAGTCCAAGTTCCACGAGTTGGCGACCTTCGCGACGGAACTGCCCGGCATCGGTCGCGACCTGCTGCTCACCAACCGGCAGACCCTCCAGGACCACCCGGACGTCATCGAGGCGTTCCTCAAGGCCCAGGTGACCGCGATCCGCGGCTTCTACGCCGACTCGACCACCCTGCCCGGACTGATGGCGAAGTACCTCCCGGGCTCGGTCTCTCCGAGCATCGCGGGCCAGGTCGCCGACTACTTCATCGGGCACAAGCTGTTCTGTGCCAACGGCGGCCTCTCGGACGACAGCGTGACTCAGTCGGTCAAGACGTTCGGCGCAGGCGGCTTCCTGCCGGCGAGCACCGATCCGACCAAGATCGTCGACGACACAGCCATGAAGAAGGTCCTCGCGGCTATCGGGCCGTCCAGCGCGACGACCTGTTGACCTGCCCGCGACGCGGCGGCATGCCGCTGACAGCGCTCTGAGGAGTGAGTTCCACTCGTGGAAGCAATGACCGCATCTGAGGCCTCGTCGGCACAGCGGTCCGCGCCGTCCCTGACCAGCCGCGACGAGCGGCTGGTCAGGGGCTGGAAGCGGAGCCGGCGGCGCAACCGCATCGCGGCGATCGGCCTGCCACTGGCAGTCGCGGTCGGGTTCATCTCCTACTGGCAGTACGCGACGACGCACCGCAGCAACGCCAGCGTGCTGATCCCGACGTTCACGGATTTCGTCAAGGCGACCTGGAAGCTGCTCGGCCTCGGGGACTTCTGGCACGCGGTCTGGATCAGCGAGAGCGCACTGCTGACAGCGTTCGGCATGGCCGTCGCCATCGGCATCCCGTTCGGCATCTACATCGGCCGGCGCAGGACGCTCGACGCGTTGACCTCGGGCTACCTCGACATCGCGGTCGTGACGCCGACGGCGGTGTTCATGCCGCTGATCATCGTGTTCCTCGGCCCGACGTACTGGGCGCGGGTGACGGTCATCTTCATCTTCGCCTTCGCCTACATCGTCCTGCCGTGCCGCGTGGCCTCGTCGACGGTGTCGGGCGATCTGGTCGACATGGCGCACAGCTACGGGGCGACCAAGACCGCCG
Source organism: Pseudonocardiales bacterium (assembly GCA_032160545.1). Classification (GTDB taxonomy): domain Bacteria; phylum Actinomycetota; class Actinomycetes; order Mycobacteriales; family Jatrophihabitantaceae; genus DATGFB01. Next base: position 25,044 of record JAVHVN010000033.1, on the reverse strand, counting down.
TGTGGCGCGACGTCATCGTCCCGGCGAGCGTGCCCGGCATCTTCGCCGGGCTGCGTCAGGGAATCGCGCACGCGTTCACCGGCATGTTCTTGATCGAGCTGACGTTCCTCGCCGTCGGGCTCGGATACCTGATCGTGGGATACGAGGAAGCCTTCGATCCGGCGTACGTGTTCGGCGTCTCGGTGATCATCGTCGTGCAGGCCGCCGTGTGCATGAGCCTGCTGCAGTACGTGGAGAACCGCCTCAGTGCGCAGTGGCGCTCGGGAGGGCGGAAGTGACCTTGCCTCCCACGCCCGCACCCGGCACCCCCAGCAGTCACCGGAAGGCAAAGATCGATGGTTGAGCGCGACGTGATGGTCCAGGTGGACCAGGTCTCGAAGTCGTTCGTCAAGTACGGCAAGCGCGGCAAGGTGGACGTCGTCCCGGTCCTGCGGGAGATGAGCCTCGACATCCACCGCGCCGAGTTCGTCTCGATCGTCGGCCCCACCGGGTGTGGCAAGACGAGTGTGCTGCGTGCGATCGCGGGCCTGCTGCCGATCGACAGCGGCCGCATCGTGGTGGACGGTCGCCCCGTCAGCGGGCCCGGTCGGGAACGCGCAATGGTGTTTCAGGATCCGACGCTGCTGCCGTGGGCCTCGGCACTCGACAACGCCGCGTTCGGTCTCAAGCAGCGCGGCCTGGGCAAGCGCGAGCGCCGCGCCCGCGCACAGGAGGCGCTGGAGCTGGTCGGCCTCGGTCACCGGTCCGGCGCGCTGCCCCAGGAACTCTCCGGTGGCATGCGGCAGCGGGTCGGCATCGCCCGCGCACTGGCCGTCGACCCGAGCGTGCTGCTGATGGACGAGCCCTTCGGCGCGCTGGACGAGATCACGCGCCGCACGCTGCAGGATCAGCTCGTCCGGATCTGGGAGCAGGACAAGAAGACCGTCATCTTCATCACCCACAGCGTCGAGGAGGCGCTGTATCTGTCGGACCGGATCTTCGTGATGAGCCACGCCGGCCACATCATCGAGACCATCACCGACCTGATGCCGCGGCCACGCACGCGTGAGCAGGAGAGCAGCGAGGAGTTCGTGATGCTCCGGGCCAAGATCTGGGAAGCGCTGTCGTGACCGCGGTAACCGCAACGGGCGTGCCCGCGACCGCGACGCCTCGGATCCCACGGCGCAGGTTGCGACCGGTCACCCTCGAGCTCATCGGCCTGGCGTTCGGCGCGCTGGCGTGGGAGCTCGTCGGCCTCGCGAAGGTCTCGCGGTTCCTGCCGCCGCTGCACGGTGTCATCGGTCGTATCTGGGACCTGCTCCGGTCGGGCCAGCTGGGTGACCCCCTCACCCAGAGCCTGCGCAACCTGCTGATCGGCTACGCCATCTCGGTCGGTATCGGCGTGACCGTCGGGACGCTGATGGCGGTGTCGAAGTACGTCGACTATGCGTTGCGCATCTACGTCAACGGCCTGATGGCCACTCCCTCGATCCTGCTGGTGCCGATCCTGTACGTGATCTTCGGGCTGTCGTCGTTCACGCTGATCGCCGTCATCGTCCTGTACGCCACGGTCTTCATCGTGGCCAACACCCGTTCGGCGGTGCTGGGCGCGAGCCGGGACCTCACCGAGATGTCGCAGGCCTTTGGGACGCAACCGGTTCGCGGATTCTTCGAGGTGACGTTGCGCAGCGCCGGCCCCGAGATCTTCGGCGGTCTGCGCCTCGGCATGGGGCGGGCCGTCAAGGGCATGTTCAACGGCGAGCTGCTGATCGCGGTCGTCGGCCTCGCCCAGATCGAGCGGACGTACGCGGGGGCGTTCGACGCCACCGGAATTCTGGCGATCGCGCTGACCATCCTGATCATCGCGGTGGTACTGACCACGGCGCTCGAAGCGTTGAACCGCGCGCTCAACAGCTGGGCCGTCAGCAGTTCACGGTCGGGGTCCTGACGTCGCCTGCCGGGCCGTGGCGCTAGACGCCGTGTCCATCCATCCCGTGTGCGGAGGTAACCGTGGCAATCGTTCCGGAGTCAGTGCTCGGCGACATCGACATCACCTACTCGCACGACGGCGCGGTTGCCCAGATCGGTATGCACCCGTCCGGCGACGTGCAGTACCAGCGGCACGGCGACCGCGTCCCCAAGTACTTCCCCAAGCACAAGGAGGTCGGCGAGGCGATCCTGTCCTTGCGCGAGGCGGACGAGGTCCGCGTCATCGTGCTGACCGGGCTCGGGGACATGTTCTTCATCCCGCCGTCGCGCTCGCCCGGTATCGGTGCGCACGCCGACCCGCGCGAGGACTGGCTGCTGACCATCGGGCTGCAGCGCACGTTCAGCGCGATCATCGAGGTCGAGAAGCCGATCATCGCCAAGGTCAACGGCGACGCGGTCGGATACGGCTCGAGCCTCGTGTTCGCGTGTGACTTCGTCATCGCGAACGAGGACGCCAAGATCGCCGACCACCACCTCGGCATGGGCGAGACCGGCTACGGGCGAGACAACGCCGGGGTCGTTCCGGGAGACGGTGGCTCGGTGTTCGTGCCGCTGTGCATGCCGCCCACGATGGCGAAGGAGTATCTGCTGCTCGCCCGGGCGTTCACCGGGCGCGAGCTGGCGGATCGCGGCATCTTCAACGCCGCGGTGCCCAAGGCCGAGCTCGACGCCGCGGTCGACGACTTCGCGCAACGGCTGATCAAGCGCCCGCCGTACGCGCTGGGCTGGAGCAAGCGGGCGCTCAACCGCCGGATCCAGGACAACTTCAACCTGACCTTCGACGTCGCCTGGGCCTACGAGATGCTCAACATCTGGATGAATCGCGAGGACCAGCCGTCCTGATGCCGCACCGGCACGAGCAGGGTGGGCGGCACCGGTGATCGCGACGGTCAACGGCGCTCGCATGTACTACGAGGCGCACGGCAGCGGCAGAGCGGTCGTGTTCATCCATGACCGCGCCGGTTCGCTCGAGGTTTGGCGAGCGCAGGTTCCCGCCCTGGCGGCGACGCGGCGCGTGGTTCTCTTCGACTCGCGAGGAACCGGTCGCTCGTACTCGGGACCGCTCGAGGGCGGCTGCACGACCGAACTGCTCGCCGACGACGTCGTCGCCCTGCTGGACCTGCTCGGCATCGAGGAGGCGACCCTCGTCGGACTCTCGATGGGCGGGGGAGTGGCTCAGATGTGCGCGTTGCGCCATCGCGAGCGCGTCGCGGCGCTGGTGCTGGTGTCGACGAGCCCGCGGTTCTCGGAGTCGACCCGGGCTCGCATGCGCGGGGAGGCGGACCGGATCGAGGTGGCCGGAATCCGGCCCGAGGAGGCGCGGACGATGACCGCGCGGTGGTTCTCGCCCGCGTTCGCCGAGGCGCACCCGGAGGCCGTTGCGGCGGTCTGCGCGGGCGTGCTCGCGTACGCACCCGACGTCCTCGCCGCGCGCTCGCGGGCCAACGCGGAACGCGACTTCACGGCTCGACTGCCCGAGATCACCTGTCCGGTGCTCTTCGTGGCCGGCGCGGACGACCCGATGGGGCCGTCCACGCACGCGAACACCTACCAGCTCGGTCTGCACGACCTCGAGGTACGGCTGATCGAGGGATCCTCGCACCTCGTCCCGGTCGAGGCGGCGGACGAGTTCAACCGCCTGCTGGCCGACTTCGTCTCACGAAAGGGTTAACGATGCCAACGGTTCATCACGAGGGCGCCGACATCCACTACGACGTGCAGGGAACCGGCGAGCCCGTGTTGCTCGTCGCCGGAACCGGCTACGCCGGCGCGACCTGGCATCCGGATTTCGTCGATTCCCTCGCCGCGAACCACACGGTGGTCACCTTCGATCACCGCGGTACCGGGCAGAGTTCGGGCAGCGAGGGGCCCTACTCGACCGAGCTGTTCGCCCGTGACGCGCTCGCCGTGCTCGACGCCGCCGCGCTCGGACCCGCGCACGTGGTGGGTCACTCCATGGGCGGCCGGGTGGCGCAGTGGATCGCGATCGAGCGTCCGGCGTCGGTGGCGAGTCTCGTGCTGGCCTCGACGGGCGCGGGGGCGCCGACGCGGGTCGACGCCGGCCGGGTCGGAATACCGATCGCAACGGTGCAGGGGCTGCTCGACAAGGGCTACCGCGACTTCATCGCCGACGCGCAGCGACGGACGTTCTTCACCGATCGGTACGCCGACGCGGACGGCCCGATGGTCGAGTGGCTCCTGACGGCATACCTCGAGTCGCGTCCGCCGCTGCCGGACTACCTCAAGCACGTCCAGGCGAGGCAGGCGCACTGCGCACGGGGCGACATCGAACGGATCTCGGTGCCGACACTGATCGTCGTGGGTGCCGAGGACACGCACACCGGCGCGACCGGCTCGCATTTCGAGCAGTCGATGGAGCTGAGCCGGCTCATCGAGGGAAGCGTCGTGACGGTCCTGCCCGGCCTCAAGCACGGGATCTTCTGGGAAGGCATGGACAGCTGCGTCGCACTGCTGGGTTCGTGGGTCCTCGAACTGGCGCTTGCTTGACTCTTTCGGATCGCGGATCGCGGATCTCGGATCTCGGATCTCGGATTTCGGATCCGAAACCGTTGACACCGCGCTGGCCGCACTGAAGACTCCCTGTCAGACGAAGGGATGGCGACGTGGCGATCGGCTCCGAGCTCGGACAGGCGCACCGCGACCGCGTCACGGTGCGAGGGCACGACCTCACCGGTGACCTGCTCGGCACCGTGCGATTCGCCGACATGGTGAGCCTGCTGCTTCGCGGCGAACTGCCGACGCCGGACGAGTCACGCATGATCGATGCGCTGATCGTCGTTCTGGTCGAGCACGGGCTGGTGAAGCCGTCGATCGTTGCCCGCATGGTCTACAGCAACGCCCCGGAGTCGATGCAGGCGGCGGTCGCCGCGGCGCTGCTCGGCGCGGGCAGCAAGCATCTCGGCTCGTCCGAGCACTGCGCCCGCGTGCTCGTCGAGGCATGCGAGCCGGGCGCGGACGCCGCTACGGTCGCCGCCGCCGCGGCGGCGGTCGTCGAGAGCGCCGCTGCGAGCAACACGTACATCCCGGGGATCGGGCACCGCACCCACGCGGGCGGCGATCCACGGGCGGACCGGCTCTTCGAGATCGCGCGCGAAACCGGGGTGTACGGCAGCTACTGCCGACTCGTCGAGGAGATCGCGCGCGCCGCCGGGGCGCGACGCGACCGGTTGCTGCCGGTGAACGTGACCGGTGCGATCGCCGGCATCGCGCTGGACATGGGTTTCCGGTGGGAGGTCTGCCGGGCCTTCGCCCTGATCGGCCGCACCCTGGGCGCTGTCGCCCAGATCCAGGAAGAGATCGACGCGCCGATAGCCGACGAGGTCAAGGACCTGGTCGTCGCCGCAGCCCGAGAGACGAACACGCGAACCGGAAGGGGTCGTACGTGACAGGCGACGTGCGCTACACGATCGGCATCGACATCGGTGGCACGTTCACCGACCTGACGATGGTGACCGAGCAGGGTGCCGTGCAGAGCACCAAGGCTCCGACCACGCCGGACGACTTCTCGATCGGTGTCATGGACGCGCTCGCCGAGGCCGCTCGCATCAACGGCATCTCGCTCGAGGAACTCGTGCGCCGGACCGACGTCCTCAAGAACGGCAGCACGGTCGCGACGAACGCGCTGCTGACGCGCCGGGGCGCGCGAGTGGGACTGATCACGACGCGCGGCTTCGAGGACACGATCTTCATCATGCGCGCGGTGGGTCGGGTCGACGGCCTGCCCGCGGAAGAGGTCCGGCGGGTGGCGTACGTCGACAAGCCCGAGCCACTGCTGCCCCGTGAGCGGGTCGTCGGCGTGCACGAGCGGATCGACGCACAGGGCCGCGTGGTCGTCCCGATCAACACCGGCGAGGTTACGGTCGCGATCCGGCGACTCGTCGAGGACGAGGGCGTCGACGCGATCGCGGTCAGCTTCCTGCACTCCTGGCGCGTCGCCGATCACGAGCAGGTCGTGCGCCGGATGATCGACGAGCAGTACGGCGATCGGAACATCTTCGTCTCGCTCAGCAGCGACCTCTCGCGCGAAGCCGGCGAATACGCGCGCACGAACACCGCGGTGGCGAACGCGTTCGTCGGGCCTGCCGTGCACCGCTACCTCGAGCGCTTGAGCGCGCAGTTGAGCGCGCTCGGCTTCTCCGGGCGGCTGCTGGTCATGCAGGGCAACGGCGGCCTGGCCAGCATCGATCACGCCGCACCGATCTCGACCTTGCAGTCGGGACCGGCGGGCGGGATGTTCGGCGCCGCGCTGATGAGCGACTCGATGAAGCACCGGACGGTCGTCACCGCCGACATGGGCGGGACGAGTTTCGACGTCGGAGTGCTCAGCGACGGCGTCTGGAAGTACGCCGACGAGCCGATCTTCGCGCGGTTGCGGATGATGCAACCGATCATCGACATCCGCTCCATCGGCGCGGGGGGCGGCACGATCGCGCGGGTGGACCCGATCACGACGCGCATGAGCGTGGGCCCGGACAGTGCGGGGGCGCAGCCCGGGCCGGCCTGTTACGACGCAGGGGGGACCGAGCCCACCGTCACCGACTGCAACCTCGTGCTCGGCTACCTCGATCCGGACTTCTTCCTCGGCGGCCGCAAGTCGTTGTCGGTCGAGCGGGCCGAGCGAGCCATTCGGACGAACCTGGCGGATCCCCTCGGCCTGAGCGTTCTCGAGTCAGCCGCTGGGGTCTTCGACATCATCAACAGCAAGATGAGCGACCTGATCCGGCGCGAGGTCGTGCGTAACGGCGAGGTACCGGCCGAATGCGCGCTCTACGCCTTCGGCGGCGCCGGGGCGATCCACGCGACCTCGTGGGCCCGCGAACTCGGCATGAGCCGGATCGTCATCGCCAACACCTCACCGGTGTTCTCCGCGCACGGGATCGCGATGTCGGACTTCCTGCGGACCCGGCTGGCGACGCTGACGTATGTCGCGCCGTTCGACCCCGCACAGCTCAACCGCGACCTGGACGCGCTGGAGAATGACCTCGCGATGGAACTCGCGAAGGACGGCTTCAACGGCACGCCCCAGTTCAAGCGGTACGTCACGATGCACTTCCTGCGGCAGACGACCGGCGAGGAGATGCCGCTGCCGTGGGAGCGATTCGACGGCGAGACGGCGGGCAGCGTCGGGGAGCTGTACGTCGAGCACTACCGGCGCCTGTACGGACCCGGCGCGGCCTACGAGAAGAGCGGGCTTGCGATGAGCCGGATCCGGGTCGACGCGGTCGGCTCCATCGACCGGCGCGCGGCCGATCACACGGTCGTGCCGACCACGCTGGACGAGGCACGCCACGGCAGCCGCCGCGCCCATTTCGACGGCGACCTCGTCGACACCGTCGTCTACCGCAAGGACCGGATTCCGGCCGGTTCGACCATCAGCGGTCCGGCCATCCTGGAGTCAGAGCTGACCACCATCGTCGTCGCGCCCGGCACGAGCGCGGCGGTCGACAGTCTCGGGAATGTCGTGGTGACCGTATGACCGCCGCAGTCGGATCCATCGCCGAAGCCGCCATCGACCCGATCCGGTTCGAGATCCTCGCGCACCGCCTGTGGGCGATCGGGGAGGAGGGCCGGATCGCCCTGCAGCGGGTGACCGCCTCGCCGATCGTGGCGCAGGGGGGCGAGTGCATGTGCTCGTTCTACGACGCGAACGGCAACATGATCCTGGCGTGCTCCGGGCATCTGCGCTTCGCGGCCGCGACCAGCGACGCGATCAAGCGGATCATCGACTGGTTCGCCGACGACCCGGGTATCAACGAGGGCGACGAGTTCATCCTCAACGACCCCTACGTCGCCGGGTCGCACACCTACGACATCATGCAGATCGCTCCGGTGTTCTGGAACGGCGAGCGGGTGGCCTGGGTCGCGTCGAGCTCGCACACCGCCGACACCGGCGGCCTGCTTCGCGGGGCTGCCACCGAGATCTATCACGAGGGCATCCGCCTGCTCGGCCTCAAGATCGTCGAGGCCGGGGTGTTCCGCGACGACGTCTTCAAGACCGTCACCGAGCAGTGCCGGGATCCCGAGTACGTCGGCATGGACATCAAGTCACGAACCGCCGCCAACAACGTCTGCCGCGCCGGGTATCTCGAGTTGCTCCACCGGTTCGGCGCGGACTTCGTCGAGGCGGCAGGCCGTCGCCTGATCGACGACAGCAGCCGGATGGCGCGGGAGAAGCTGACCGCGATTCCCGACGGCATCTGGCGCAGCCGCATCTACGGCACGTATCGCGACCCGAACACCCGCGCGGCTGTGCCGTACCAGATCGTGTGCGCCGCCACGAAGGCCGGCGACGAGCTCACCCTCGATTTCACCGGGTCCTCCGGGCAGATCGACAACGATCAGAACTCGACGCTGCCCAGCACCATGGCCCACGTCATGATCGCCCTGACGAACCGGCTGTTCTGGGACCTTCCGTGGAGCGACGGGAAGCTCGATCCGGTGCGGGTGATCGTGCCCGAGGGATCAGTGCTGAACTGCAGGTTCCCGGCCGCGTGCGGCCGCTCGCCGCGCGTCGGCCAGTACGTGGTCGAGGCGGTCAGCCAGTGCGTCTCGAGCATGCTGTTCGCCGCTGGTGAGCGCGCGGACGTCAACGCCGGGTGGGGCAGCTTCTGGTACCTCGGCGGTCCTGGCTACTTCTACGGCGGGCACAACTCGCACGGGCTGCCCAACCCGCAGGGGTTGTACGACACCCACGGCGGCGGGCTCGGTGCGACCCCGCTGCGCGACGGGGTGCCGTCCGGTGGCCAGCAGAACATTCCGTCAGGCGGGATCAGCGACATCGAGCGCATCGAGTTGCAGTACCCGTTCCTCTACCTCAGCCGCTCGCACAACGTCGACGGCGGCGCCCCGGGCGCACGTACTGGTGGCGCCGGTACCCAGCGCCTCGTCATCGCCTACGGGTCGGATGATCTGACCGTCGACTTCACGCCCTACGGCGGGCTGCCGCACGGCGCATGGGGTCTGTTCGGCGGCCACCCGACCGGTACGGGCGGCACCCGGTCGCTGCTCGCGCCCGCGGCTGACGTCGCTGCTCGGCTGCAGCACGGCGACTACCCGGTGACGGCCGACGAGGCGGTCGCAGGGGGCTGGGCCGAGGTCAGTGTGCCCTCGGGCAATCCGGGCCGGATGCCCGTCACCGAAGGCTGGTTGCTCGCCGACTTCACCCAGGGTGGCGGAGGGTACGGGGACCCCGTCGAGCGCGCCGAGGACCTCGTGGCCGAGGACGTACGCCGCGGAGTCGTCAGTGCCGGTCAGGCCGAGCGGATCTTCGGCGTCGTCGGGGATGCGTCGGGCTCGCCCGACCCCGCTGCCACCGCCGCGCGCCGGGCGGAGATCAGGCAGGCACGACTGGCCGGCAAGGATCCCGACGTGCTCGAGCCGGGCAGCGGCGAGTGGGTGCCACGCGTGCGGTTCCACGAATCCCTCGAGGTCGGCAGGTTCGAGCTGGCCGCCGGCGAGGTCGTCCGCTGCGTGAAATGCGGGCACGTGCTCTGCGACGTCTCGCAGAACTACAAGGTCCACGCGGCACGCCGCGTCATCCCGCTCGCCGAACTGGCCGGCCGCGGACTTCCGGACGGCGGCGAGTACGTCGGCGCCCTGGCCGAGTACGCGTGCCCGGGGTGCGCGGTGCTCCTGGCAGCAGACATCTCCTGCCCCGACGTCTCCGGGGAGGACGATCTCTGGGACGTCCAGTTGGGGTCATGAGCGACGGGCCGTTGGACGGGCTGCGCGTCCTCGAGCTGGGCAGCTACGTCACCGGGCCGTACGCCGCCTCGCTGCTGGCGGATCTCGGCGCGCACGTGATCAAGGTCGAGCGCCCGCCGTCGGGTGACCCGTTCCGGAGCTGGGGCGGAGAGGGCATGAGCCCCACCTTCGCGTCGCTGAACAAGGGCAAGGCCAGCATCGGACTGTCGTTCGAGCAGGCCGAGGGCGCGGCGGTCGTGAAGCGGCTCGCGCAGCAGGCCGACGTGGTGATCGAGAACTTCCGACCGGGCACCCTCGACCGCGCCGGCCTCGGCTATTCGGCGATCGCGAAGCTCAAGCCGTCCATCGTCTACTGCTCGATCTCCGGCTTCGGCTCGAGCGGGCCGTATGCGGGCCGGCCGGGTTACGACACGGTGGGGCAGGCCATGAGTGGGCTGCTGGGTCTGCTCACCGACCTCGACGACCCGAAACCCATGGGCCTCTCGATCGCCGACCACGTCACCGGCCTGTTCGCCTGCTACGGCATCCTCGCCGCGGTCGTGAAGCGGTCGGTCCGCGGCGAGGGCAGCCACGTCGAGACATCCCTGCTCCAGGCGACGACGAGCTTCCTCGCCGAGAACGTCGCGCGGCACCTGGCCGACGGCGAGATTCCGTCCCGCGGCACCCGTGCCCGGCTTGCCCAGGCGTATGCCTTCCGGGCCGCTGACGGCGCGCCGTTCGTGGTGCACCTCTCCTCTCCCGCCAAGTTCTGGGAGGGGCTCACCGCCGCCGTGGACGCGGTCGAGCTGCGCGACGACGAGCGCTTCCGTTCCCGCAAGGACCGCATCGCGCACTACGACGAGCTGCACGCCCTGCTCAGCGATCGGTTCGCGATGCAAGCCCGGGCGCACTGGCTCGCGCGGCTTGCGGCGCACGATGTGCCTGCCGGGCCGATCAACCGTCTGGACGAGGTGTTCGCCGACGAAGGCGTCCAGCACCTCGACCTCGTGGCCGACGCCGGCGGTTCGTCCGTGGGGCAGCTGCGGCTGCTGCGCGGCGCGGTCGAGATCTCGGGGCGGGCGCGCGGCGCGTACGACCCACCGCCGCTGCTCGGTGAGCAGACCCACCAGATCCTGCGCGACGCCGGTTACGACGACGACGCGATCGCCGAGCTCGAAGCGCGCGCTGTCGTCTACGCGTCGGGTGCGCCTGTCCCGGCGGCGTCCGTCGAGGGAAAGGGAGCCAGATGACGATCCCGACCCGCTCGCTGGGTGCGGGCGGCCCGGCCGTCGGTGCGATCGGACTCGGCTGCATGAGTTTCGGTGGCACGTACGGATACGAGTCGGTCGACGACCCGGTCGACGTCATCAGCGACGCGCTCGAGCACGGCGTCACGATGCTCGACACGGCCGATCGCTACGGGGTCAGCGAAGACGTGGTCGGCAATGCCCTCAAGGGATGGCCGCGCGACGGCGTGTTCGTCGCGACCAAGTTCGGCATCATCTCGCCGCCGAAGGGCGATCAACCCGCCGTCGTCGACGGCCGCCCGGAGTACGTGCGCGCGAGCATCGACTCGTCGCTACGCAGGCTGGGCGTCGATCACGTGGACCTGTACTACCAGCACCGGGCGGACGAGAACGTGCCGATCGAGGAGACCATCGCAGCGATGGCCGAGCTCGTCGACCAGGGCAAGGTGCGCTACCTGGGCCTGTCCGAAGCCTCGGTCGACACCATCCGGCGGGCGGCAGCCGTCCACCCGATCACCGCGCTGCAGAGCGAGTGGTCGATCTGGAGCCGTGACATCGAGGACGAGGTCGTGCCGGTGTGCCGCGAGCTCGGCATCGGCATCGTCGCCTACAGTCCGCTCGGGCGCGGGTTCCTGACCGGACGCATCGAGTCGCCCGGCCAGTTCGAGGATCACGACCTGAGGCGCCGCCAGCCGCGGTTCACCGCCGACGCGATGGCGTACAACCGGGGGCTGGTCGAGCTGGCCAGGAGCATCGGGGCTCGGCACGACGCGACGCCGGGTCAGGTTGCGCTCGCCTGGTTGCTGGCGAAGGGGTCCGACGTGGTACCGATTCCGGGCACCAAGCGGGCCGCGTACGTGCGCGAGAACCTGGCGGCGACGGACCTGGTGCTGGCCCCGGGGGAGATCGCACAACTCGACGGGATCGAGGTCATGGGCGAGCGTGCGCGCGAGAGCAACTGGATCTACCGGAGCACACCACCCTCGGCAACCCAGCGGGGGTAACTCGCGGTGTCGGCCGAGGCCGGCCGTTCATCAGCCCGGCGAGTGGAGTTCGGCTCAGACGGTTTTGCCGTCGCCTACCTGCGTGCCGCCTAGGAGCAGTACAACGAGAACAGGGTGCGCTCAGCGAGCTCGTTCCATGCGGTTTCGAGATCGAGCGCCTCGGCAATCAGGCCCGAGGTCGACCGAACGCGACCCGCGCCGGGAATCAGCTCGCGAGGACGCGGGACTTGGTCAGCATCTTGTCGACGCTGGCCGGCTCGAGGACGTGATCGAGGACGAGTTGCGCGGCACCCAGGATGCCCCCGTGCTCGTCCAGGTGCTCGCTCGTGATGCGCAGCTGCCGGGTCGCCAACGGCAGTGCTCGCTGGTAGACGACCTCGCGGACGCCGGCCAGGAGATAGTCGCCGGCCTGCGACAGCACTCCACCGACCACGATCACGCCGGGGTTGAGCAGGCTGGTCGCGTTGGCGACCGCTTCGCCCAGCAAACGACCGGCCTCGCGTACATGGCGGATCGCCTCCGGACGGCCCCGCTCGGCCAGGGCCACGACGTCCGCGGCGTTCTCGACGTCGAACCCGTCGGCCCGCAGATCGCGGACGAGCGCCCAGCCGGCGGCGAGCGCCTCCACGCAACCCACGTTGCCGCATCGGCAGAGCGGGTCGCCGTGCCCGCTGAGCTTGGTGTGCCCGATGTCGCCGGCCGCGCCCTGCGCCCCGCGGTACATCGCGCCGCGGGTGACGATGCCGCTGCCGATGCCCTTGCCCGCCTTGACGTAGAAGAGGTAGTCGGTGTCCGGCCAGTTGTGCCGCTGCTCGGCGAGCGCCAGCAGGTTCACGTCGTTGTCGGCGAGGACGGGCGCGCTGAAGTCCTTCGCGAACCAGCCGGGTATGTCGAAACCGTCCCAGCCGGTGAGAACGGAGAAGCCGACGACGCGCCGCGCCGCGAAGTCCACCGGCGCCGGTAGCCCGAGCCCGATGCCGAGCAGGTCGCTGGCCGGTCGGTCGAGCTCGTTCAGCAGCGCGGTGATCTGCGTCGTGATGCGTGTGAGCACGGCGTCGGGTCCGGTGTGAATGTCGAGTTCGGCCGTGTGCTCGGCGAGCACGATGGGGCGCAGGTCCGTGAGCGCGATGCGGACGTGATCCTCCCCGATGTCGACGGCGGCGACCACGCCGAAGCCACGGTTCACGACGAGCGCCTTCGCCGGCCGCCCACCTGACTGCAGCGTCTCGCGACTTTCGCGGATCAGACCGATCGAGAACAGCGCCTCCAGCCGCTGGCCGATCGTCGAGCGCGACAACCCGGTCACCTGCGCGAGTTCGGTGCGGGTGCGGGCTCGGCCGGCCGCGATGAGGGCGACGATGTCGCCGGCGCCGCTGGGCGGCACGGAGCGCTCGACCGGCGAGTGTGCCTCCGGCATCGCTGGCTCCTCTGCTCGGGTGTTGCCGAGATGGTAGGGCACTATCGTCCGTCGATCAACAAAAGAGGCGTGCTTTTGCTTGACTATCGACGTAACGAGGTCGACACTCGGGCGTAACAGCTCACGAGGACGGCCCTGCTCCCCGAGCGCGCGGTCCTCACGTCGAAGGTGGTGGACACGATGACCGGCGCGACAGGAACCGTCGACGGCATGACTTTCCGGGCAGGTAGCACGTGGCGGCGAGCGGGAGCGGTCGCGATGGCGGTCGTTGCGGCCGGCGCGCTCGCCGCGTGTTCCAGCTCGAAGACCAGCTCCGGCGCGTCCGCAGGGACCAGCGGAGGCTCCGGTTCGGGCATCAAGATCGGCGTCGTCGAGCAGCAGATCGCGAATCCCTTCTTCCTGACCATCGAGAACACCGCCGCCGCCGAGGCGAAGAAGCTCGGCGCCTCGGTCATCACGGCCCAGTCGACGACGGCCGGTGACTCCGCGACGCAGGTGAACGCGATCGAGGACATGATCAACCGTGGCGTGAAGGGCATCGTCGTCGACCCCGCCAATGCGTCCGCCCTGGTCGGCGTGATCAAGCAGGCCAGGGACAAGGGCATTCTGGTCATCGCCGTCAACACCGAGACCAGCCCGGTGACCGCGGTCGACGCCACGATCGAGACCGACAACCTCGCCGCCGGAAAGCTCGTGGGCCAGTGGGCCAAGGCCACCGTCGGCTCGAAACCGCCGAAGGTCGCACTGCTCGACTACGACCTCACCGACCGCACGTCGAAGGCGCGACACGACGGCTTCCTCGCCGGCTTCGGGATCACGCAGAACAGCGCCGAGGTCGTCGCCGAGAAGCAGACGGACGCGAGCGTCAGTGGCGGTCAGTCGGCCATGGAGAACATCCTCCAGGCGCACAAGGACATCAACGTCGTCTACGGCATCAACGAGCCGATGGCGCAGGGCGCCTACGCCGCGCTCGCCGGACAGAACCTGCAGAAGCAGGCGACCATCGTCGGCATCGACGGCAGCTGCTCGGGCGTCGCCGCGGTCAAGAACGGCCAGATCGGCGCGACCGTGATGCAGTTCCCGACGAAGATGGGTGCGATGGCGGTCGACGCGATCGTCCAGTTCGCCAAGGACGGCACGAAGCCGTCCGGCGTCATCAACTCGGGCACCGTGCTGATCACGGACAAGCCCGTGGCGGGTCTCCAGTCGCAGAACACGACGTGGGGTGCCGCCAACTGCTGGGGAACGAAGTGATCGCGGCGGGCTAGCTGCGTGAACCTCGCCCCCGACACAACCTCGGTATGCGGACCGTCCCTCCGTGGTCCGCATACCGAGCATCCCGAGCATCCCGCATCGCTGCCCCCGATGGCGCTTCCGGAGATTTCTCATGACCATCAGTAGCGTGACCGAATCCGCCGGCACTCCCGCCGCCACCGACGCGCCTGACCGCTGGGGGCGACTGGGACGCTCGATCGCGGGCAGCAGGATCACCGGCCCGGGCGCGGCACTCGCGATCGCGGTGGTGATCTTCTGGGCCATCACCTCGACCTTCATGACGGCGAGCAACGTCTCGCTGATCCTGCAGCAATCCGTCGTGGTGGGCATGCTGGCCCTGGGTCAGACGGTCGTCATCATCACTGCGGGCATCGACCTCGCCAACGGCGCTATCGCGGTCCTCGGCACCGTGGTGATGGGCAAGCTCGCCATCGGTAGCGGCCATCCCGAGCTGCTGGTGTTGCTCGTCGGCATCGGGGTGTGCGTCGCACTCGGCGGGCTGTCCGGCGGGATCATCACCAGGTTGAACCTGCCGCCGTTCATCGTGACGCTCGGCCTGCTCACCATCGTGTCGGCCGCGGCGCGGCTGTACACCAAGTCGCAGAGCTTCCCGGTGACGTCGCCGTTGCTGACGTGGCTGCACTGGACGGTCAGCATCGGAAGCCTGCAGTTGACGTACGGCACGCTGTTGATGATCGGCGCGTACCTCGTCGTCGGCTACCTGCTCACTCAGACGGGCTGGGGCCGGCACGTGTTCGCGGCCGGCAACAGCCCTGAGGCGGCCCGCCTCGCCGGGATCAAGGTCAAGCGAGTGCTGTTGAGCGTGTACCTGCTTGCGGGGCTGTGTTACGGGATCGCCGCGTGGGAGGCGCTCGGACGGATCCCGGTGGCCGATCCGAGCAGCTACAGCTCCGCGAACCTCGACAGCATCACCGCGGTCGTCATCGGCGGCACGAGCTTGTTCGGCGGGCGCGGCGGAGTCTTCGGAACCTTGATCGGCACCCTCATCGTCCTGGTACTGCGCAACGGCCTCACCCAGGCGAACATCGACTCGCTCTACCAGGACGTCGCGACGGGTGCGCTCGTGATCGTCGCGGTGGCCGTCGACCAGCTCGTGCGACGGCGGCAGCAGCGATGACCGCGTCCCGCTCGCACGAGAAGCCCGTGCCGGTGCTCGCCGCCCGCGGTCTGGTCAAGCGGTTCGGGCACGTGACAGCACTCGACGGCGCCGACTTCGACGTACTGCCCGGTGAGGTGCTGGCGGTCGTCGGCGACAACGGCGCGGGCAAATCGACGTTGATCAAGATCCTGGCGGGCGCCCTGTCGCCTGATTCCGGTGAGCTGCTGATGGACGGCCAGCGCGTCACGTTCAAGAACCCGCTGGACGCCCGTCGCCAGGGCATCGAGACCGTGTACCAGGACCTCGCGGTCGCGCCCGCGCTCGACATCGCGACGAACATCTTTCTCGGCCGCGAGCGCAGGTCGCCCGGTTTCGTCGGCGCCGTGCTTCGCCGCATGGACACCAAGTCCATGCGGGCGACCGCGGCCACCGCGCTGACCGACCTCGGGATCACCACGGCGCGTTCGGTCACCCAGCCGGTCGAGACCTTGTCGGGCGGACAGCGGCAGGCAGTCGCCGTCGCGCGCGCCGCGGCGTGGGGCAAGCGCGTCGTCATCATGGACGAGCCGACCGCTGCACTGGGCGTGCGCGAGTCCGGTCAGGTGCTCGAGCTGATCCGGCGGGTGCGCGACCACGGGCTGCCGGTCGTGCTCATCAGTCACAACATGCCGCAGATCTTCGAGGTGGCCGACCGGATCCACATCCATCGCCTCGGGCGGCGGGTGGCACTTGTCCGGCCGCAGGACTCCACGATGTCCGAGGTCGTCTCGATCATGACCGGCGCGTTGCCGGGCAACGAAGCAGCGCCGCCGCGCGACGACGAGGACGGCTCGTGACGGCGCAGCCCGCCGAGCGGGCCGTCTCGCCGGCCGGCGCGCCGCCACGACTGCCGCGGTCCGACCTGAAGTCCCTGGTGGACCGCGCCCGCACGCTGGCCTCGACCCCGCCGCGCCGAGTACTCGGAATCACCGGTGCGCCGGGTTCGGGCAAGTCCACCTTGGCCGAGCTGGTCGTCGAGGCTCTGACGCCGCATGCGGTGCTCGTGCCGATGGACGGCTTCCACCTGGCCGAGGAGGAGCTGAAGCGCCTCGGCATCCACGAGCGCAAGGGCGCCATCGACACGTTCGACGCCGGCGGGTTCGTGACACTGCTGTCGCGGCTGCGAAGCCAGGACGAGCCGGCGGTGTATGCACCGACATTCCGCCGGGACCTGGAGGAGGCTATCGCCGGGGCAATCCGCGTCGAGCGCACTGTCCCGCTGGTGGTGACCGAAGGCAACTACCTGCTCGCCGACCACGGTGGATGGGCTCGAGTACGTGATCTGATCGACGAGGTGTGGTATCTCGAGCCGGACGAGGACGTCCGGCTCAAGCGCCTCGTGCGTCGGCACATCGGATTCGGTCGCGACCCGGAGACCGCCGCAGCCCGGGCGCGAGGAACGGATCAGCGCAACGCCGACCTCATCGTCTCGACGAGGTCGCGTGCCGACCTGATCGTCACAGGCAATTGACCCCCACCGGGAGGCAGTTTTCATGTCAGTGATCGACGCGTTCCGGCTCGACGGCAAGGTCGCCGCGGTCACTGGCGGCAACAGCGGGATCGGCCGCGCGATCGCGGTCGGCCTGGCCCAGGCGGGGGCAGCGGTCGCCATCGCGGCGCGGGACGAGGACCGTAACGCCGAGACCGTGCGCGAACTGCGCTCCTTCGGTGGCGGTGCGATGGCAACGCGTACCGACGTGACCAGCCGCGCAGACCTCGAGAGCATGCGAGACCACGTGACCGCGGAACTGGGTCCCATCGACATCCTCGTCAACAACGCCGGCGTCGGCATCCACTCCGAGGCGCTCGAGCTGAGCGACGAGGACTGGGACCGCGTGATGGCGACGAACCTCGACGCGGTCTGGAAGGCCTGCCAGGTTGTGGGCGAGCAGATGGTGAGCCGGGGCGCGGGCTCGGTGATCAATATCGGCTCGATCTCCGGGTTCATCGTCAACCGTCCGCAGTGGCACGCTCCCTACGCGGTCGCGAAGGCCGGGGTACACCACCTGACCAAGTCGCTCGCCGCGGAGTGGGCAACCAGGGGGGTGCGCGTCAACGCGATCGCTCCCGGCTACGTCAAGACCGGTATCGCCGACATCGATCTGCCCGAGTATCGGCACTATTGGGTCGACGAGGTGCCCATGCAGCGTTATGCCGCGCCGTCAGAAATCGCCCCGACCGCCGTCTATCTTGCGAGCGCCGCGTCGTCCTTCATGACGGGCACAGTGCTGGTGATCGACGGTGGATACACGCTCTGGTAGGGGGTCGCGCGCGTCGGCGCGCTGGCCCGGACAGGTCGCACAGTGTTGAGGCGGATCAGACCTGCAGCGGCAGCACGATTCCGTACTGGCGCAGCTTGCGGTAGATCGTCGCGCGAGACATGCCGATGGCACCGGCCGCACGGGTCGGGTTCTCGTCGTTGTCGAGCAGCGCGGTGACGATCGCGTCGCGCTCGAGCGACTCCAGCGGCGACAGCATCCGCGGCGACGACGCCCGGCCCTCGGGTGGCAGATCCTTCGTCTCGACGATCCCGCTGTGCCGGACCTTGACGAGGTCCTTGAGCACGCGGCGCAGCTGCTCGACGTTGCCGGGCCACGGCGCGCGGGCCAGCTGAGACATGGCGGCCGCGGAGACGGTCAGCCGGGATCCACCCGGCAGCTGAGCGAGCAGGTGGGGCACGAGCTCGGCGAGATCCTCGGCGTGGTGGCGAAGCGGCGGCACGTCGATCGAGCGCGGGAAGACTCCCGCCAGCGGCTCGGCCAGGTCGTCGCTGCTGACAGTCACGGCGACGCGCACCTGCCGCTCGGCGCCGGGCGAGCCGGTGAGCTCGGCGAGCAGCTCGCCGGCCGCTGCCGAGGCCTCCGCGCCCAGACGTTCGGCGTGCACCAGCACGACCATCCCGCCCGGTGCCTGCAGCGCCTCGGCCAGCTCGGCCAGCCACTCGTCCTCGTCGCCGGAGGGCGGATGGAACAGGCGCAGCGTGCGCGCGGGCTGGTGCAGCGTGTGCACCGCGCGCAGGATCGCGCGCTTGCCCGTGCCGGGCTCGCCCCGCAGGGCCAGCATCTCGCCGGCCTCGTAGCAGGAATTGACCTGCGCGACGCTCCGGATCCACGCCGCGCCGGCCCCGACGAGACCGGGTAGCGACACCGCGCGCCGGCCGGGGGACCCGGCGGTCGCGTGGCGCCCGCCGTCGGCCACCGAACCGAGCCGGATGCGGAAGACGGCACCTGCCGGGCCCGCGTCGCTCGTGGTCGGCGTGCACTTGAGGTGTGCGACGCGTCCGCTCGGCAGGTCGACGGTCCGGTGCGTGGGCCGGGCCGAGGACGAGAGCGTGTCGGCCGCGTAGCTCGCCAATGCCTGCTGCTCGGCTGTGTCGAGCATCGAGCGCAGGTGCTCGTTGGTCATGACGACATCGCCGTTGAGTGCGAGCACGGGGCCCGGCGATTGCCGGCAGGCGGCGAGGTACTCCTCGAAGAGCGCGAGCTCGCGCAGGCCGGTCTGCGCGCGCAGCTCCTTCTCGATCTGGGCGGCGGTCGCCGTCGCGAGGGCCATCAGCAGTGGCCCGGACGACCCGCTCCACGAGGTGAGGTCGAGGATTCCGACCACCTTGCGACTCGTGGGGTGGCGGATCGGCGCCCCGGCGCAGGCGAACTCGCCCAGCATGTCGCTGTAGTGCTCGCGCCCGGTCACCAGCGCCGCCGCGCCGCTGCTGAGCGCCGTCCCGATCCCGTTCGTGCCGGCGAACTGCTCCGCGTAGCTGAACCCCGGCGCGAGCAGCACGCGGTCGAGGCTCTCGGCGATGGCGGCGCCCGACGTCCGCCGATCGAGGACGAGTCCCGAGTGGTCGGTGAGGACGATGCTGACCGATTCGTCGTCGAGCTGCTCGTGCAACCTGGTGAGGATCGCCCCGGAGCTGCGTTCGAGCGGGGATCCCAGTTCCCGGTCCGCGACGTACGGGACGAGCACGCGGTCGATGTCGACGTTGTTCTCGCGCGAGCGGTCCCACGACGCGAGGATGGTCCGGCGAACCTGGAGGCCTCGCGGCTGCGCGCGGTTGAGGAAGCGTTCCCGTTCGTCTGCGATCGCGCGCTGGTCCGCCAAATTCGGGTCAGCCATCCGCGTAACAACTCCGTCCGCTGCGGCCCCCCGGGACCTTGGACCGTTCCAGCATAGACCCCCGGGTGTGACCCGTATCTCAAAGTGAGACGACCGCGCAGGCGCGGCGGGGCTCAGATAGCCCAACACCGCCAAACGGCCCAGGGGCACCCGAGGAGGAACGTGACGTGAGCAGGCAGAGCCTCAGCAAGGCGCACCAGAAGATCACCGAGCTGTCGTGGGAGCCGACCTTCGCGACACCGGCGAAGCGGTTCGGCACCGACTACACGTTCGACAAGTCGCCGAAGAAGGACCCGCTCAAGCAGATCCTGCGCTCCTACTTCCCGATGGAGGAGGAGAAGGACAACCGGGTCTTCGGTGCGATGGACGGCGCGATCCGCGGCAACATGTTCCGTCAGGTGCAGGAGCGGTGGATGGAGTGGCAGAAGCTTTTCCTGTCGATCATCCCGTTCCCCGAGATCTCGGCGGCTCGTGCGATGCCGATGGCGATCGACGCCGTGCCCAACCCTCAGGTGCACAACGGCCTGGCAGTGCAGATGATCGACGAGGTACGGCACTCGACAATCCAGATGAACCTCAAGCGGCTGTACATGAACCATTACATCGACCCGGCCGGCTTCGACATCACCGAGAAGGCGTTCGCGAACAGCTACTGCGGGACGATCGGACGGCAGTTCGGCGAGGGCTTCATCACCGGTGACGCGATCACCGCGGCAAACGTCTACCTCACGCTCGTCGCGGAGACCGCGTTCACCAACACGCTGTTCGTCGCGATGCCCTCGGAGGCCGCCGCGAACGGGGACTACCTGCTGCCGACGGTCTTCCACTCGGTGCAGTCCGACGAGTCGCGTCACATCAGCAACGGGTACTCGATCCTGCTGATGGCCCTGGCGGACGAACGCAACCGCCAACTGCTCGAGCGGGACCTGCGCTACGCGTGGTGGAACAACCACTGCGTCGTCGACGCCGCCATCGGCACGTTCATCGAGTACGGCAGCAAGGACCGCCGCAAGGACCGCGACTCGTACGCCGAGATGTGGCGGCGCTGGATCTACGACGACTACTACCGCAGCTACCTCATTCCGCTCGAGAAGTACGGCCTGGTCATCCCGCACGACCTCGTCGAGCAGGCCTGGGACCGGATCTACAACAAGCACTACGTGCACCGGGTAGCGCAGTTCTTCGCGACCGGGTGGCCGGTGAACTACTGGCGCATCGACGCGATGACCGACGCGGACTTCGAGTGGTTCGAGCACAAGTACCCGGGCTGGTACGACCAGTTCGGCAAGTGGTGGGAGGCCTACAACCGGCTGGCCTACCCGGGCCGGAACAAGCCGATCGCGTTCGAGGACGTCGGCTACGAGTACCCCCACCGGTGCTGGACGTGCATGGTGCCGGCACTCATCCGCGAGGACCTCGTCGTCGACAAGGTGGACGGGCAGTGGCGCACGTACTGCTCCGAGACGTGCCACTGGACCGACGCCGTCGCGTTCCGGCCCGAGTACGAGGGACGCGAGACGCCGAACATGGGCCGCCTCACGGGCAAGCGGGAGTGGGAGACGCTCTACGACGGCTGGGATCTCGCGGACATCATCAGCGATCTCGGCTACGTACGGGACGACGGCAAGACGCTGGTCGCGCAGCCCCATCTCGACCTCTCGGACGCCAAGAAGCTCTGGACCCTCAACGACGTGCGCGGCATCGAGTTCCGCAGCCCGAACGTCGTCTTGAACGGGATGTCCGACACGGAGCGGGAGTCGTGGGCGGCCGCCTACCGGGCCAACCCGAACCGCTCGGCGGACGTGGCCTGAGACCGAGCCGTCCCGATCCCGGGCGGGGTGGCGCCGCGGCCCGTGCCGCCACCCCGCCCGAACCCACCGCTGCCACCCGAGGAGAGCCGCAATGACCGACGAGACCCACTCCGTGCGCTTCGAGCCCGTCGGCATCGACATCGAGGTGAGCGAGGACGAGACCATCCTCGACGCCGCGTTCCGCCACGGCGTGATGTTGATGCACGGCTGCAAGGAGGGGCAGTGCTCCTCGTGCAAGTCGTACCTGCTCGACGGCGATCTGCAGATGGACCGCTACTCGACGTTCGCGCTGGCCGACTACGAGCAGGACGAGGGATTCGTCCTGCTGTGCCGCGCCCACGCGTACTCGGACCTCGAGGTCGAGCTGCTCAACTACGACGAGGACATGATCCGCTCAGGCCTGCCGGTCGTCACCACCTCGGCCGAGATCGTCGCGATAGAGGATCTCAGCCACGACATCAGCAGGCTGGTGCTGAGGCTGGTCGACGCCGGCTCGCTGCGCTACTACCCGGGCCAGTACCTCGACATCGAGATCCCCGGGCACGAGACGCACCGCTCGTTCTCGATGGCGAGCCCGCCCGCACCCGACGGCACGCTCGAGTTCATCATCAAGCGGTACCCGGGCGGGCACTTCTCCGGCCTGCTCGAAGGGTCGCTCGCGGTGGGGGACAAGCTCGGGCTCACCGGGCCGTACGGGACGTTCACGCTGCGTGCGAGCTCGGACCGTCCGCTCGTCTTCGCCGCGGGCGGCGCCGGGATGGCACCGATGCTCGCGCTCCTGCGCCAGATGGCGGAGAGCGGCAACGAGCGTGAGGTCCGCTTCTACTACGGCGCCCGCACCGAGGCCGACCTGATCTGCGCCGCCGAGCTGGCGAGCCTGCACGCCCAGCTTCCCGGCCTGACCTTCGTGTCGTGCCTGTCCGAGAGCTGGCCGGACCACTGGGACGAGGCGACCACCGGCTTCGTCCACGACGTGCTCGGTCGGCACGAGGACGACCTCAGGGCCTGCGACGTCTACCTGTGCGGGCCGCCGCCGATGATCGACGCCGCCCTCGAACTGCTCGAGGCCCGCGGCGTGCCGGGGGAGCAGATCTTCTACGACAAGTTCACCGTCACCGCCGAAGCGGACAGCTGACCGTCATTCCGTCCCCGACTGAAACGAGAATCCGATGAGCGCACCTCCCAAGGAACGCAAGCACGTCGCGCCGACAAGCTTCCCGAAGCCCGAGTTCACGGGCGCCGAGGCGGGCATGCGCGAATTCCCGAGCTCGGGCAGCCGGGCGTACAGCTACTTCACCCCGCAGAAGCTGCGCGCCACCGTGTACGAGGACGTGACGATCGATGTGCAGCCCGACCCGGAGCGTCACCTCACGCAGGGCTGGATCTACGGCTTCGCGGACGGACCGGGCGGCTACCCGCACGAGTGGACGGTGCTCAAGAGCAGCAACTGGCACGCCTTCCTCGACCCGAACGAGGAGTGGGAGCAGACGATCTACCGCAACAACTCGAACATCGTGCGGCAGAACGAGCTGAACCTGCAGAACGCCAAGGACGCTCGCGCGTACGCGCACTGGTCGCCGACCTGGGCCCGGTTCGTCGCCGAGAACGTGGGCGCGTGGATGCATGCCGAGCACGGGCTGGGCATGCACGTGTTCGTCGCGATCCAGCGCTCGGCGCCCACAAACATGATCAACAACTCGGTGGCGGTGAACAGCGCGCACAAGCTGCGCTTCGCGCAGGACCTCGCGCTGTACAACCTCGACCTGAGCGAGTCGATCGACGGCTTCGACGGCGGCGTGCACAAGAGCGCGTGGCAGCAGAGCCCTTCGTGGCAGGGTGTTCGCGAGAACGTCGAGCTGCTGACCGCCGTGCCGGACTGGGCCGAGGCGCTCTTCGCCGCCAACGTCGTCTTCGAGTCGCTCGTCGGCGTGCTGTTCCGCAGCGACCTCGTCATGCAGATCGCGGCGCGCAACGGCGACTACGTCACCCCGACCCTGATCGGCGCCGGCGAGAACGACTACAACCGCGACCTGCGCTACACACGCGCGCTGTTCACGCTGCTGGCCAACGACCCCGAGCACGGCGAGGCGAACCGCGACGTACTGCAGTCGTGGCTCGACGAGTGGGTACCGGTCAGCAGCCGGGCGGCGCACGACCTGCAGCCGATCTGGTCGCAGCCGGCGGAGAAGTCGATCACCTTCGCGGAGTCCTGGGCGGCCGCCACCGCCGACTTCGCCTCCCTTGTCGCCGAGTTCGGCCTCACCGTCCCCGAGGAGCTGTCGTGACCGAGTCATCCGTGAACTTCGACGTCAACCGCACATCGTCGGGCAGGTGCGGTGTGACGTTGATGAACAACCAGAACGGCTACGTCGTCGCCGACGTGATGGGCGGGCACGACGGCGTGACGATCACGGAGTTCCCGTCGATGATCCGCGTCGACGGCGTCGGCAAGTTGGTCTTCGACTACGAGGAGATCACCGGTGCGCTCGGCTCGCAGTTCGAGGGCTCCGACTTCGAGGAGATCATGTCGACCCACTACGGCCGGATGGTGCACCTCGACGACAAGACCATCCTCTTCGCCAACCCCGAGGACGCCGCCGAATACATCGACTTCGACCTCACCCCTGTCGACTAGGAGACCGCGCCATGTACAGCAAGGACGGCGAGTCCTACTTCATCGTGGATGCCCACATCGCCCTGTGGGACGCTCGTGAGGCGAACTGCAAGAACGTCCACGGCAAGCAGTTCATCGACTGCTTCTACGACTACCACAAGAACCTCAGCCCCGAAGCCGCCGTCTGGCCGTACGACGAGTACACGTACTACGGCGCCGAGCGGTTGATGAAGGACCTCTTCGAGGACGGCTACGTCGATCACGCGATCTTCCAGCCGGCGTTCCTCGGCGACTTCTACTACAACGGGTTCGGGCAGACCGAGGAAGCGTGGGCGCTGACCCGGCGCCACCCCGACAAGCTCACCTACAACCACAACTTCGACCCGCGCAACGAGCAGGCCGGTCTCGACCGGCTGCGCGCCGACGCGGAGACGTTCGGTCTCAAGGGCGTGAAGCTGTACACCGCCGAGTGGCACGGCGACTCGCGCGGCTACAAGCTGACCGACCCATGGGCTTACAAGTACCTCGAGGCGTGCCGCGACCTCGGGATCACCAATATCCACGTCCACAAGGGCCCGACCATCCGGCCGCTGGATCGTGACGCGTTCGACGTCGCGGACGTCGACGCGGTGGCTTCGGACTTCACCGATCTGAACTTCATCGTGGAACACGTCGGCCTGCCGCGGCTGGAGGACTTCTGCTGGATCGCCACGCAGGAGCCGAACGTGT
>JAVHVN010000176.1:0-4454 GCA_032160545.1 Pseudonocardiales bacterium | reverse complement strand
TCCGCGTTTTTGGCTCTGGTAAAGGTGCCGAAGGAGGGACTCGAACCCTCACCGCCTCTCGGCGACCGGATTTTGAGTCCGGCGCGTCTGCCAGTTCCGCCACTTCGGCTCGGCCGTGAAGCCTACGTCAATCCGCGGCCCCCGCGGACGATCGCGGCGGGAATCACCGCCTGAGGCGCCGTTTTCATTTCAGGCGCCGAGCGTGACATAGTCTGCGCGCAGTGTCACGCGGAAGGAGATGAGATGGTTCGCACGGTTCATGGCTGGCTGGCGCATCTGTTCGCCGGGCTGGTCGCTCTTCAGGTGTTTGCCGCCGGCTACGGCGCATTCACCACCATCAGCAACGAAAAGTTCGACGAGGACAACTTCGCTCTGCACAGCATCGTCGGCTCGCTGATCGGGCTATTGGCGATCATCATGCTGATCCTGATCGCGATCGATCGCAGACCCGACCGGATCCGCAAGCTGACGCTGATCCTGTTCGGCGTCACGTTTGTCCAGTTCGTGCTGGGGATCGCCGGCACCGACGTGCCGGTCATCGGAGGGCTGCACGCCGCCAACGCGCTGGCCGTCGCGTTCGTCGCGTTCCTGCTCGTGAAGGCGACGCGGGAGCAACCGGCGACGGCGTGAGCATGATCTAGCATGGCCGAACAATGCGGATCGGCATCCTCACCGGCGGGGGCGACTGTCCCGGCCTGAACGCGGTCATCCGGGCCGTCACGCGCCGCGCGCTCGACCGCGACTGTGAGGTGGTCGGCGTGCTGCACGGCTGGCGCGGCTTGATCGAGGGTGCTCAACGCCCGCTCTCGTTCGCTGACATCAGCGGCATCCTGCCCCGCGGCGGAACGATCCTGAAGACCTCGCGCACCAACCCGTACTCGATCGAGAACGGCGTCGAGCGGGCGCTGGCCGGCCTGGCCAAGATGGATGCGCTGGTTGCGATCGGCGGCGAGGACACGCTGGGCGTCGCCGCCCGCCTGCACGCCGAACATCAGGCGCCGATCGTGGGCGTACCCAAGACGATCGACAACGACCTGTCGGGAACCGATTCGACGTTCGGGTTCGACACCGCTCTCTCGATCGCCACCGAGGCGATCGACCGGCTGCACTCCACGGCCGAGTCTCACGATCGCGTGATGGTGTGCGAGGTGATGGGTAGGCATGCCGGGTGGATCGCGCTTCGCTCGGGCATGGCGGGCGGCGCGGACGTGATCCTGATCCCCGAGCAGCCGCTCACCGTCGAGCGCTGCTGCGAGCTGATCCGGCGCCGGCACGACCGCGGCAAGGATTTCTCGATCGTGGTGGTCAGCGAGGGCTGGCAGCTCCAGTTCGAGAGCGGCGACAGCCGGGTCGTCGCCGCCGCCGACACGGACGCCTTCGGGCACGCACGGCTGGGCGGAATCGGCGGCCTGCTGGCGGCCGAGATCGAGGCCCGGACGGGCTTCGAAACGCGCGTGACCACACTCGGCCATGTCCAGCGCGGCGGCTCCCCCACAGCTCACGATCGGGTGCTCGCCACCCGCTTCGGCCTCAAGGCGGCCGACTTGGTGCTGGAGGGGAAGTTCGGCATGATGGCCTCCCTGCGGGGAGACGAGATCGTGGCGGTGCCGATCGCGGATGCCGTGGCCGAGCTAAAGACGGTTCCGCCGGAGCTCTACCGGCAGGCGGAGGCATTCTTCGGCTGACGGATGTGCGCGGGGCGCGAGCGGCGCCGCTCGCGACTGTTCTCAGGGCTCCGCCCGACAGCGGCAGAGGCCGCTCCGAGCGCCCCGTTACGACTCGGGGAGGGGTCAGACCACATTCGGGGTCAGACCCCGGCCGGAGGCTGTCCGACGGTGGAGCGGCACACAAAACGGGGTCAGACCCTGTTGTCCGTCAAGGCCCCCAGAGCTCCAAAATCGTGACGATCGTGTCACGCCGCCAGTCGCAAAGATCGGGGTCAGACCCCGTTGTCCGTCAAGGCCCCCCGCGCTCCAAAATTGTGACGATCCTTGATCGGCTAGCGTGAATCGCCGCGGAGTACGCGGAGAGTCTCAGGCAGTTCCGCGGTCGCCGCCCACGGTCCGAGGATGGCGGCGTCGACGCCCGAGCGCTCCAGCGCCTCGACCTCGTCGCGGTGGCGGATGCCGCCCTGGCTGACAACGACCTTGCCGGCCGGCACCTCCTCGAGCAGCGAGAACGTGCGCTCGAGATCGATCTCCCCCGCTCCCTCGGCGTCGCGGTTTCGGATCAGGAACGAGTCCGGGTCGAGCAGCTCGAGCATGTGATCGATCTCGCGCTCGTCGGCGACCTCCACGATCACGTCCAGTCCGATCGAAACGGCGAGCGCGTGCAGGAGCGAGCACCTCTCTTCGTCGTCATCGAACGCCGCGGCGATCAGCACCACGCCGCCCGCCCCGGCCAGCCGCGCCTCGAACAGCTGGTACGGATCGACGATCAGATCGGTGAGCAGCAGTGGCATCGTCGAGAACGACGCCGCCGCGGTGAGCGGCTCGAGCGCGGCCGCGATCCCGGCCAGATCGGCCGCTTCGGCGGCGTCGACCAGCAGCCGGTCGACGCTCTTGGAGCGCACCACGAACGAGATCTCCTCCCCCACCACGGACTCGGTGAACGGGCGGATCGGCTCCAGGTCCGCCGCGGCTCGCTCCAGGTCGGCCAGGGGGCGCAGCGATTGGCGCTCCTCGACCGCACGGCGACTGGACGAGACACGGCTATCGAGCGAGGGCATTGGCCCCCAGTTCGTCGAGGATCGCGATCGCCGAGGTGGTACCGATGCGGTCAGCGCCCGCTTCCAGCATCGCGGCAGCGTCTGATGCCGTCCGGATGCCTCCACTGGCTTTGACCTTGACGGAGTCGGGCAGCGAGCGCCGCATCAGGCCAACCGCCTCCGCCGTCGCGCCACCGTTCGCCCCGGTCGAGGTCTTGGCGAAGTCCGCGCCACCCGCCGCAACCAGCCGGCACGCCGAGACGATCTCGGCGTCCGACAGGCACGTCGATTCGATGATCACCTTGACGATCGCGTCGCGACGCAGGCCGTGCACGGCATCGACCACGGCTGCCAGGTCGCGCCCGACGCCGCTCTCGTCGCCGTCTCGCAGCGCCGCCCATGCCATCACGACGTCGATCTCATCCGCGCCGGCGTCGACTGCCGCACGCGCCGCCTCGCACTTGGCTCTGGTGGTATCGAGGCCGTGGGGAAACGCGACGACCGTGCACACGGCGGCGCCTGTCAGCCGCTCTCGCGCAGTCGCAACCCACCATGGCAGGATGCAGACCGACGCGAACCGGTACTGATCGGCCTCCGCGCACAGACGAGCCACCGATTCCTCCCCGGCCGCCGGGTCGAGCAGCGTGTGGTCAACCGCTCGTGCGAATTGCTCGACTGGCACTGGAGGCATTCGCACGTCAGTCTACCGCGCCGCGGAAGCGTCAGATACCCATCCGGTCGAGCGCCGTGTCGTCACGCCGCCAGCGCGGCCGCACCTTGACCGTCAGCTCGAGGTACGCCGGGCCGCCGATGATCGTCTCGATCAGCGGCCTCGCGTCGCTGCCGATCCGCTTCACCATCGATCCCCCGCGCCCGACCAGGATGCCCTTCTGAGACTCGGTCTCGCAGATCAGCACCGCCCGCACCACGGTCGGGTGACGCTTCGAGGCCGTCACCTCCTCGATTAGCACCGCGATGGCATGCGGCACCTCGTCGCGGGTGGCCTCGAGCGCCGCCTCGCGGACCGCCTCGCCGATACGCAGCTCGTCCGTCTGATCCGAGGTGACGCCGGGCGGGAAGTAGGCCGGCCCCTCCGGAAGCAGCGCCACCAGGTCGGACAGCAGCGCATCGACGCCGTCGCCGGTGAGGGCGCTGATCGGGTGGATGGCGTGGCACTCCCCGAGCGCGTCGGCGGCCACGATCGTCTCCGCGATCGCGGCCGGCCGCATGCGGTCGACCTTGTTGATCGCGATCAGGCAGGGCGCCGCCCCGGAACGAAGGGCACGCGCCGCGATGTGCCGGTCGCCGCGGCCGACGCCCTCGGTGCCGTTCAGCATCAGCACCACCGCATCCGCATCCTGCAGCGTCTCGTCGACCGAGTGCTGCATCCGCTCGGTCAGTCGGTCAAACGGCTTCTGGAATCCGGGCAGGTCAACCAGCACCAGCTGCCAGCCGTCGCCCTTGACCGCACCCAGCGCCCGCCGACGGGTCGTCTGGGGACGTCGCGAGACGGCCGCGACGTGCTCGCCGACCAGCCTGTTGACGAGCGTCGACTTGCCAGCGTTCGGCCGGCCGGCCAGCGCCACCAGCCCCGACCGGTGTTCGCCCGGGGTCAAAGCCGGAAGCGCTCGGGCAGGAGGTCGGCCAGCGACGACACGACCGGCGCGCCGTCACGCCGCCAGATCACCCGCAGCTCGGGCGCGAACTCCGCCAGCACCTGGCGGCAGGCGCCACAGGGAGGCACCGA
>JAVHVN010000168.1:0-17308 GCA_032160545.1 Pseudonocardiales bacterium | reverse complement strand
CCATCGACGACGGCCGGCTCCGGCTGATCTTCACCTGCTGTCACCCGGCGCTCGCGATGGAAGCCCGCCTGGCGCTGACGCTGCGCATGGTCGGCGGTCTGACCGTGCCCGAGATCGCCCGTGCCTTTCTGGTGCAGGAGAGCGCCATGGGGCAGCGGATCACGCGCGCGAAGGCGAAGATCAAGGCGGCGGGCATCCCCTATCGGGTGCCGTCCGCGGAGGATCTCCCGGGACGCGTCTCCGGGGTTCTCGCCGTCCTCTTCCTCGTGTTCAACGAGGGCTATCTGGCGACCGGCCCCGACACCGATCCCGTGCGCCACGAGCTGACCGCCGAGGCGATCCGGCTCACCCGCCTGATCCGTGCTCTCCTGCCCGACGACGGCGAGGTTTCCGGGCTGCTCGCGCTGATGCTCCTCACCGAGGCCCGCCGTACCGCCCGGGTCTCCGCGCACGGCGAACTGGTCCCGCTCGACGAGCAGGACCGCGGTGTATGGGATACCGAGCTGATCGCCGAGGGTCACCAGCTGGTGCGGGAGCGTTTGGCCGCCGCCGCCGCCGGCGCGAGGCCGGGTCGCTACCAGGTCCTCGCTGCGATCAACGCCGTGCACACCTCCGCCCGCGACATGCGCGAGACCGACTGGTCGCAGGTCGCGGCCCTCTACGACCAGCTCGTCCACCTCGACCCCTCGCCGATCATCGCCCTCAACCGGGCCATCGCGGTCGCCGAGCTCGACGGACCGGAGGTCGCACTGGCGGCCGTCGACCGCCTTGAGGACAAGTTGGCCGGCTATCACGCCTACCACGCCACCCGCGCCGACCTGCTGCGCAGGCTGGGCCAAAGTCAGCAGTCGCGCGAGGCGTACGACAAAGCAATCGAGCTGGCGGGCAACACCGCTCAGACCGCCTACCTGACACGCCACCGCGACCAACTGCAGTAGCGCCCACGGATCCCGATCGACACCCCGCGCGCAGCGGCGGCCGGCCCCGGCACAATCAGATCGGCCCAGAACCCGCATGAGGTCGTCAGCTTCTGACGGTCGGCACTGCAATGTCATCGGCATGAGCGGTTGACGGTTCAGCGTCTGCTGTCTCAGAGAGGACCGTGACCGAATACCTGCTGCGCTGCCTGCCGACTCGACTAGGCCGAGCCGGCATTCCCGCGGCTGCGTCACCTGCCCAGGCAGCCAGCTGCCGGCCGAACTCCCAGATCCGGCCTCAAACAATGCGATCTACTTGCGCGGCACAAGGACCTGCGCGGAGAGCCGCCAGCCATTTCCCGAGCGCTGAACACCATCGGGGCGGCGCGCCAGCGAGACGAAGAGACGCACGACTTACGCACGAAATATCACTCAGGACATCCAGCGCGAGCCAACGAAGCCAACGCGACGAGCCCGGAACTCCGGCGAATTCTGGGCTCAGCCGTCGCCTCCCAACAGGTACCAACTAGCCGAGTGAGACTCCGTAGGTTCCGGGTTCGAGCCCCCGGGGGGCCTACAAAATAATGTGTGTGGTTCGGCGCCGGCGCCGGCGCGGGTGCCGGCCTACGACGGGCTCCGGGCGGGGCCGGTCACAGCAGCGCGAGCGCGAGGCCGGCGGCGGCCGCCGCGATGCCTGCTGCGAAGCTGCCGAGGACGTTCACGGACGCCTTGAGGACGTCGCCGGTTT
Organism: Pseudonocardiales bacterium; assembly: GCA_032160545.1. Lineage (GTDB taxonomy): Bacteria > Actinomycetota > Actinomycetes > Mycobacteriales > Jatrophihabitantaceae > DATGFB01. Next base: position 15,643 of record JAVHVN010000168.1, on the reverse strand, counting down.
CCGCGAGCGCGAGTGTCTCCCATGCCCACGTCGACAGCGTTGTGTACCCACCCGCGAAGCCGGTACCGATCACGACGGTCGCCGTACTGCCGAGGCCGTGGTGCAGTGCGAGCCCGGTGACCAGCCCGAGCAGGAAGCTGCCGGAGACGTTGATGACGACGGTGCCATAGGGGAAGTCACCTCGGGTGCGATGCCCGACGAGCTGGTCGACGACGTAGCGGAGTACGGCGCCACCACCGGCGGCAAGCGCGACAGCAACGGTGAGCATCAGGCGCTCTGCCCGCTCGTGCGCTCGGGGTTGCCGACGTAGCGGATGACCTCAACGTCATCGAGGATGACCAGTCCCCCGGTGACCAACTCGTCGAGCTGTGGCAGGAAGCTCTCGACGCGTTCGGGGGCGTCGACGATGACGATCGCGATGGGCAGGTCTTCGGACAGGCTCAGGAGATGGGACGTGTGCAGGTGCCCGGTGGCGCCGAAGCCCGCTGTCCCGCGGAACACCGAGCAGCCGGCCAGCCCGGCGTGGCGCGCCCGGTCGACGATCTCGCTGCACAGCGAGTGATGGTGGTAGCGGTCGGACTCACCGATGAAGATGGTCAATCGCTTGGCCGGTCCTTGCAGTCTCACGACGAGCTCCTCTCCTCGCGGTGGCGGCGGCGGCGGTTCATATGGACGGCCCGGGCAAGGATGAGCCCCAACGACGCGGCAGCCAACCCGGCGACGACGCTCGCAGCCAGATAGGTGACGGCAGTGCCCGGACGGTGGTGGGCGAACAGCTGGTCGGCGGTGACCACGATCGAGGAGAACGTCGTGAACGCGCCGCAGAAGCCTGTCCCGAGCAGCGGGCGCAGGTAGCGAGAGGACACCACGTCAGCGGCCACGACGATGACGATCGCGAGTACGAATGCGCCGGCAATGTTCACCGAGAAGGTCGCCCATGGGAACCGGCCGGAGCGGGCCGGCCAGGCGGAGGTGATGCCGTAGCGGGCCCACCCGCCCAGGCAGCCCCCGGCGAACACAGCCACCAGCACGTCCGGTGGCAGCCTCGGCCACCGCGCCGGTCGCGCCTGCTCGAAGGGTGACCGGGCAGCGCGGGCAGCGGCCTGGCCTGCGTCGAGGTCGGGGTCGATGGGCAGGCTCACCTCGCCATCCTCGATGCTCGCCGCGGCGACGGTCTACTCGCCCTGCCCCCTTCGAGCATTCGATCTACGCCGAGCGCACGCCGCCAGGATCACCGCCCGGGCGTCGGAGCTGGGTTCTTGGCAGGGTTCAACAGGTCCCTGCCGGGATGGGCGTCGCGTTCGTCTCGGGCATTGCGAACAGCGCGGTGAAGTCGTGCGAGCTGGTGTAGGTGGTCCAGTCAGCCGCCGAACTGCCCACGCAGAGGTACGCGTCGGCGGAGTCACCGTCCGAAAGGGTTTGTCCCGTGGGGGCCTGGTTCAGCCAGTAATCGCTGCCGGGCACCTGGCTCCATGCCGTGTACGCGCTCTGCCATTGGCATCCGCCGTCGATGGCACAGACCCGGGCGCTTCTCGCCGAGCCGACGTACGCGAGCTCGGCCCATCGATACGCGCAGCCGGACGGGGCGCTGCTCAGGCCGGTGCAGCGAGGGTTCGCACCGCCGTTCACGGTGACTGTGATGGCCGGCGAGGCGTAGGTGATCATCGCCGGCGTCTGCACCCATGCGGCAACCGTGACGGCGCCGCTGGATCGGAACGTCCAGGTCGCCGAGCACGTACCGGCGGTTGTGTCGAGCGTCCCCGTCGCGGTCGATCTCGCGTCGTCGCCGATCACGAGATAACAGGTTCCCCCCGTCGCGGCCTTCATCGCGGTGACGAGGTCCGAGGACAGCGACGCGGACAGCGCGACCGGTGTCGCCGCCGCGACGACGCTGCCGTCGGCAGGCGATGTCACCGTCACCGTCGGATCGCCGGAGGGTGCGGCGGGCGGTGTCGCCGTCGCTGTCGTCGTCACTGTGGTCGAGGACGGGGCGACGGCATTCAGCGCGACCGCACGTTGCGGCACTCGCTGAATGGGTGCTGCGGTGGGCCGGCCCGGGTGCTGGGTGGCCGCGAGTCCGATCGCAAGGGACAGCGCCGCGAATACGGCGAAGCTGGCCAGCGGGCCCGTCGTCATGGCGCGCGGAGAGTCACTGCCCGGGCGTGGCAGCGTTCGACGTGATTGCATGGTTGCTCATCTCGGTGTCGGTAGCCCGGCTGACCGCGTGGGTCCCGTGGCGTTGCGTCCCCGGCTCGCGCCGGGTTTGCCGTTTCGTGCCGATGCTCGTGTCTAGGGCGGACCGTTGCGGTCTTCGCGAGGCTTGGCGTTTGCGAGGGGGTCTACCTCGACGAGGGGCAGACATGTCGGTCCGCCTGGCTTACGCGGTGGTGGCGGTGGTGGCGTCATCGAAGCTCAGACCGTGATCGCCACGAGTAACGTCATGCCGGCGAGCACAGCCCACAGCGCGAGACCGCAGGTCACGCCGATCAGCACACCGCGTCCTGTACCGATCGAGGCACCGTAGTCGTCGCATCGCGGAGGCTCTGACCGATAGCTCGTGTTCGACTCCGGCATGAGTGATCGCCGTGACGATGTGTCACGCGGCGCCGCCGTCGGAAGGACGATGAGGCACCTGCGCATGACGACCGCTCCGGTTCTTCGATAGCTCGGACGCCCCGGGTGCTCGCGAACCGGCCGCAATGGACCGGACGGGGACGAATCGACACTCAGGCATTCGGCGGCGGCGAGCTCATCGTGAGCGACCCGGCGTGAATTCCGCGGTATGTCACGATTGTCTTGACAAATCCGTCTGAATATGGTTGTACGTCGGCCGCCCAAGCGCTGACGAAGACGCCTTCATTCCGCGTTCTGGACAAGCTCGGGTTCCACCGCGACCGGAGCGTCGTCGACGACGACCGAGGCGAACTCGTGTGGATGACACGGCTTCTGCCCGAGGGCGATTACGGCCCTGCTCGTTGGTGCCAGCACCCTGGACGGAGCCGTGAAGCGGGTGCCACGGTTGTCCCCAGCGTCGCTCAAGACGCCAGCAAACGACGGGGGATTCGCATGAAACTACGGCGCTTGGGCGTGGGTCTGGCTCTGGCCACCGCCACGCTCGTGGCCACCGCAATGCCGGCGCGGGCCGAGACCAGCCAACCCACAGCCGCGTTCTCCGGACAGCTGATAGCCGCCCCTGGCGTGGCTATCGTCCGGATCGCCTACACCTGCTACTCGAACGACTCGCCGATGAACCACCTGTTCGTGGGGCTGAAGCAGGGCCCGGAGGTGAATACCACCGATCACTCGAGCAGCCAGTTCGCGCAGACGTTCTACAGCACCAACTGGCTGTCCGACGCGGGGCCGAACAAGCTGCGCTGCGACGGGCGCGCGCACACCCAGATCATCGTGCTCAAGCCGCAGCCCGGCTTCCAGCCCACGGTGAATCGCCTGCAGAACGGCCTGGCGCTCGTGCAGATCTGCGTCTACGACAACGTCACCCAGTTCAGCCCGGACGGTGAACCGCTGGACGGAGGCTTCGCCGCGTCGTACACCATGGAACAGGTGCGCGCCTTCTGATCGGCTTACCGGCCCGAGGGGTCGCCCGCCAGCGGGCAGCCCCTCGGGCCGGCACTTTGCGGGGTCAGCCCCCGGATGTCGCGCGAATCACCTGGTGGAGGCTGCAGTTGCTCCCGTGCCGACGAAGAAGTTGAGCACGTCGAACTGCTCGGTGACCTCCTCGCGGGGAGGTGCCTGTCCCCCGCTGACTCGCTCGATGATCGGACCCAACACTCGATCTTGGAAGTCGTCGCATTGCTGCTTCGACTCCCAGATTTCGATCACCTGGAATCCATCCGATGTCTCACGGGCGATGTGAACCAGCAGCCCGCTGGGGGTGCCTGCACCCTCCTGCTCGGTGAGCTGAGCATTGACCGCCTGGTACATGTCGATCGGTGCCGGCACGGTCGCGATAATTCCGTGAGCCATTGCATCCTCCCAACTCTTGCCGTTGCCATCGTCGCCGAAGCTACGCCCAGGCGATATACCGAACAAGGAGCAGCGGGTCTCGGCAAATACATCTCATCTACCGCGTTGACCCCCCGGCGCAGCTCGACGCCCGTTCCGGGCGCGCCCGCAGTAGTCGCCGGCGTTGCGCGAGGCGGAAGTAGCTCAGAGCTTCGCGAGCTCGATGCGCATCTTGTTGTAGGACGACGAAAAGTCGTTGAGCGAATTGACCGTCACCTTGACGTCGACGTCGTTCATCCCGATGAACAGGCTGCCCCCGAGAACACCCTTCAGATCGAGCAACACTTGGTGTGCGTCCTGATCGAATTTCTTCGACGAGGCGAGGCGCTTGGAGACGACCTTGTCGCGAAACTCCTTGGCGGTCGGAGCAGCCGCAAGGAGCTTCGCATTGCCTGCGTCGGTGCCTAGTGCGTTCAGATCCTTGAGCACCGTCTTGGCGTCGGTGGTCAGCTTGGTGACGCCGGTGACCACTCGCTTCATCGCGGCCCGTTGCTTTTCGTCCAGCGTCTTGTTGGCCTTCACCAGTTCGGTCCAGTGTTTCGCCGCGCGCGCACTTCGGCCGATCATGTTGTTGAGCGGGGCTTCCATGTTCACCAGAATTGCTACCCCTTGATACAGCTTCTTCTTATCGGCGTCGTTCATCGAACCTCCGGTTTGAGGATTGGGCGGGCGGCGGCCTTTCGACCCTGGGATGACCCTGATCATGTGTGTGCCGGCTGTCAACCCTCAAAACAGTCCTACCTGAACCGAACCGCTCGAACGCCTGCGATCAGACGTGCAAACGGTTGTGGTCGCGCGGGCGCAACGCGAGCACGGCCAGCAGCCCCGGCACCGCGATCCAGAACTGGTTGATCGCGTAGTAGTGGCGCTCGTCGCGCATCGCGGCGCCGTTGAGTTCGTCGTCGAGCCGGCCGCGCCGGCACAGGTCGACAGCGTTGACCGTGAGCGCGGCGAAGTTGAGTCCCATTCCGAGCAGGATCGCGCCGAGGACGCGCAGCCACAGCGAGCCCCCGATCAGGTAGAACAACCCGAGCCCAAGCCCGAACACAGCGCCGGCGGCGTACTGCGTGATCGTGAGGGACTTCCGCCGCGTGCCGTGACCGACCGCCTGCAGGTCGACAGCAGCGAGCCGGCGTACGCGAAACTGCCCGATGCTTGGATGCATGATCCCCATGATTCCCGGCGCGGCCAATGGGATGCCCTTCCAGCGTGGCTCACCCTGGGCGGTCCGTCCAGCCATGCGCGAGCCGCAGGACCCAACCGGTCCCGCGCGGCGGCGCGGCCGTCGCAGCGAACACCAGGCATCGCATCGCGGCGTAGAGGTACCCGACCTCGACGACACCGACGAGAAGCCGAGCCAGCCGGTAGTCCACGCCCAGCGCGACCAGCGCATCGCCCAGGCCGAGGACGAGCACCACGAAGTTCAGCGCGATAACCAGTACGTACGTGCGCACCTGCGGGCCAACCGGTGCGCGCGAACGGAAGTTGAAACGCCGGTTCAGCAGGAAGCTGAGCAGGAAGCCAGAAAGGTAACCGCCCGTGATGGCGACCGGCACCGGCCAGTGCAGGCCACCGTGCAGCCCGGTGAGCACGGCGAGGTCGACGCCGAAGGTGAACCCGTTGATGACCGCGAAGCCGAGGAGCGTCGGCGGGATCCGGCTCCTCAGCCCCGACGCCATCCAGCCATCGTCCGCAACCGAGGTGAACGGCCGGCGGTGCGAAGTGTCGGCAGCATGAACGCCCGGCCGCCGTGCTCATCGCTCGTCATGACGCCGTGGGGTGGCGTCGGTCGGTTCTCGTCGGGATGATTGAGACCTGCATCCAGCGAAGGGTTCGAACCGGCTGATGGACGACGTGATCGAGCGGGAGCTGAAGTTCGACGTCCCGGTGGGCTGGCAGCTGCCAGACCCCCGCCCGCTGGTCCCGCACGGCGGTGACGTCCGGGAAGAGGTCGTGCAGCTGCGCAGTACGTACTTCGACACCGAGCAGTACGACCTCGCCCGAAGCGGCGTGACGCTGCGCCACCGCACCGGTGACACCGACACCGGTTGGCAGCTCAAGGTTCCGGGCGCCGGGTTCCGCACCGAGATCCGGCTGCCCGACGATGGACCGATCGTGCCGGACGAGCTCATGCAACTGGTCCGCGGCCTCACCGGGGGTGCCGAGGTGCGCATGGTTGCCACCCTCGACACCGAGCGTCACCTGCTTCACCTGCTCCGTGACAGCGGCGTGCAACTCGCCGAGATCGCCGACGACCGCGTCACGGCCGTCGCGACCGGCGACGTCGCAGCGATCCAGCAGTGGCGCGAGATCGAGGTCGAACTGGGCGACGGCGGCACCAAGTTCCTCGATCGGTCAGCCCGGTGGCTCACGAAGTCTGGCGCGCGGCCCGCACGCTCGGGATCGAAGCTGGCCCGCACGATCGAGGTGTCAACCGGCACGGCCGGTGCCGGCCGGCACGACCTCGCCGGCCTGCTGCAGCAGTATCTGCAGGACCAGTACCGCGCACTCGTCGGTGGCGACATCGGCCTGCGCCGTCGCGAGAACATCGTCCACCCGACGCGGACCGCAACGCGGCGGCTGCGTAGCGTCCTGCGCGCGTTCGCCGACGTGTTCGACCCCGACGCCGCCGCCCGCATCGACCGCGACCTGCGGTGGTACGCCGGGCGGCTCGGCGGTGTCCGCGACGTCGAGGTGATGCGCAGCCACCTGCTGCCCGCACAGCAGTCCCTGCCCGACTCGGCCGCGTCCGACGCGACGGCTGCGCATCTCAGCCGAACTCTCGACGACGCAGAGCGCACGGCCCGCAGCGCCCTTGACGACGCACTGCTCAGTGACCGCTATGCACGGATGCTGCACGACATTCGCACCTGGCTGGAGTCCGCGCCGGTGCGCACCGATCGACCGGCCATCGACGCTCGGGTCTATCTCGACGCGGCCCGCCGCACGGTCGGCAAGCGCGCGGCGCGCGCGGCGAAGCGGGAGGCCGACGACGAAGTGATGCACCGAGCCCGCAAGGCGGCGAAGCGCGCCCGGTTCACCGCTGAGGTGGCCGAGCCGGCCCTCGGCAAGCTCGCCCGACGTGCGGCGAAGCAGATGAAGAAGGCGCAGGACCGGTTCGGACGCCTGCAGGACGCCATCGTCGCCGAAGAGTTCCTGCATCGTTCGGCGGCGGCTGCGGACTCGCCCGCGGTCGGCTTCGACGTCGGCGTGCTGTGGTGCCGCGAGCAGAACTACGCCATGGACGCACGGGCGGCCGGCCGGCGGCTTGCGCGACGGCTGTCGCGCTGACCGGCATCGCGCACCGAGGCGAGCACCCCACACTTCACCGCGGGTTCACCGGCGGTCCAGGTCCGATTCGTATCGTCGGGTCATGACGCCGGGACGCATCACGGTGTACCGCACCGGGTCGTGGCGCGACGGTGCGCAGCCTTACCGGATCTGGGTCGACGGCACGCTGATCGGCCGGCTGTATCCGGACGGGAGCATCGGTATCGACGTGGCGCCCGGCCCGCACGTCATCCGGGCTGCTGCCCCGCTGTACAGCGGTTGCCGGGAGACGATCCCCGTCCGGGAGCGGGAACGGCGGTGGCTGGTCGTCCGGCCCGCCGGCGGTGTGGGCTTCGATCGCCTGATCCGTCCGCTCGGCCGGCTCGCCGTGCTGGCTGCCTGACCCGCTTCGATCACTGATCAGTTCCGATCGAGACAGGCAGGGGGCCCCCCCGGTCTCGGCGGGTCCCCCTGTCGACTGTTGCGTTGCTACGGCGTCACGGTGATGGGCACCTTCTTCACCGCTGTGTCTCTCGTGATCGACGTCGTCATGTCGGTCTCGACGTAACCGGTACCTGTCCGCACTCCGCGGAAGGCCGCGGAGAACGAGGCGGACCCGCCCGGTACGCCGGGCGTGCTGCTCACGACCAGGTCGGTGCCCGGCGGCGGCAGGGCGACATTGTTGCCCGCCGTCCCCATGTCGTTCTCGGCACCGACGTTGTACGGGATGCCGGTCGGCGCGGAGTAGTGACCGGCGTTGTACGTGTAGCTGATGTCCTGAGTCGCGTTGACCCCGATCCATACCTCGAAGTTCTCCTGCTGGGTCGTGCCGTACACGTACACGTTCCATTCGACGACGAGCCAGGAGTTCGTCCCGTCGGTCAGGAGGCCGATTCGGTAGCCGAGTCCCGGCACCGCACCGTTCCTGCCGTCGAGGTCGCTCCACAACGGCGCGAGGACGTTGTTGGGCCGCACCGGGTTGGGGAACGTCTGCGGATTGAAGTCCAGGTCCTCCGCACTAGCCCCGCCGACCACCAGATAGCCGTTCGACATGATGCCGACGCGGCTGTAGGTCGCACCGTCATACGCGAACCCCGGGACGTTGAAATTCTTGACCGTTTCGTCGCCGATCGGTTGCAGCGGAACACCGAAGTCGGCCAGTGGCAGGAAACCCGCCGGGCTCACACCGGTCTGGACGTTCGGATTCGGCGGCGTTGCTGCTGCGAGGGTCGTGTTGAAGGTGACCCCCGATCCGTTGCGAGTGCCGCCCGGGCCGTTGCTCACCAGCTGCAACGTGGTGTCGGCACTCTTCATCGTCACCGAGACGTCCGCAGGCTGCAGCGCGGAGTTCTGGACGCTCGCCGTGCAGTTGGTCGTCTGGCTGACCCGCCTGATCGTCGTGGGCGCACAGTTGCTCGTCAGCGAGACGGGCTGCGCGACCGCCGAGGCGTCACTGGGCGAGAACGCCACGGGCAGGTGCAGGTGGTGCGACCCGCCCACCTGGGTGAGCTCGATCTGGCCGAAGTACCAGTCGCCGACCGTCCCGTTCGTCGCGTCCAAGGTGATGGTCACCGTCGCCGTGGAGTTCGCCGGCACGTTCACCGTGCTGGGCGACACCGTCACGCCACCCGGCAGGTCGGAGGTTGCCGTGATCTTGTAGGCCTCCGGACGCGAGTCGATGTTCGTCAACCGGCGCGTGGTGGTGACCCGGCCCGGCAGGTGCTGGTCGTACACCGACGGCTCGTTGAGATCGATTCGGTGCACCGGATCGGTGAGCACCGCGTCCATGTCGGCCTTGGTCACGTTCAGCACCAGACCGGGGTCGACGACACCGGCGAGGTCGACCCGGCCGGCACCGTCGTCGAACGGGGTGGCGGGCGTGGTGGTGTCCTCCTTCTTCACGTTGCGGTTGGCCGTCATCATCAGTACCGACTTGACCTCGGCGGGACTGAGGCCGGGGTGCAGCGCCAGTACCAGCGCCGCCGAACCGGTGATGTGCGGCGCCGCCATGGACGTGCCCGCGATCGCCTGGAAGTACTGGCCGGTCGGGCCGGAGGCGACGTCGGTCGGGGTCGGCGTGTTGCCGGCCAGGATCTGCACGCCGGGCGCGGCGATGTCCGGCTTGAGGAAGTCCCCACCAGGTCCGCGCGAGGAGAAGGCGGCCATCACGTCGCCCTGCGCGTTCGCCTTCTGACCCGTGGTGAACGTCGCCACGGTGCCGGGGTGCGCCGCGAGGTAGGCCTCGAGCTGGTTGCCGGCGGCGGCATCGAAGTGAACCGCCGGAAGGAAGTGGTTGTCCGTCTCGGTGTCCTCGGGGACCGGGTTGATCAGGAACATCCCGGCTGCGCCACCCTGCGTGACGTTGTAACCCTTCTGCACGCGACCGATCGGGTCACCGTTGACATCGACGCCGCCTCGAACGCAGACGACGATCTTGCCCGTCATGGACCCAGCCGGCGCCGCCTTGCTGCAGACGCTGTCCTCACCCGCCACCGAAGCGGCGTTGACGACCGGCGTCGGGGTGGAGACGCCCGGCATGATCGAGTCGCCGGTCAGCTGCAGTGTCGGCGCGTTCGGCGCGTTGAGCGTCGCCGTCGAGTGGAACGCACGCTGCAGGGTCGTCGCGCCGACAGTGGTCTCCCACGGGCCGAGGTGCGAGGTACTCTGCGCGCCCGGTCCGGAGTTGCCTGCCGAGGCGCTGACGAACACGCCCGCATCGAATGCGTCGAGGAACGCCAGGTCGTCCGACGAGGTGTACGCGCTCTGCGGCGTCGACGGGCCGATCGAGTAGTTGATGACGTTGGCGCCGTCGAGGACTGCCTGTTCGATCGCGGCCACCAGGTCGCTGTCGTAGCCGCCCAGCGGGCCGAGCGCCTTGTAGGACATGACGAACGCACCCGGCGCGATGCCCTGGACAGGCCCCCGGTCGACGCCGAACAGCAGGGCGTGCTCGAGCGGGTTGCCCGCTGCCGTCGACGTCGTGTGCGTGCCGTGCCCGTTCGAGTCACGGGCGGAGTCGGGGTAAAGCTCGTCGGAGTTCACCGAGTTGTACGTGTCGAGAAAGACCTGACCCTCGATGAGCTTGTTGTTGCAGACGAACGTGATGTGCGTCTGCGGATCCTGGCCGAAGTTGCAGGCACGCGGGTGGCCGTCCGGCGTGGGCGTCGGCGTTGCGGGCAGGTCCGGCCGCGCCGCGAACGACGGGTGCTCGGGCCAGACGCCGGTGTCGATGTCGGCGACGAGCACACCCTTGCCCGCCGTCGAACTCGAGCCGAGGGCGTCATAGGCGGCCTGACCACCGATGAACGACGCGTCGTCGTCGTTCACCGTCGCCGCGTTGGGCTTGTGCAGCGCGTCGGCCTGCACGGCCGCGACGTTCGGGAGCGCGAGCAGGGCGGAGACCTTGTCGGCCGGCACGGTCACGGCCACGCCCCCGTAGACCGTCCGGTAGGTCGCACGGACGCCCGCGGAGGGAATCGACGACGTGAGCGCGCTGGTGAACGCGCTTTCCCGGCCCTGGATATAGCTGGAGTAAGCGACGGCAGCAGGGCTCTTCACATTGAGCTGCTTCTTCGTCACCTGCGGGCTCGTCGCGGCGTAACCGCGGATGTCGCCGGTATAGGAACCGAGTGCGTCGTAATCGAGCTTCACCATGACGTTCACAGGCTTGCTGCCCGACAACGTCAGCACGGCGGGATCGCTCTTGGCGAGCCGGCTGGTGAAGGACTTGGTGCCCTCGATCGTCGTCCCGCCCGACAAACCCGTGCCCGTCAAATTGCCTGCGGGTGCCGCGCCTGCCGATGCCCCCTCCACGACCGACGCAGTCAGCAACGTGGTCGCTGCCACCGCGACGAGCGTTACGGCGCGCCTGGTGCGGCGGCCGCGTACGCCAGTTCGATACATGTATCCACCCCTTTGCATCCACTCGATGCGGAATGCACCACTACGTGGAACCGTGGCTTGCACCCTAAGCGTCACCCCGTATTTCGCATAGACCTGGCTGTATGCGACATGACTCTGGCTGCCACGGGCTTTCACGGCGCGATTACATTGCCGCGCTCCAGCGCGTGCAGCTCGCAATGCCGGCGCGGCGACGAAATGACCACCGCACCACCGAACGGTCAGTTCCGTCCCCCTTCCGCTGCGTGCCCGATGTGGCGTTGAGTGGGCGGTCTAGCCGGCCACTCGGCTCGAGAGCGGCCCGGCTGAGAGGGGGTGGGCGATGAGGCTCGAGTACTCCTACGCGAGCGGGACGTCCGACACCCCCCTTCTCGGCGAGACCATCGACGCGAACCTGCGCCGGGCGGTCGCAGCGTTCGGCGATCGGGAAGCCCTCGTCGACATCGCATCAGGTGTGCGGCTCACCTACCGCGAACTCGACGGCCGCGTGGACGAGCTGGCGCGCGCGCTCGTGGGGCTCGGCGTGGATCGCGGCGACCGCGTCGGCATCTGGGCGCCCAACTGCGCGCAGTGGTTCCTGGTGCAGTACGCGACGGCCCGCATCGGGGCCGTCCTGGTGAACGTCAATCCCGCCTATCGCACGCACGAACTCGAGTTCGTCCTCCGGCAGGCGGGCGTCGCGGTCTTGATCTCGGCCCTCGCGTTCAAGACCAGCGACTACCGCGGCGCGATCGAGCTGGTGCAGCCAGGCCTGCCCGCGCTGCGCAACGTCGTCTACCTCGACGACCAGACCTGGGACGAGCTGATCGCCGGAGCGGCCGACGTGACGAGCGCTGCCGTCGCCGAACGCGCCGCGCAGTTGTCGTTCGACGACCCGATCAACATCCAGTACACGTCGGGGACCACCGGGTTCCCGAAGGGCGCCACGCTGTCCCACCACAACATCCTCAACAACGGGTTCTTCGTCGGCGAGACCTGCGGGTACACCGAAGCGGACCGCATCTGCGTGCCGGTGCCCTTCTACCACTGCTTCGGCATGGTGATGGGCAACCTCGCGAGCACCAGCCATGGCGCGTGCGTCGTCATCCCCGCGCCCGGATTCGACCCGGCGGCGACCCTGCGTGCGGTCCAGGAGGAGCGCTGCACCTCACTGTACGGCGTGCCGACGATGTTCATCGCCGAACTCGCGGTGCCTGACTTCGCCGACTACGACCTCGCCTCGCTGCGCACCGGGATCATGGCCGGCTCGCCCTGCCCGGTCGAGGTCATGAAGCGCACCATGGCCGAGATGCACATGGACGAGGTGACGATCTGCTACGGCATGACCGAGACCTCGCCGGTCTCCACGCAGACCCGCGCCGACGACAGTGTCGAGCGGCGCGTCTCGACCGTCGGCCGGGTGCACCCGCACCTCGAGGTGAAGATCGTCGATCCGGATTCCGACCTGCCCGTGCCCGTCGGTACGCCCGGCGAACTGTGCACCCGCGGCTACTCGGTCATGCTCGGCTACTGGGACGAGCCCGCGCGCACCGCCGAGGTGCTGCGCACCGGCTGGATGCACACCGGCGATCTCGCCACGATGGACGACGACGGGTACGTGGCGATCGTCGGGCGGATCAAGGACCTCGTCATCCGCGGCGGTGAGAACATCTACCCGCGCGAGGTCGAGGAGTTCCTCTACACCCACCCCGACATCGTCGACGCGCAGGTCATCGGGGTCCCGGACGAGAGGTACGGCGAGGAACTCATGGCGTGGGTACGCCTGCGCGCGGGCGCCGACCCGCTCTCCGCCGAGTCGCTGCGCGAGTTCTGCGGCGGGCGGCTCGCCCATTACAAGATCCCCCGCTACGTGCACGTGGTCGACGAGTTTCCGATGACCGTCACCGGCAAGGTGCGCAAGGTGCAGATGCGCGCGGAGGCAGCGCGGCTGCTGGGGCTCGGCTAGCGCAGCCGGCCGAGCGCCACCGTCGCACCGGTGTCGGCACCGTAGGCCGTCTCCGTCGCGAAGCCGTTCGCTGCGAACTCGGCGGCGAGCGCCCCGGCCTGGCGTTCACTGGTCTCGATGAGCAGGTGGCCGCCCGGCGCCAGCCAGCGCGGCGCGTCCGAAACGATGCGACGCTGCACGTCGAGGCCGTCCGAGCCACCGTCGAGCGCGATTCGTGGCTCGTGCTCGCGCGCCTCCGGAGGCATGAGGACGATCTCCGCACTCGGCACGTAGGGAGCGTTCGCCACGACGACGTCGATCCGGCCGCGCAGCCCGGGCGGCAGGGCGTCGAAGAGATCCCCTTCGTGGACGTGCGGCACGTTGCGGCGCGCGCACCCGACCGCGACGGGATCGACGTCGCACGCGTGCACCTCGGCACCGCCCAGCTCAGCGGCGAGCGCGGAGGCGACGGCCGCACAACCGCAGCAGAGCTCGACGACGAGGTGCGCATCGCCCGCGACGCGCACCGCCTGCTCCACCAGGAACTCGGTGCGCCGGCGCGGCACGAACACGCCGGGCTCGATCGCGACGCGGCGACTGCGGAACTCGACCCATCCCAGCAGGTGCTCGAGCGGCTCGCCGGCGACCCGGCGGCGCACCAGGTCCTCCCGCTCGGCGGCGGACCCGGGCGCGGTCGCGATGAGGCGAGCCTCGTCCTCGGCGAACACGCAGCCCGCCGCACGCAGTCGCTCGACGACCGTGGGCGCCACCGCACCTCTCTTCGTCGATCGAGGGGGATCCTGTCTGGGCATCCGGTCCGATCCTTCACGATCCGGGGGGCCGGCGCTCGCCACGGTCACCGCTCGCTACCGCAACCGGCTGAGCCGCGCGCGGCCATCGCGGGTCCCCCTCCGGCCATCAGGTGTTCACCGACGCGACGTTCTGGCGAGGACGTCCCGTCGTTGACGGCGGTGATGGTCGGGGTGTGCGAGTCACGCTCGTCGCCGAAACGTTCACCCCAGCGGTGAACGGAGTCGTCAACTCCGTGCGCCATGTCTGCGAACAGCTCGCAGCCCGCGGGCACGACCCGGTGGTGGTGGCACCGAGCGGGTCACCGTGGGTCGCCGAATGCGGCCGCACCGTCGACGTCGTCACCGTGCCGTCCCTCGAGCTGCCGAGCTACCGTGGCCTGTCGATCGCCCGCCCGTCGACCGACCTCGTGCCCGTGCTGCGCGAACTGCGTCCCGACGTCGTCCACCTCGCCTCGCCGGCGGTCCTCGGCTGGTCCGCCGTCAAGGCCGCCTCGGCCCTCGGCATCCCGTCGGTGGCGGTCTTCCAGACCGACCTCAGCGCTTTCGTCGCACGATACGGTTTGCGCGCGGGCGCGCCGTTGGTGTGGTCGTGGCTGCGCCGCATCCACAATGCCGCCGACCTCACCCTGGCGCCGTCGAGCGCCATCGCCTACCAACTGCGGCGCCAGGGCATCGGGCCGATCGCCATGTGGGGCCGCGGCGTCGACGGCGAGCTGTTCAACCGCCGTCACCGGGACGAACGCTGGCGGGCCGAGACGGGCGCCGGCGGCATGCTCGTCGGTTTCGTCGGCCGGCTGGCGGCGGAGAAGTGCGTCGACCTGTTGGAGCCCGTCGCGCACCTCCCCGGAGTCCAGCTCGTGATCGTCGGCGACGGGCCGCGCCGCAGGTCGCTGCAGCGCATGATGCCGACCGCCACCTTCACCGGCCAGCTCGTCGGCCCCGAACTCGGCCGTGCGATGGCCTCGCTCGACCTGCTGGTGCATCCCGGTTCCAACGAGACGTTCTGCCAGGTGATCCAAGAGGCGCTCAGCGCAGGCGTGCCGGTGATCGCCGCCGCGGCCGGCGGCCCGCTCGACCTGGTGCGCCACGGCGACAACGGTTGGCTATGGGCGGGCGGCGACGAGCACCTGCTCGCTGCGCAGGTCGCGGCGGTGCGGGACGATCCCGGCGAGCACGCCCGCGTCGCGGCACGGACGACCGCGTCGGTCGCCGGGCGCACCTGGGGACGCGTCACCGACCAGCTGCTCAACCACTACCGCCGGGTGATCGGCTCCGACGTCACTCGCGCTGCACGAGGCGGCAGGCTTGTCCGACGTCGAGCACCCGCATGAGCCGACCCGTCCCGAGCCACGGCGAGCAGCAGATCCCGAGATCGAGAACCGCGCCGTCGTCGAACTGCTGTGCCGGTCTCACTCCCTGAAGCCGAGCTGGCGCCACGCCTCGTACGTGGCGATCGCCGCCGCATTCGACAGGTTGAGCGAGCGCCGCCCCGGCAGCATCGGGATACGCACCAAATCGGTGACGTGCGGGTCGGCCAGCACCTCGGGCGACAGCCCGGTCGGCTCAGGCCCGAAGAGGAGCACATCCCCGGCGCGGTAGGCGATATCGGCGTACGACGTGGTCGCCGACGCGGTGAAGGCGAAGACCCGCTCCGGGCGAAGCGAGGCCCACAGCTGCTCCAGTGACGCGTGCACGGTGACCGTCGCGAGGTCGT
>JAVHVN010000137.1:0-5490 GCA_032160545.1 Pseudonocardiales bacterium | reverse complement strand
TGCGCTGAGGTTGACGGATGCGTTCACACGCGGGAGGTGATCGTCCCCCCGGGGTGTCAGTGCTCGTTGACCGGCGCGTTCTTCGCGGCCGCGTCGGTCGCGGACTTCGTGGCAGCCACCTTGGTCGCGGACTTCGTTGCGGTGTTCTTCGCCTGGGCCTTCCGGGCAGCCGACTTCGCCGGTGTCTTCGCCGGCCCTGCCCTCGTCGCCGTCGCGGCGGGTGTGGGGTCCGCCTTCATGCGGCGCTCCTCCGCCAGCTCCTGCGCCCGGTGCTTCGCCCTCAGACCGGCGAGCTCCTCAACTTCCCGCTCGTCCGCGTCGGCGAGTTCGCCGACGTGACGGCGTTGCTCCTCGTCCGAGAGCAGCGCCTCGGCGATCTGCTCCTGGGCATCCGCGAACTGGTCCGCGTCGAACCCGTCCCCGTCCAACTGCTCCGGAGTCGCCGCCGTGGCGCGGACAGTGCCCGTGGCATCGGACAGGACTCGCTCGGCCAGGCCGTCGAGGACCCCAAGGCCCATCTCGACCGAGCGACGCACCCGCGAACGCTCGGGCAGGTGGCTCACGACCTTGTTGTCCAGCACGGCGAGCGGCGTACGCAGCGCGACGTATTCGGCGGTGAGCACCTTGCGGGCGAGCGAATGCATGGAATGTCCTCCCGAGCAGCCTTACCCGAGCACCGGCTCTCGGCGCTCGGGTAAGGCTGTACCCACCTCGGCTGCGGGCAAACGCCGCGGCACTCACAGTGCGGCTGGGACGCGGTCGAAGGCGACCGGCTCAGGCTCGGTGCCATGGCGCGCGGGCCCCGGCCGGCGTCACAGCAGCGTGGCGCTGAGCGTGACGTCCGTGCCGTCCGCCGTCGCTCCCGCGACCACCGGCACGGAGATCGCACCGGCAGGCGGGGCGCTCGTCCCACTCCACGGCGCACGGGCGTAGCAGCGCCGGTCGAACGCGTGCAGCGTGAAACCGCCCCGCGCGGACGAACCGTCGAAGCACACCCGGTAGCCACTCGCCGAGGCGTACAGGTGATCGACGAGGTAGGTCCCGTCGGCGCCCGTCACGTCATTGCCCACGACGTGGTTCGCACCGTCCCACACCGTGACCCGGACGTTGCGCAACGGATGCCGCACCGTCGAGTCGACGGCCGTGCCCGCGATCGCGCCCGTGGGCACCGTGTCACTGCGATCGACGAGTGACGCGTCGATCGAGGCGACCCGCTGGCCGCTCGTCACCACGATCGTCGCCGATCCGGCTGGCACCTGGACGAAGCCGAACGGGTTGGGGAAGTCGACGAAGCCCGGCTGGTTGACCCAGCACTGCCCGTCGAGCGACGAGAGGAAGCCGGGGTCGAAGCAGAGCCAGTAACCGAATGCGCCGGACGGGGCGAGGCCGTCGACCCGGTAGCTGCCGTCGGCCCCGGTCGTGGCCGTAGCGACCGGTATCGGCCCCTGGATTGGGCCGGACGGGCCGCCAGCGGTGCCGAGTTTGACGACGAGGACGGCGACGCCGGGCGCCGGACCCCCGGTGCCGGCCACCCGAACGGTGCCCGCGATCGAGGCGGTGGGCCCGGCGGATGCGGAAGGCGGGAACAGCGCCGCCACCAGCGCGGCGACAGCCGAGGCGAGCACGAACGATGTTCTGCGAGCAGCCATCACGTCCCCCAAACCGTGCACCAAGATCGATGCACACCTTGGACCTGTCGGACGGCGGTGACAAGGCCTCTGCCGCGCTGACATCCGTCGATGTTTCATCGCATGACCGGGCTACCGCCGTCGTTGGACCGTCAATCACCTCGCGGCCGTGAAGGCGTGGCCGGGGCGGGCTCCCTCGCGTACGCGCCGACGTCGTGGCCGCCGCGGCGGCATCTCAGTCTGTGGAGACGAGGGGAATCGAACCCCTAACCCCCGCCTTGCAAAGGCGGTGCTCTGCCAATTGAGCTACGTCCCCGTCGGCGACCCGGTGCGTGGTCAGCGTGAGGAGTCCGAGGTCGCCTCGCGCCAGAGACCCTCGCTGGCCTGTGCGCGTCGCCGCTTCAGTGTGGCAGCCACCGCGCCGGCCAACGCAAGTGCCAGCAGAATCGGCTTCTTCACCCGGTCACGCTCGCTTCCACACCCCGAGGGTCCGCGCTCTCGCGCTGGGTTTGGCTGATGCCAGTGGGCCTGGGAGGACTTGAACCTCCGGCCTCATCCTTATCAGGGATGCGCTCTAACCGTCTGAGCTACAGGCCCGCACGCGTCATGAAGACGCGAGGAGTCACCCTACCCGCCGGTCTCGACGGCCTCCAAACCGGTTGCCGTCAGCGTTCGGACAGCGTCAGTTCCACGCCGCCGACCAGGTCCGCACACAGGTTGTAGACCACCGACCCGATGGTCGACAGGGCGATGAAGAGGACCACGTTCACGACGCCGACGATCGCAGCGGCAGCGAAGACGATGCCCGCGGTAATTGGCGCCTTGGAGCCGGTGCCGTTGATCGTGGTGACGGTGTCGTTGACCTTGCCGATCGCGCCGGACGCGTCGAGAACCCCGAAGAGCACGCCCACCACGATCATCCACACGAAGAACAACGCGATGGCGAGGACGCAGGAGAACTTCAACACCGTCCACGGGTTGATGTGGCGCAGTTGCAACTGTGCGCGTCGCGGTCCGCGCCGGCTCGCCGTCGGGCTGGGCGCCGGGCCCGGCGAGCGCTTGGCCCCTGTGGGGTTGGGCGAGTTCCCGGCGGCCGGCCCGCCCGCACCCGGGCCGGGCTGGCCGCCCGGAAACGGCGACCCCGTGCCTGTGGGCACCACTGTGGTGGCGCCGAACTCGCTGGTCACCGCAGCCTGTGCCGCCTGGGGCGGTTGACTCATCGTCACTCCATCCGTTCGCGGCATCGCGCGACTACGCGCTGTCGCTCGGCTCGTCCGGTTCATCGGCATTGCGGGCGATCGCGACCAGATTCACGCCGTCCGGCAGGCTCACCAGCCGGACGCCCATCGTCTGCCGCTGGGCCCGCCGCACCTCGACCGCATTGGTGCGGATGACCACGCCGTCGGATGTGATCGCGTAGATCTCATCCTGGGGGCTGACGGCAACGGCGCCGACCAACCCGCCTCGCGTGGACACGATACGCGCCGTCAGCACGCCCTTGCCGCCGCGCCCTTGCACCGGATACTCGTCGATTTTGGTCCGCTTCGCGTACCCGCCCTCAGTCGCAACCAAGATTTCGACCTGGTCCAGGTCGTCGCGGACGACCTCCATGGCGAGCAGCTCGTCGCCGTTGTTGAACCGCATCCCGAAAACGCCGGACGTCGCCCGGCCCATCGGGCGCAAGGTGTCGTCGTCGGCCCGGAACCGGATCGACATCGCCCTGCGGCTGACGAGCAGCAGGTCGTCGTCGGCGGAGATCAGGGCCGCGTCGATGAGTTCGTCGTCATCGCGCAAGTTGATGGCGATGACCCCCCCGGTGCGGTTGGAGTCGAAGTCGGTGAGCTTCGTCTTCTTCACCAGACCGTGCTTCGTCGCGAGCACGAGGTACGGGGCGACCTCGTAGTTCTTCAGCGTGATGACCTCGGCGATGGTCTCGTCGGGCTGGAACGCGAGCAGGTTCGCGACGTGCTGGCCGCGCGCGTTGCGGTTCGCCTCGGGCAGCTCGTAGGCCTTGGTGCGGTAGACCCGGCCCTTGTTCGTGAAGAACAGGATCCAGTCGTGCGTCGAGGTCACGAAGAAGTGCTCGACGATGTCGTCGGTCTTCAGCGCCGCGCCCTGAACGCCCTTACCGCCGCGCCGCTGGGCGCGGTACAGGTCGGTCTTGGTGCGCTTCGCGTAACCGGTGCGGGTGATCGTGACGACGACGTCCTCGTCGGCGATGAGGTCCTCCATCGACACGTCGCCGTCGTAGGGGACGAGCCGGGTACGCCGTTCGTCGCCGAACTTGTCGACGATCTCGGTGAGCTCGTCGCCGATGATCGAGCGCTGCCGGCCGGGCTTGGAGAGAATGTCGTTGAGGTCGGCGATCTTGCTCTCGATCTCGGCGGCCTCGTCCATGATCCGCTGGCGTTCGAGCGCTGCCAGGCGACGCAGCTGCAGGTCGAGGATCGCCGTCGCCTGGATCTCGTCGATCTCGAGCAGGTTCATCAAGCCGCTACGCGCCTCTTCGGCCGACGGCGAGTTGCGGATCAGCGCGATGACGGCGTCGAGCTGGTCCAGTGCCTTCAGCAGGGCGCGCAGGATGTGCGCGCGTTCCTCGGCCTGGCGCAACAGGTATCGCGTGCGCCGGACGATGACCTCGACCTGGTGCTCGACGTAGTAGCTGATGAACTGGTCGATCCGCAGCGTGCGTGGCACGCCGTCGACGATGGCGAGCATGTTCGCGCCGAACGTGGTCTGCAGCTGGGTGTGCTTGAACAGGTTGTTCAGCACCACCTTGGGCACCGCGTCGCGCTTGAGCGTCACCACGATGCGCATGCCGATGCGGTTCGACGACTCGTCGTTGATGTCGGCGATGCCCGCGACCTTGCCCTCCTTGGCGAGGTTCGCGATGGACTCGAGCAGGTTGTCGGGGTTCACCTGGTAGGGCAGCTCGGTGACGACGAGGATGGTGCGGCCCTTGACGTCCTCCTCGATCGTGACGACCGCGCGCATGCGGATCGAGCCTCGCCCGGTGCGGTAGGCCTCCTCGATGCCGTCCCGGCCGACGATGAGCGCCTTGGTCGGGAAGTCCGGGCCCGGGATGAGCTTGAGCAGCTCGTCGAGCAGCTCCTCGTCCGTGGCGTCCGGGTGGTCGAGGGCCCAGGCCACGCCGGCCGCGACCTCACGAAGGTTGTGCGGCGGGATGCGGGTCGCCATCCCTACCGCGATGCCCTCGGAGCCGTTGACCAGCAGGTTCGGAATTCGCGCCGGCAGGATGATCGGCTCGACGGTGTTCCCCGCGTAGTTGGGGATGAAGTCGACGGTCTCCTTGTCGATGTCGCGAAGCATCTCCATGGCCAGCGGCTGCAGCCGGCACTCGGTGTAGCGGTACGCGGCCGCCGGGTCGTTGCCCGGGGAGCCGAAATTGCCCTGCGGGTCGATCATGGGGTACCGCAGCGACCACGGCTGGGCCATCCGCACGAGGGCGTCGTAGAGCGCCGAGTCACCGTGCGGGTGGTAGTTGCCCATGACGTCGCCGACGACGCGACCGCACTTGACGTAGTTGCGGTCGGGCCGGAAGCCCGAGTCGTACATGCCGTAGAGGATCTTGCGGTGCACCGGCTTCAGCCCGTCGCGCACATCGGGCAGCGCGCGCCCGACGATCACCGACATCGCGTAGTCGATGTAGCTGCGCTGCATCTCGGCCTGGATGTCGACCGGCTCGATTCGGTCGAAGCCGCCGGGGCCTTCCCCGTTGATGTCCGTGGTGTCAGTCATGTCAGATGTCCAGGAATCTCACGTCTTTGGCGTTGCGGATGATGAAGGATCGTCGGGCTTCGACGTCCTCGCCCATCAGCACGCTGAACAATTCGTCGGCAGT
>JAVHVN010000132.1:0-44146 GCA_032160545.1 Pseudonocardiales bacterium | reverse complement strand
GCCTGACGGCGGCCCTGTTCCACGCGGCGGCTCTCGATGACCAAGGTGTCGCCCGGTTTCGCGTGCATCGTCGGCCTCCGCTCTGTCCGGCTCACCAGCAAGCATGCTCGCCTCGCCCAGCCAACGCTAGCCCCCGGTCGCAGGCACCGGGCTCGTGCCACGGCACGGCCTCCACCGCGCGACGCGCTGCCCAACGCGAGCTATCTCGGGTTCACCGGTGCCCCCATCGTCGACCGACAGGTCGACCCGTGCGGTGTTCGGTGAGTACATCGACGTATACGACCTCACCCGCGCTGTCGAGAACGGGGCGACCGTGGGGATCTGCTACGAGCCCCGGTGATCGTCCCGTCGGTGGACGGAATCGACGCGGAGGAGACCGCGTCCGCAGCGGCAGCACCGGCCACGAGCAGGCCCGTTGGCACTATTGCCGCAGTGGCGAAACTTACCGCTGTCTTCTGCATTTCCACGCGACGAAGGGTCGCGTGGCTGCGTTCGTCGCGGCGTCGTGGTCGTCACCACGATCATTGGCGGCAGGCGAATCCCCGAGACTTCTCCTATCCAGTGGGACACCGAATGACGCGCCGGTCGTCGACCCTCCGCTCGCCGGGCGACGTCCTAACCGCCGATGGGGACGATCTTCGGGCGACGATCAATCTGCCGGCGCGTCGAGTCGAGCGGCGAGCTGGCGTCGCGAGGTGATGCCGAGCTTGGCGTAGCTGCTGGTCAGGTGGGTTTCGACGGTCCGCAGCGTGACGAACAGCGACTCGGCGATCTCGCGGTTCGTCCGGCCGGCGGCGGCCAGTTGCGCGGTGCGCAGCTCGCTCGGGGTCAGCGCGTCGCGTCCGCGTGTCGCGGCGCGGCGGGGGCGCGCGCCGGCGATCGTGAGTTCGTCTCGGGCCCGGTCGGCGACCGCGGTGCCGCCGAGGCGGTGGGCCAGGTCGAGGGCGCTCCGCAGCTTTTGCCGCGCCTCGCTGCGATGGCCGGCGCGCCGCAGCGCCGCCCCGAGCTCGCAGAGCGCGCGTGCGTGCTCGAGCGGCGCGGGGGACGATTCGAGGATCTCGGCCGCCTGACGAAGCAACTCGATGCCGTGTGCCCCGTTGCGGATCATGCCGGCCGCACGCAGGGCAACCCCGATCGCGCGTTGCGCACCCCAGCCGCGGGCGAGCTCGACCTCCTCGTCGGCGAGGGCGGTTGCCCGGTTGCGGTCGCCGAGTCGGGCGAGGGATAGGGCCGCACTCGATCGCCACGGCACCATCGCCGGGTTGGTCACGCTCCACGCCGCGCATCGTTCGCCGGTTTCAAGCAGGTCGGTGACCGCGGTTCGGTGGTTGCCGGCCGCAGCGTGCAGCCGACCGCGGGCGAGCAGCAGCGGGGTGGAGGCCCAGCTGAGCGGTAGCGTGCCGTCCAGTTCGCGCTCAGCGAGCTCTCGGAAGGCCAAGTTGATCTCAGCGCGTTCGATGAGCGCCTCGACGAGGAAGGCCACCGTGACCGGAGCCAGCCGGATCTCGGCGTCTCCGGCAACGGCGCCGCGCGCGTGGGCAACGGCATCGCCGATCGAACCGCGGTACAGCGCGGCCAGCGACGCGCACGTCGACCCGACCGAGACGCCGAGCGGCCATACATTGCGCTGCGCCAGTGCGAGCCAATTGTCGATACGGGTCCGCGCTTCCTCGGCGTGATCGGCGAAGGCGAGCACGAGGATCGCCTCGGGCAGGGTCGTGGCACCGGCCGCCGGCGCCTCGTCGGCAGCGGCCAGCGCCTGCCGAGCGTGCTGCACCGCGGCGTCCCGATCGGTCCCTTCCGCGGTCGTCTCGATCGCCAACTCGGCATGCAATCGCGGTCCGAGAAGTTCACCGGCGCCCACGCGGCGCCGCAGGTCCGCCACCAGCTCACGGCGCAAGTGCTGGGCCGATGGCTCCCACCGCGCCGCGCTGAGTTGCCCGGCCGCCAAGGACGCGCGCACGGGCGCTGGCTCGTGCTGGGCCGCGCCCAAGCCGTCGCCCAACACTCGCACTGCGTCCGGGAGCCGGCCGGCAAGGGTGAACGCATCACCGAGGGTCAACGCGATCACCGCGCGAGTGGATCCGTCGCTCGCGCGCTCGAGGGCTTCGGACAGGTGGGGCAGCGCGGCTGTCGGGTCGTGCTGCGCCTCGACGGTGCCGAGTTCGAACAGC
Source organism: Pseudonocardiales bacterium (assembly GCA_032160545.1). Lineage (GTDB taxonomy): Bacteria > Actinomycetota > Actinomycetes > Mycobacteriales > Jatrophihabitantaceae > DATGFB01. The sequence goes on along the minus strand of JAVHVN010000132.1, from coordinate 41,972 downwards.
AGCCGCGCTCGCAGCTCGTCGCCCGGCGGCTCGGCCAGCGCGCGACGCAGGTAGTCCGCGGCGATCTCCGGCGCGCCGCGCGCCCGCGCGTCCGCGGCTGCTTCGCGGAGCCGCCCGACCGTCCAGCCGTCGGCGTTAGGCAGGCTCTCCAGGAGGTGGAGGGCAACGCGCTCGAGCGGTGCCCGCTCGCCAGCAAGCAGCCGCGCAGCGCGGTGATGCCAGCGGCCCCGCTCGGGGCCGGACAGGTCGCTGTAGACGGCCGAGCGCAGCAGAGGGTGGACGAAGCCCATCAGCGTGTCACCACTGAGGATTCCCGCCCGGATCAGGTCGCCGGCCGCGTTGGCCGCCTCGTCGACCTCGAGACCGGCCAGCAGCCGGGCCGGGCGAAGTTCGGTCGGCGCGTCCAGGATCGCGACGGCGCGGGCGAAGTCGAAGGCCGCCTTCGGCAGTTGTGCCAGACGTAGCAGGACACTGACCGAAACGGTGGCGGGCGTCATTCGCCGCACGTGCGCGACGGACGATCCGACCGGGGGGACCTGCTCCGCGGCGAGATCCGCGACCAGCGAGCGCAGCAGGAACGGATTGCCACCGCTGACCTCGTGGCAGGCGAGGCAGAAGTCGTCGGTTGCCTCCGCCGACAGTTCACTGCGCACCACCGTCGCCGAGGCCGGCGCACGGAGCACGGCCGGCCGCAGCGCGGTCAACGTCGGCTCCAGCCCGATTCGGCTCACCAGCGCCGAGCCCCGTCCGGCCGACGCCGCCGCCGGTCGACCGGCCAGCACCAGCAGGACGGGCAACTCCGCGACCCGAGGCAGCAGATGGGCTATGAACCGAAGTGACGGAGGATCGGCCCAGTGCAGATCGTCCACCGAAAGCAGCAATGGCGAGCGCTGCGCCAGGTTCACGGTCAACCAGTACAGGCCGTGCAGCGTCGCGTACGACGCGTCAACTGCCGTCGCCGCAGACCCGATGCCCAGCGCCGGCCGCGCCAGCGCCGCTGCACCGGCGAACACGTCGTCGTCGCTGCCCGCGCCGGCCGTCGGACCGGTGAAAAGCTGGCGGACAACCCCCCAAGCGAACTCGCTCTCCAACTCGCCGGCCCGGGCCGAGCGGACCGCCATGCCGGCCTGCGCCGCAAGCGCGCCGGCCGCCGCGACCAGCGCCGTCTTGCCGATGCCCGCCTCACCGGTGATGAGCACGGCGCCGCCCGCGTGCTGGCTCGCGCCGCGGATCAGCCTGGCAATGGTGTCGAGCTCCCGCTCGCGTTCAAGCATTCCCCTCGCGGCCGAGCTCACTCACGCACTGTAGGAGAGGTTCCGGGGTTCCGCCTCCGGGCCAATGCTCGTGGTGACAACCACGATGCCGCAGCGAGTGCAGCCACGCGACCCTTCGTCGCGTGCTCGACCCGCTGCTCGTACGCATCGCCTTGGACCGCGACGCCGACCCGGTGAGCGGGCGCGTGTCGGCCGGCGACGGACCCGTGCGCGGCTTCGCGGGATGGACCGAGCTGTTCGCCGCGCTGCAGGACGCCGTCAACTCCGAACAGGCGACCCCGCCGACGGTACCCGACATCCAGAGGTAGGCAGGCCATGAAGATCGCTGCAACGAGCGGTGTCAGACGATTCCGTGTCTTGGGCGTCGCGGGCCTTGGTGTGCTGGCCCTCTGCTTCGGTCTGCAGCCGGCGCGAGCCACGACGGAGACGTCGCTCGCGGGCACCGTGGTGCCCGTGGCCACTGCGGCGGGAGATCAGACCGATCCGCACGTCAGTGGCGACTGGGTCGTCTACACCGACTTCAGCGCCGGATCGTCGAGCGGCCGGATTCACTACCACAACGTCGTCACCGGGTTCGACGCTGCGATCCCGAATCTCGAGGGGGGAGGCGACAGCCTCTCCGACATCAGCGGGACGACCGTCGTGTACATCCACTTTGCGGCAGGACGGCATGCCGTCTACTCGTTCGACATCGCAGCAGGTGGCGCCCCGGTCGAACTGGACCCACAGCCGGCCAGCAACCGTCGGGTGTCCACCGTCGGCGAGCGCACGGTCGCCTGGCAGGACTTCGGCTTCAGCGCGCTCGCCTCGCCGGAGATCGTCGTGTACGACCTCGACACGCACGTCATGACACGGCTGACCGACGACGCCTTGTATGACCGCGACCCACAGGTCAGCGCGGACGGCAACACGGTGACGTGGGCCAAGTGCACGAGTATCGCCGGCGGTTGCGAGGTCTGGGACGCGGTGCGTACCGGCAGCACGTGGACGGCCGGCCCGCTCACCAGCGGCGGCACCGAGTCGTCGCTGCCCGACACGAACGGCGCCGTCGTCGTCTACAACCGCACCCTCGGATTCAACGAGACCGACATCGTCTGGCAGCCGGTCGGTGGCGGACCGGAGGGCCAGCTCACCCTGCCGTCCATGCAGCAGAACCCGAGTATCAGCGGCGGCGTGGTCTCGTTCGAGAGCTACGACCCGACGGCATCGACGCCGAACTTCGACATCTACATCTACGACCTCGCCACTGACCGGCTGTTCAAGCTCACCGATACGCCCGAGGATGAGACGCTCAACGAGGTCTGGGCAGCACCGAACGGCACAGTGACCACAGTGACTGCGGTATGGAGCCGGCGCGAGGCCACGGGCGACGACAACGTGTACGCCGAGACGGTCACACTGCCATCGACCACGGCGCTCTCGGCCACAGTTAAGCAGCCGATCAACGCCGACGGTTCCAGCACGTTCACCGCCAAGCGCGGCGTCGTCCCGGTGAAGTTCGCCCTGAGTGACAACGGTGTGCCGACGTGCGACCTGCCACCGGCCACGATCACGGTCACCCGGGTCGGCGCAGCGTCATCACAGAGCGTCGACGAAAGCACCTACATCAGCGCGGCCGACATCGGATCGAGCTTCCGGATCAGCAGCTGCCAGTACGACTACAACCTCGCCGCCCGCAACCTCGGGCCGGGCAGCTACCGGATCGGCATCGTCATCGGCGGCCAGCAGGTCGGCAGCGCCAGCTTCGCGCTCACCTAGTCGTGCGGCGCAGATGAGGGGTCGAGCCCAGCTCGCAGGTTCGTCGCGTCGATGCTGCCAACCGTTCAATCTCTTCGGGGGAACCGTGTCCAACAAGATGTTTCGAGGTCGGCCGAGCGCGCCGGCGACCGTGGCCGCGCTGCTGGCCGGGGTGCTGACCGTGGTGTGCGTGGCCGCTGCCCCGGCTGTCGCGAGCACGCCGAACCTGGTCGTGAACGGCTCGTTCGATGCGCCGGCTGCGGCGGCGCCGCAGCCTGGGTTGGGGTTCACTGAGCTGTCGGCGACCGACCCGGCGACGCGGACGTTGTTGACCGGCTGGACGGTATTCGCGGGCAGTGTGGACTGGTACCACCACGCCTGGCTGCCGGATCCGCCGGCGAGCAGCTACTACCTGGACATGAACGGCGCCGGGCCTGGGACGATCGAGCAGGATCAGCTGCCGACGCTGCCGGGGCTGAGCTACGACCTGGACTTTGATCTGGCCGCGAACCCGCAATGCTTCAACGGGTACAGCCTGGCCAAGCTGGGCATCTTGTGGGACCACGCCGCGATCAGCGGCCCGGCCGGCCCGGTACACGCGACGGCGGTACCGAACCAGAATCAGACCCTGACCTGGGTGCACTACCACTACCAGGTCGCCGGCGCCGGGGCGGACAGCCTGACCTTCATCAGCCAGACCACGGGAACGTCGGGCTCGACACAGTTCCCGTGCGGGCCACTGCTTGCCGACGTCACCCTGGCCCGCCACTACACCGCACCGGTCAACCTGACCCCGCCCACGATCACCGGCTACCCGTACACCGGCGCCACCGCGCACGGTGACCTCGGCTCCTGGGGCGGCGATCACGACGCCACCGCCGGCCAGCAGTGGCTGGCCTGCACCAGCACTGACGCAGGCACCTGTGCGGCCGTCCCCGACGGGAACGGGCTGGACTATCTGCTCGGGCCGAACACCGTCGGGAAGTGGCTGCGGCTGTCCGTCACGATGACGGGCGGCGCCGGGCAACAGGCCACCGCCACCTCGGCCGCGTTCGGCCCGATCGGCGGACCCCCGTCCGTCACCGTCCCGCCCGTGCCCTTGATCATCGAGGCAACCTCGCGCGACGGTGCCATCGTCACCTACGCGAGCCTGGTCTCCGCTACCGACCCGATCGAGCGCCTGCTCACCCTGGACTGCAGGCCCGCCTCCGGCGACACGTTCCCGCTTGGTAGCAGCAGGATCACCTGCACCGCCAGCAATGGCATCAGCATCGCGTCTGCCGGCTTCACCGCCTACGTGGTCGACACCACCGCCCCCGTGGTCACAGTCCCGGCACCGATCACGGCGACCGCGGCAACCTCGGCCGGCACGCCGGTCATGTTCAGCGCGACGGCGGACGACCTCGTCGACGGAGCGATCACCCCGACCTGCACACCGGCCTCCGGTGCCGTCTTCGCACCCGGGACGACCACCGTCACCTGCACCGCGACCGATACCCGCGACAACACGGGAGCCGCTTCGTTCCCCGTCACCGTCGCAGTGCCGCAACAACCGTGGTCGGGCTACCTGCAGCCGATCAACGCCGACGGATCGTCCATCTTCAAACTCGGCAGCACCGTCCCGGTCAAATTCACCCTCCCGAGCGGCGGCGCGAGCGCCGTGACCGCGACCCTCTCACTGGCCAAGGTCTCCTCCGGCATCGACGGCAGCTACCTCGAAGCGACCTCGACCGCACAAGCCAGCACCGGCAACACCTTCCGCTACGACGCCGCGGCCGGGCAGTACATCTTCAACCTGTCCACCAAGGGCCTCACCAGCGGAACCTGGCGGCTGCGCGCCAACCTCGGTGACGGAAACCCCGATCACACCGTGCTGATCTCGCTCCGCTGACCCGCGTCCACATCGCCCGACAGCACACGCCCAGCCAGCCAAACGGCCGAACCGACGCCGCAACCGTAGACCAATCTCGAACCCAGCACGCCACGACGCTTGCCCACACAACACCACCCGCAGCATGCCCATATGAGTCTTCGGACCTTCGGCCGCCGCTTCCGCGACGAAACCGGTCCGACGCCACGCCAATGGCTCATCCATCGTCGACTGGATCGCGCCCGCCACCTATTGGAATCGAGCAACATGACGGTCGATCAGATCGCTTCGGAGATCGGCTTCGCCACCGCCGCATTGTTGCGCCAGCACATGAGCGCCGAACTCGGCGTTTCACCGCGGGCCTACCGCCGCACCTATAGGGCCGTCGCGACCCCAACTGCACACGGCAAGATCACGGAACTCATCAGACACGCAAGGCAACTAGCCAGTCGCTAGATCAACGGCCGTTATGGGCGGACGCTATCCCGTGACCTATTCGCTGGCGATGGCGCATTGAGCGCGCGGGCGCGCGGGTCGCAGCCCTGGACGCTCAGCGCACGGCCCACGTCACGAAGCGACAGCTTGTTCTTCAGACAGATCGGCGACAGCGTCCGCCGCAGTCGTGCCACCGAATCGGCTGCGCACCTCTCCAACGATTGCCTGTGATGCGGTTCCGTCGCCGTAGGGGCTTGGTGTGCTGGCCAGCGCACGTCGCAGCTGGTCGCCACCGGCGAGGATCGCGGCTGCAGCGTTGCCGATTGCGTCGGGGCGGACGAGCGTGGCGAACGTTTCGAGGGCCTCAGGTCGCTCGGTCGAGCGGCGGACCACGACGAGGGGCAGGCCGAGGACTGTGACTTCTTCCTGCACTCCGCCCGAGTCGGACACGAGCAGCGCGGCTTCTGCTGCCAGGGCGAGGAACTCGTCGTTCGCGACCGGCTCGAGCACGGTCAACCGTCCCAGCTGACGCTCCAGCCCGGCATGTCTTGCGGCGGCGACGGTGCGTGGGTGCAGCGGCGCGATCACCGGAAGGGGCAGGGCGCCGAGCTGCGTGAGAATTTCGGCGAGTATTCGCGGGTCGTCGGTGTTCTCGGGGCGGTGAATAGTGGCTAGTACGAATTGCCTTGGGCGTAGCTCGAGCAGGTCGAGCAGTTTCTTGCGGGTCGGCGAATCCGGAAGTTGTCGGTGGACTCCCTCGACGACGGTGTTGCCGCAGCAGATGATTTTCGCGTCGGCCACCCCCTCGCGGACGAGGTTCGCGACGGCGGTGGCTGTGGGTGCGGCAAGCAGATCGGACAGATGGTCGATGAGGACACGGTTGTGCTCCTCCGGCATGGCCCGGTCATAGCTTCGCAACCCTGCTTCGACATGGACGAGTGGAAAGCCGGTCGCGTTCGCGGCGAGCGCGCCGGCAAGGGCGGAGTTCGTGTCCCCCTGGACGATGACGGCGTCCGGCCCGATTGCCGTCAGCACGGCCGCGATCTGCGTGGTGCCTCCTCCGATCTGCTCCGCGCGGGAAAGGGCGCCGAGTTGCAGACGGTGCGCAGGCTCGTCGAGGCCGAGGCGGTCGAGGAAGATCTGCGACAGGTCGTCGTCGTAGTGCTGGCCGGTGTGGATCACGAACGCATCGACGCCGAGTCGGTCAATGATGCCGGCGAGTTTGATGATCTCCGGGCGGGTTCCGAGGATCACCGCCATGACGCCCGGCACTAGCCCTCACCACCCCTCGGCCCGGCGAACGCGACGGTGGGAACGCGGCCCGCAGATTGTGATTTCGCGATGCCGTGTCGAGGCATCGACCAGACATCGTCGCGGTGGACGGCGGCGGCCTCCGGAACCACGCGATGAAGTCCAGGTCGCGGTCGGCTGGCGGGCAGCGAACCGTCTTGCTGCCACTTGCCGAGCGGTTCCTGCCCGTACCCGGCCGGGGCCTCACTCGGCTCGCGGCTACGCGAGGTTTTGATCCAGTCGCTGGTGCCGCGCAGCATGCGGGCGACCGCGCGCCAGGCGGCCAGGTAGCCGATGTAGTTCCACGCGATCATGAGATGCCCCAGTACCAGGGCGCGGCCCAGGGTGACCGCTCGTGTGCGTCTGGCGTAGATGAAGCCAATCACCAGGTTGGGGGCGAACGAGAGGACGTACCACAGCAGCGCGTAGGTCACCCGCCACGAGAATCCGCCGAGTCCGGTGGCGAAGATGCCGTGACCGGATCCGGTGACGAGTTGGAAGATGATCCATTGCTGGAGAATCGACCACGGCAGGACGATCAGCCATGGCACGAGCAGGTACGAGCTGACCTCGAGGGCCGCGATCTCGTTGACGTACTGCGACCGCCACAGTTCCGGTAGCCGCCGGATCGAGGCCATGTGCCCCTGATACCAGCGGGTGCGCTGGCGCAGCAGGCGCACCAGAGTGTCCACGCCCTGCTGGTCGACGAATCCGTCGGTGGTGGTGGTGATCCGCCAGCCCGCGGCAATGAGCCGCAACCCGAGGTCGAGGTCTTCGGTCAGCGATCGGCTCCAGGGCTGGACGCCGAGTTGCAGCACCCCACTGAGCCGGGTGAACTGGCCGTTGCCACCGAGGCTGACAGTGCCACTGATGGAGCGGGCGAACTGGGAGAGCGCGGAGATCATCCAGAACTCGATGTCCTGGAACTGCGCGATGAGCTTTCGTCGGTCGCGGATCCGCACGATGAGCTGCACGCCGCCCACTCGGCTGTCGTCGAACAGCAGGCGCGCCGCGGTGGCAGCTCCGGCGCTGAGGTGCCCGTCGGCGTCCATCACGCCAACGAACACTTCGTCCGGGTCCAGCGCGCGGGCGGCTACGTCGGCCACGATTGCCGGCAGTCCGGCATTGAGGGCCGCGCCCTTGCCCTGCCGCGACTGCGCCCCGCTCCGGGTCACGACCGTCAGCCGCGCCTCCTCACCTCGGACGGCTGCCGCCGCACACGCGCGGGCCGCAGTGTCGTCGTCCGAACCGTCGTCGACGACGATCACGGTGCAACCTGGCTCGTCCAGCAACCGCGTGACCGTGTCGCCGATGACGATCGCCTCGTTCAGGCATGGGACAAGGAAGTAGAGCGCACCGCGCGCGGGGGCGTCATCACCGGAGGAGCCGGGCTGGGTCTCCTGGCTGATCAGGCTCAGCCCGCGGCGCCGGGCCACGCGGATACCGAGGACGAGCGAGATCGCAAAATACGGAAGGGCGAGGGCGAGGATGACCTGAGACATCCAGCCAAAGAATTGCTGCATCTAGGGAACCTCGTCCACTCGCCGGCGGCCGGAGCCCCGCCCCGGGCGGTGCCCGAGCATGACCGCGGCGAACGCGATGCCCGCCGCGCAGGTTCCCACCACGGTCAGTAGCGAGCCGAGGTAGGTGTGGGCAATGGTGAGCCCGGGATCGCGGCCCCACTCGGAGACCGTGGCGCCGATTGCGGTCAGCCGCGCCACGTTCACCAGCACGAGGATGGCAGCGGATACGCCGATCGCGATCGCGGTACGCCACGGCGACAGTTTCTTGAGCAGCATCAGCGGCGCGGCACCGATGAGCAGTGCGGCCAACAGGTAAGCGACGCTGCATTCGCTGGTGAGCACGAACGTCGACTGCACCGAGTTGCTCTTGTAGAGGATCAGCAGATGCCGGCCCGGATTGGCAACGGCGGTTTGACCCGTCACCAAGTGGATGGCGTGCGCCGATAGCGCCGCCTCGACTCCTCGCCACAACTGGGCCAGTGCGATCAAGCAACTGCCCGCGGCGACCAGTAGCGCGGCCGCCAGCCAGCGCGGCGCCCTGACCCCGGCGCTCACACCGCGGTCAGGCCGGCGCGCCGCCGAGCTCATCTCCGCGGCTCAATGCGAGGCGCCACGTCGTCGTCCCCACCGGGCCAGCAGCAAGCCACCGACAATCAGCATCACGGCTACCGCGACGAACCAGCTGGCACCGAACCCGGTGCTGGCGATTCCACCAGTCCCGGCGGTGACTCCGACGATTCCTGTCTTTGCATACATGGCGTTCCTTCCGAGGCGCTTGACGCGCTATGAGATGCGTGCCGGACGTCGGCTGCGACGAACGATCAGCAGCACGCCGGCCCCGCCGAGGAAGGCGGCGAGTGCCACCACGCCACCTGCGGTCCCGAACAACGGTGCGGCGGCGACGCCGGAAGACGGCGCGCACGCGGGCGTGTTGATCGTGTCGTTGATGAGTGTCACCGCTCCGGTGCCCGCCAGTACCCTGCCCTGCACGTTCACACCGGAGGACAGCGACGCCGAGGCCGACGCCAGGATCGTGCCGTTGAAGGTCGAGTTCGCGCCCAGAGTCGCCGAGCTGCCGACCTGCCAAAAGACGTTGCACGCCTGCGCGCCGTTGACCAACGCGACGGTGCTGGAGGCGCCGGTGACCAGTGTCGAACCGATCTGGAATATGAAGACCGCGTCGGGGTTGTTCTCGCCGTCGAGAGTAACCGTCGCGCCCGTGCCCCCGACCGCCAACGAGGTCGGCGCCCGGTACACCCCCGCGGTGAAGGTCTGCCCCACGAGGTTGTAAATCGGGCCGAAGGTCTGATTCGGGGTCCGACCGGCCGCGTCGACGGACGCGGTGCCGGCAGCGGTCTGCGCTGTTGCGGCGGTGGCGTCACCGGCATGGATGGCGCCGGGCGCGGTCACCACGCCGGGCGGGAACCCGGTCACCGCCGTACCCGGACTCACGCCGAGGTTGCCGCCGACGCCCGCGTCGGCGGCGATGACGGTCGCACCGGTGTTTGTCACCGTCGATCCGGCCAGCACGCTGAACGTCGCGGCGGTCCCGAGGTTGACGGTGGCTGGGTTGGGGTAGGCAAGGGCGGCCGAAACGGGCTGCAGCAATAGCAGCCCGGCGACGGCGAACGCGAGGTAGGCGCAGCGCCGACGCCAGTCGCCGCCGACACGGTTGTTAATAGTGGACGCAGGGGAAATATGGGGTTGTGCCATGGGTGCCGCCGGTTTGAACCGTTAGCCCGAATGCTGAGCGGGCGATAGGCACCTGAATCCGAACCTCTTATTTAACGCCAGCCTTATGCGATCCAGTTTACACCTGTTCGACTCGAAAATGCAGGACTTTGCTTATCCGTTCGAAATTGCCGGCGCCAGTCGTTACCCGCCGCGCGCTGACGGATCCAGTGACCGGTCGTGATGGGCTCAGTCTGAGTGGCGCGCGCGAGCACGGCGCACGGCTTGCTCAATGATCTGGTGAGCAATGTCTGCCAACTTCGTGTTCTCGTTCTGGCTGAGCGTGCGAAGCCGCCCGAACGCCTCCTCGGCGCTGATGCCGAGGCGGCCGCGCAACAAGCCGATGGCTTGATCGATCACCGGTCGCGTCGACAGCGCCCGTTGCAGCTGGCGAGTCAGTGTCAGCGCCTGGGCGAGAAGCTGGGCGTTGTACACCGCAACCGCGGCCGGTTTGGCGAACAGCTCCCCGAGCTGGGCGGCATGCTCGTCAAAGACGTCCTCGGCATGGGCATAAACATTCAGCGCCCCGACCAGCTGGCCCGGAACAAGCAGCGGCAGCGACAGCGCGCTGTGAACGCCCAAGCTGCCGACTCGCGGGCCGAAGCGGGGCCACATCGCCTCCCCAGCCAATGAACCCGACCGCACAATCCGCCTCTCGAGCGCGGCCGTGATACAGGGCCCCTCGTTGAAGAGGGCGTACTGAACATCGTCGATCTCGGCCACGAAGGGAGCGCTTGCCGCCAAGGCTTCCAGCCTCGTCTCCGTGCCATCGATCCGTAACAAGGTGACGCCCGCCCCGTCCGCGCCCGGAATGGCGTGAGCCGCAAAGAAGGCAACCTGCTGCAGGAGTTCGTCCAGCCCCATCCGTTGAGCAATCAAGCCCGCCAAATCCGACAAACTGGCCTGGAGGTCGGCATCATTGCGGCCCCTTTGGCGCGCAGCGCTTGCGGACTCGGATTGATCATCGTGATCGGGGAGATGATCGTTCATCGCCGGTTTGCAGCCCTACTGATCCGAACGGCTTGCGGGCCGAGCCCAGCGCGTGCTGGCGGCCCGAGGGCGAGTGCCGTGGGGGCTTTGCTGCAGCATCGAGTCGCCTCCACCCGTTACTGTTGCAGGGCGCGTTGTTCTGCAACTGTCCTGGTTCTTGGCACCCTGTCAAATCGGTACCCGCGGGCTAGGCCCCGACAGAAGGCCGACGCCCGCGAGTCACCTTTACGGTCGCTCGGCAAACGGACGGCCCTTGAACCGGTTCGTTGAGGTCATCCCACGCAATATCAACACCTATAAGATCCACCGGGAAATCTTGATCATATTTTGTCTGCCATTGCCAGTGCCGCCAAAGTGTGCCGCGGTGAAACCTCCAGCGGCTGGCTGCGTGGCGCGTGAAGACCTTTACCTGCGGTCGGATTTTTCTGTCCCCTCCTGCACTTGTGCGCGTATCCGGTCGAAGTTTGGACGGCGATCGCAACACGTCGGCGAGTTGCTGCTCGCTCAGCCCTTCGAGATCAATCTGCTGATCATTAAATTCGAAATGGATCTTCTTGCCGTCGTGCCGGCGAAACTCCGTGCGGAGTGACAACGCACGGAAGATCGTCGACCCGGCGCGCACGCGCAGTGCGGCCAACTCGCCGAAGCGGACGCCGGTGTAGGCGAGGACGGTGAACCTGGTCCGCTCCCCCAAGACGTCGACCTGAAATCCGAACCGCAGGTCGAACTGGACCTGCTGCGATGACCCTGCCGCAGCCCATCGCCGCGCTGCTCACCGCGCGGCGAATCGAGCACGTCCCGGCTGACCGCGCGAGCGCACTGGTACGACGCGCGTTGACATCGCACCTGACCGTCGTTGTCGATCTATCGTTGCCGAATGGACTTCGACCGCTTCAGCGCAGCCCTGCTCGTGCTTCGCGACGACGCTCCCAACCTCGATGAGGCTGAGGCCGCGGCCCTGCAGGACGCGCATATGGCTCACCTTGCGGATCTGCATGAAGCCGGACAGCTCCTCGCCGCCGGCCCACTGCTCGATGACCGCTTTCGCGGGTTGTCGATCTTGAACGTCGACGCCGACGAGGCTCGGCGCCTGAAAGAAACGGACCCAGCGGTCCGGGCCGGCCGGTTCGACGTCGTCGTCATGCCGTGGATGGTCCCCGCCGGGGCGATGTCCTTTGCTCCCGCCCGCTTCCCGCGCTCGATGGCCGAGATCGAGTAGCAGCAGACCTCGCGGCATGACCAGGCGCAGCGACACCCGGGCTGCCGCTGTCCGCGACCGGGTCTACCGTCGCCGGATGACGGTCCTGGACTGGCTGCTCGACTCCGACCCGGCGCTGCGCTGGCAGGTGCTGCGCGATCTGTGCGATGCGCCAGCTGAGGTGGTGAGGGTCGAGCGCGCACGTGTGGCGACCGAGGGCTGGGGCGCCCGGTTGCTCGCACTGCGCGGTGACGACGGCCAGTGGGCGGGTGGCGCGTGTTTCCCGGCGGACTTCCGCGGCGACTTCTCCCAGGGCCAGCCCTGGACCTCGACACTCCCCGCCTTGACGCTGCTGCGCGATCTCGGCATCGAACCGAATGCCGAGCCGGTCCGCGAGACGGTCGGGCTCGTACGGGAGAACTGCCGCTGGGAGCACGCCGGTCAGCCGTTCTTCGCCGGCGAGGTCGAGCCGTGCATCAACGGGCGCACCGTCGCGATCGGCGCGTACTTCGGAGTGGACGTCGACGGCATCGTCGAGCGGCTGCTCGGCGAGCAGCTCGCGGACGGCGGCTGGAACTGCGAGGCCGAGAACGGATCGGTGCGCGCATCGTTCGCGACGACGATCTGCGTGCTCGAGGGGTTGCTCGAGCACGAGCGGGCGACTGGTGGTTCGCCGCGGAGCGTCGCGGCACGCCGCGAGGGGCAGCAGTACTTGCTCGACCGTCGGCTGTTCCGGCGGCTGAGCACCGGCGAGGTGGTCGACCCGGACTGGCTGCGCTTGTCGTTCCCGACCTGGTGGCACTACGACGTGCTACGAGCCCTGGACTACTTCCGCGCGGCAGGCGGCACGCCGGATCCGCGCGTTGCCGAGGCGGTCGCGATGCTGCGCTCGAAGCAGCAGCCCGACGGCACCTGGCTACTGGAGAACACCCATCCCGGCGCGGTGCACTTCTCGATGGAGGACGGCGACGGGCAGCCCAGTCGCTGGAACACGCTCCGCGCGCTTCGAGTGCTGAACTGGTACGACGGCAACCTTCGCTGAGCAACGGCCCGCCACGTCCGCAGCCGCTACCGGAACACTTCGAGAGGCATCGTCATGGCGACGTTCCACATGCCGGCGTCGACGATCTCGAGGATGCGCAGATCGCCGGCGATGCTGCACAAGACGTAGGCGTCCTCGGCGCTCAGCCCGTAGTCCTTCTGCAGTCTGGTGATCATCGCGCGCGTCGCCAGTCGGGCGCCGGTCATCAGGTCCGCGTCGATGCCCATCGTCGCGAAGTACCCCTTGCTGTCTTTCGACGAGACCGCACCAGCGGGCACGGAGAACGCCGGTGTGCAGGACCCGCCCTTCAGCAGCGTGAATCTCAAGGTCGCGTCCATCGGGCACTCGACCGCGCTGACACAGACCTCCCCGTCACCCTGCGCCGCATGCGAGTCGCCACACGAGAAGTACGCACCCTCCACGAGCACCGGCAAGTACACGGTCGTCCCCGCGGTGAGGTGGCGGTTGTCCATGTTCCCGCCGCCGCCGTGCGGCGGGAAGGGCAGGCTGCGCGCGGGTTCGCCCGGGTGGTTGCCCATCGTGCCGAGGAACGGCCGAATCGGCACCGCGACGTTCGGCGCGAAGTCGATCGCGTCACCGGCAAGTTCGTACGTGCGCAGGTAGCCGTAGTCGAACTCGTCGGCGAGCAGACCCATACCGGGCAGGAAGGCTGTCCAGCCCCACGACCCGGCCCTGAGTTCGAGGATGTCCACCTGGAGCAGGTCGCCGGGCGCGGCCCCGTCGACGCCGATCGGCCCGCCGAGGTTGTAGATCGTGTCGAAGTCGAACGCGGTCTCCTCGTACTTCGCTCCGAGCCAGACCTGCCCGTCGCCCGCGGCTTTGATCCGGAAGTCGACCGTGTCCCCCGATTCAACGGTCAGGATCGGCTCGAGATCGAGGTTCCACTCGTGATGGATGCGGGCGGGATCCGCGAGATGCCGTGTCATGTCGACCATGCTGGCGGCGTTGCGCGGTCGGAATGTTTCGTTGAGCAAAATTTCTGGGTGACGTCGGCACTGGCTCTGTAAACAAAGCGCGTCATGTGTCACGAGCACGTTTCGACCATGGGTTGTTCAACGATCCTGAGCTACGGTCCCTCGAATGAGTGACACCGACGCCGTGTCGTCCGCGCAGCAGGCCGCCAACACGCTGCGCGAGATGGTCGTGGTCGGGCGCATCGGGCCGGGCACCCCCCTGCGCGAGGCCGCGCTGGCGGCGGAACTCGACGTCTCCCGCAACACGCTGCGGGAGGGCATCCGGCTGCTCGCCGCCGAAGGCCTGGTCGAGCAACACCTCTACAGCGGCGCGGTCGTCGCCACCATCGGGGCGCAACAGGTGCGCGATCTGTACGCCGTCCGCCGCACGATCGAGATCCGCGCGGTCCAGCTCAGCGTCTACGCCTCGGACGCGCAGTTCGTGGCGCTCGAGAAGGCCGTCGACGAGGAAGCCGCAGCGGCACGCAGCGGTGACTGGCAGTTCGTGGGCACCGCCGGCATGCACTTCCATCAGGCGCTCGTAGGCCTGATCCGGTCACCGCTGCTCGACGAGTTCTTCGGCCGCATCGTCGCCCAGCTGCGCCTGGCCTACGTCGGCATGTCGAGCGAGGCAGACCTGCACCGCCCTTGGCTCGTACGCGACCGCCGAATCTGCGAGCTGCTGGTCGCCGGGCGCCGCGAGGAAGCATCGCTCGAGCTCGAGCGTTACCTCGACGACTCCGAGCAGCTGATCATCGACCTCGTGCGCCAGCACCACGCGTCGCTGACGGAGAAGCGTCAGGCCCGCCAGGGACTACGGGTCATCTGATGGCAGCGCCGAAGCCGGCGTACCAGGCGAGCACCGGCGTGCTCGGCGTCGACACCGAGTTCTACGACGCGCTCGCGTCTGCACCCGCTCGCGAGCTCATCGAGCGCGTCGTCGTGCCGGTGCGCGACGGTCGCGCATGGACCGTTCCCGCCGGGCACGTGTTCCGCATCCGTACCGCCGACGGCCCGCAGGTCGGGGACCTCAACATCTGGAACCGCCACAACCCGCGCGAGCGGATGTGGGCCGCGCGCACTCGCCAGCTGCAGGCCGCGCACGTCACCACGTACGACAGGCTCTGGTCGACGCTGCCGTACCTGCGCCCACTGGCCACGATCATCGCCGACACGCTCAGCGGCTACGGCGTCGACCAGGACGGCGGCCGGGTGCACGATCTGCTCGGCACCCGGTGCGACCCGTACGTCAATCGGATGCTCACCGGAAAAGATGCCGACAACCACTGCCACTCCAATCTCGTGCGCGCGGTGTTGCCGTACGGATTGACCGAATTCGACGTGCACGACGTGCTCAATGTCTTCCAGTGCACGGGCCTGGTAGGCGATCGGTATTACATGAAGGCCTCGCCCGCGACGCCCGACGATTATCTGGAATTCTTTGCCGAGATCGACCTGCTCTGCGCGCTGTCGGCATGCCCCGGCGGCGACCTGTCGGTCGACCTGTGGGGGCCCGATGCCGCCGACCCTTCGGTGACCTGCCGCCCCCTTACGGTCGAGATCTTCCGGCCGCAGCAGGAGCTGCTTGCGAACTGGGTGCCGCCCCGTCCGCCCGAATATGCCGGCGTCCATGGCTTGCTGAGCGGCTGATTCGCGGTTTCGACGCAGCCGGGCAGATGGTGCCGACCCGGCCATTCGGTGCTGCCTCAAAAAATGCACGATCCAATTCCGGAAAATGGCGGCCAGCGCCATTGCGAATTAACACTCGGGCACATTCTAGGAAACACGCGACGGTCAGAGTTCCTGACTACAAGAGAGGCGGTGCCGGGTGGGTAGGTACGTGCTTTTGCGGACACTGGTGATGCTTCCGATCGCACTGGGCGTCTCGATCGTCGTCTACGTGACCGTCAAGATCATCCCGGGCGATCCGGTGGCCTCCATCCTCGGTTCGCACCCGTCGGCGTCCGCGCGCGCCGCCGTCGAGCACCACTACGGGCTCGACAAGCCGGCGGTGGTCCAGTACTTCTACTGGCTCGGGCGCGTCCTGCGCGGCGACCTGGGCGAGTCGATCTCGCTCCAGGTGCCGGTCCGCACGCTCGTGTCCGCTGCGGTCGGCAACACGCTCGTCCTCGCCGGCTTCGCAGCCGTGGTGGCGGTCGGCGGCGGCGTCATCCTCGGCACGATCATGGCCTTCGCGCGGGGGCGCTCGCCGCGGGTCGTCGCCAACGCCGTCGCAGTGACGTCGCTGTCCGTGCCGCAGTACACGCTCGGCGTTCTGTTCATCGTGACCTTCGCGGTCAACCTCGGGTGGTTCCCGACCGGGGGCATGCGGGACGCGATCACCGGTGGCGCCGTCCTCCAGCACGTCGTCCTGCCAGGCTTCGCCAGCGGCCTCGTGCCGATGGGGATCATCGCCCGGATGTACAGCGCCGCCCTGCGCGAGACGGCGTCGAGCGGCTGGGTCGAGTCGCTGCGCGCCCGCGGCCTGTCGACGCCTCGCCTCGTCGGGCACATCGTGTACGGCAGCACCTCACCGCTGCTGACGATCGCGGGACTCCAGCTCGGCTACCTGCTCGGAGGCGTGGTGTACGTCGAGGTGATCTTCGCGTGGCCGGGGCTGGGACAGCTCGTGTACGAGTCGATCTCCAAACGCGACCTGCCCGTCATTCAGGCCGGCGTGCTGGTCGCGGCACTGGCCTTCGTGATCCTCAACTTCGGCGTCGACCTGCTGCGCGCCGTGATCGATCCACGGGTGCGCAAGGGACGGGCGGTGGGGGTATGACCACGATCTCTGGTTCGTTGGGCACCGCGCGCCTCGGCCGGCGGGTCAGCCGGCGACGGCGCCTGCAGCCGTCGACCCACGTCGTCCTCGGCCTGCTCGCGATGCTCGTGCTGGTGGCCGTCTTCGGACCGTTGCTCGCTCCGCACTCGCCGATCGCCGCCGACCCGGTGCACCGGCTTGCCGGCATCGGCTCCCCGGGCCACCTGCTCGGGACGGACGGGCAAGGACGCGACATCCTGAGCCGGCTGCTGTACGGCGCCCGGACCTCATTGCTCACCGGGTTGGTGCCGGTGGGGATCTCCTCGGTCATCGGCACCGCGCTCGGAATGTTCGCCGGGCTGGCCGGCAGCAAGCTGAATGCGCTCGTCATGCGGGTCCTCGACGTCTTCTACGCCTTCCCGACCGTCCTGCTCGCGATCGCCGTCGGAGCCGCGCTCGGCCCCGGCATCCGCAACGCGATGATCGCGCTGACGGTGGTGTTCGTCCCGCCGGTTGCGCGCCTTGTCGAGAGCGCGGTGGCCGCCGTTCGCGGCGACGACTTCATGGAGTCCGCCCGCTCGAGCGGTGCGTCCCGCGTCCGCATCGCGACCCGCCAGGTGTTGCCGAACGTCGTCGCACCGCTCGTCGTCTACTGCACCTCGCTGATCGGGCTGTCGATAGTCGAGGCCGCCGGTCTCAGCTTCCTCGGCCTCGCCGCGACGCCGCCGAACGCCGAGTGGGGCCTGATGCTCAATGACGGCCGCAACTACTTCTTCACCAACCCCGGCGTCGCGCTCGTGCCCGCCGTCGCGGTGCTCGTGTCGTCGCTGATCTTCAACCTCACCGGCGACCGCCTCGCCGTGGAACTGCAGGTCGACCGGAAGGAGCTGTCATGACATCGGTGGCGAACGGTGACGCGCTCATCGTCCGAGGACTCAACACCGTCCTGTGCCAGGGCAAGAGCCGCTTGCCGCTCGTGCGCGGCGTCGACTTCGACCTGCGTGCCGGCCGCACAACCGTGCTGCTCGGCGAGAGTGGCAGCGGCAAGTCGATCTCGGCTCGGTCGCTGCTCCGCCTGACGCCGCGCTCGATGCGCGTGAGCGGCAGCGCCGTCCTCGACGGAACCGACCTGCTCGAGCTGCCCGAGCGGCACCTGCCGCGCTACCGCGGCTCGCGAGTCGGGATGATCCCGCAGGACCCGTCCGTCGCCCTCGACCCGTTCCGCAAGGTCGGCAGGCAGATCCTCGAGGTGCTGCGCGTCCACAAGATGGTGGCCTCGCGGGCGGAGGGCCGGCAACGGACCCTCGAGCTGCTGTCGCAGGTAGGCATCCCCGACCCGGTCCGGGTCAGCAAGGCCTGGCCGCACGAGCTGTCCGGGGGCATGAAGCAGCGCGTGGCGATCGCGATCGGCATCTCGTGCCGTCCCGCGGTGCTCATCGCCGACGAGCCGACGACCGCACTCGACGTGACGGTTCAGGCGCAGATCCTGCGCCTGATCAAGAGCCTGCAGGACGAGCTCGGTACCGCGCTGCTGTTCATCACCCACGACGTCGGAGTCGCGCGCGAGATCGCCGACGACGTCGCCGTGATGTACGCCGGGGTGATCGTCGAGCACGGCCCGGCGGCCCAGGTGCTGAACGATCCGACGCACCCGTACACCGCCGCGCTGCTCGCCGCGTTGCCGGGCCGCGGCCGCAAGCGCGGGGAGCTGTTGCCGATTCCAGGACAGCCGCCCTCGCCGGCCGACGCGACCTTGACCGGCTGCCGCTTCGCCCCGCGCTGCACCAGGGTCCGGCCGGAGTGCACCGCGCAGGAGCCCGAACTGCTGCACATCGGAGCAGACAGCGGGCACGCCGCGGCATGCGTAGAAGTCAGCAACCGGGTGAAGGTGCCCGCATGAACGTCCGGGCGATCAAGAAGGCCGAGTCGGCGCGAGTGCCGCGTTCGGACGACCTGCTCAACGTGTACGGCGTGAGCAAGACGTACGGCAATGGCGTGAAGGCGGTCAACGATGTCGACGTCTCCGTCGGACGCGGCGAGATTCTCGGCATCGTCGGCGAGTCCGGCTGCGGGAAGTCGAGCCTGGTCCGCCTGCTCATGCGGCTGAACAAGCCGGACACGGGCAGCGTCTACTTCGACGGTCACGACCTGCTCATGATGGGCGAGCCGCAGCTGCGCCGGATGCGCCGGCGGTTTCAGCTCGTGCCGCAGAACCCGAGCACGTCACTCAATCCTCGGTTGCGCGTCGGCGCGTCCGTCGCGTTCAACCTGCGCGCCAACCGGTGGGGCCGCGAGGCCACTCGAGCGCGGGTCGCGGAGCTGTTCGAGCTGATCGGCCTCGACGCGTCCTTCGCGCAGCGCTACCCGCACGAGCTTTCGGGCGGCCAGATCCAGCGCATCGCGATCGCGCGGGCACTGGCGACCAACCCGGACCTCATCGTGTGCGACGAGGCGGTCTCGGCCCTCGACAAGAGCGTGCAGGCGCAGATCCTCAATCTCATCTCCGACCTGCAGCAGAGCCTCAACCTCGCGGTGATCTTCGTATCGCACGACCTCGAAGTAGTCCGGCACCTCTCCGATCGCGTCGCGGTCATGTACCTCGGCCGGGTCGTCGAGACCGGCCCGGTCGGCACGATCCTCGCCGAACCGGCTCACCCGTATACCCGTGCGCTGCTCGCCTCCGCCCCCGGAGCAGGCGACGTGGCACCGCTGGAGGGAGAACCGCCCAGTCCCGTGGACCCGCCGTCCGGGTGCCCGTTCCGCACCCGCTGCCCGGACGCGATCTCGGCATGCGCCGACTACGACAACGCGCCGGTGGAGATCACCGCCGGCCATCTCGCGCGCTGCCTGCGCGTCACACCCGCCCAGGACACCGTCCCGACGAACCCCCGGAGAACTGCGTGATGCGCCGTCCGAACCGACGATCCGGCTACCGAGCCACCCGCGCGCGGGCCTATGTTGCCGCCGCCGTCCTCATCATCGTGCCCACCCTCGCCGCATGCAGCGGTGCCACATCGTCCGCGTCGGGGGGCAGTGGCGGCACTCTGGTCATCGCGATGACCGCGGCCAACCTGCCGGGCACGACCGCCGGCGGGTTCGAGAGCGAGGGGTGGGAGGGCGAGCGTTTCGTCGGTTTCCAGCTCTACGACGGCCTGACGAAGTACGACCTCTCCAGCAGCAGCACCAACCCGGCCGTCCAGCCTGACCTCGCCGAGTCGTGGGCGGTGAGCGCCGACCACCTGACCTGGACGTTCAAGCTCCGAACCGGTGTCACGTTCCAGGACGGCACCGCGTGGAACGCCGACGCCGCAGTGTTCGGGTTCGACCGGCTGATGAACAAGAAGTCGCCGTACTACGACCAGGCCGACGCCGGCCTGCTCGGCTTCTACGACACGACGATCGCGTCCTACAAGAAGGTCGACGACATGACCTTCTCGATCACGACACACACGCCGTACGCGTACCTGACCGCTGACCTGCCGTTCCTCGTGTTCCCGAGCCCGACGGCGGTCAAGAAGGACGGCAAGTCCTTCGCCGACCACCCGGTGGGCACCGGCCCGTTCAAGATGGTCTCGAAGGTCACCGGGCAGTCGCTGACCATGGTGCCCAACCCCGACTACTGGGGCGGTGCGCCGAAGGTCGCCAAGGTCATCCTGCGACCGATCCCGGACGCGACGGCCCGCGTGGCGGCGCTGCGCTCCGGTGATGTCAACTGGGCCGAGTTCCCGACCCCGGACGACGTGCAGCCGCTCAAGGACGCGGGCTTCAAGGTCTTCGAGAACCCCTACTCGCACCTGTGGCCGTGGATCTTCGATGTGACGAAGGGGCCGCTGAAGGACGCGCGCGTCCGGCTTGCGCTCAACTACGCGATCAATCGCCAGTCGATGGTCACGAACCTGCTCAAGGGGACGGGCGTGGCGGCCGATCAGTACATCCCGCAGACGGACATCGGCTACTCGAAGGCGAACGACGCGCTCACCAACGACCCGGCCAAGGCCAAGCAGCTTCTGACCGAAGCGGGATACCCGAACGGGTTCACCATGACGCTCGCGTACCCCACGAGCGGGTCCGGCAACATGATCCCCGGCCCGATGAACGAGTTCTTGCAGGCCGAACTCGCCCAGGTGGGCGTCAAGGTCAAGCTCGTGCCGCTCGAGTGGTCGACGTTGCTGAGCGACTACTACGCCGGCAAGGTCAGCGCGAACGCTGACGCGGTCTGCATCTCGCTCGGGTTCCTTCCGCAGGACGGCTGGGCGGTCTACTTCCAGTCCGACTCGCTGTTCAACGTCGGCCATCTCAAGGACCCGGTCGTCGACTCGTTGTTGAAGCGTGCGTACAGCACCTTCGATCCCGCCAAGCAGGCGGCAGCGTTCCAAGCGCTCAACGCGCAGTTGATGAGGGACATGCCGTGGCTGGTGGTCGTCAGCGACAACAACCCGCGCGTGCTTGCGCCGTCCGTGCACGGCTTCGTCCAACCACGAGCGGTGTGGGTCGACCTCACCAAGCTCACGGTCAGCTAGTTCCGCCACAACCAACAGGAGGAGTCACCCGGATGTCCACAGTCATCGCAACGTGCGCGTTCCCCGGAACGTACGACGTCGACAAGAGTGTCGAGCTGCATCTGTCCTACATCGAGGAGGCGAAGGCCGCCGGTGCTTCGCTGGTCGTCTTCCCGGAGACCAGCCTGCAGGGTTACCCGCCGGACGTCAGCGTGTTCGGTACCGAGGAACGGCTGCGTGAGGTACAGGCCACCGCCGAGTCCGTCCCCGATGGCGCGAACGTCGCGAAGCTGATCGCGGCAGCGCAGCGCCACGAGATCTACGTGATCTTCGGGCTGACCGAGTCGGTCGCGCAGCCCGGCGTCCTCTACAACACGCTGGTGCTCGCGGGACCGGAGGGTTATATCGGTTCCTATCGCAAGGTCCACGTCGGGATCACCGAGCAGATCTTCTGGCGCCCCGGGTCGGAGTGGCCGGTGTTCGACACGGCGATCGGCAAGATCGGCATGCTGATCTGCTACGACAAGATGTGGCCGGAGTCGTGCCGCGAGCTCACGCTTGCCGGCGCCGAGATCCTCGTCATGGGTACTGCCTGGTGCAGCATGGCCGGTCACGGTTCGGGTGATGAGAACCTCTGGGTGCGGCAGTACAAGCTGTACGACCGCGTCCGTGCGGCGGAGAACGCCCGCTGGTTCATCTCGTCGAACTTCCTCGGCGACCTCGGCGGACTCGACTTCTTCGGCCTGAGCCAGATCGTCGACCCGATGGGCGACGTCGTCGCGACGAGCGGCATCGACAGGGTGGGCCTGGTGTTCGCAGAGATCGACATCCCCGGTGGTCTCGCGACGGCGTCCACCGTGAACCAGGGCTCCTTCCTCATCCGTGACCGCCGGCCCGAGACGTACAAGATCCTCTCCGGGCAGGCGGACGTCGCCGTCAACGGCTGACGTGACCTCGGCCGAGCCCGCAGAGGAGTCCCTCACAGGCAGCGAAGCCGTCATCGCCGAACGTGGTCGTCGCGGGTGGACCGCGGCGACCACGTCGGCTGACGGCGTCCGAACCGAAGTCGACCCACTGATCGACGGCGTCGCGCTCCCCCGAACACGTCCACTCGTCGACGCGCCGAGCGGAACGCTCGGAGCGCGGTTCTACGTATTGATCGCGATCTCGGGCGTGACGTTCGGGATGACCTATGTACAGGCCGTCGGCGTCGCGCATGCCCTCGGTGCCGGCACGGTGCTGGCCGGCGTGCTCGTCTCACTCATGGCCGTGACGATGTTCGGCATGGACCTGGTCGGGGCTCGGTTCGTCCCGCGTCTGGAAGGCAGGTTCGGCCTCTCCGCGTCCCTCGTGATCTACGGCGTCGGCAACCTGCTGGTCGGCTTCGGCCGCTCGCTCTGGATGATGGCGGCCGGCCGGCTCTTCGAGGGCATCGGCGTCGCCGTGTTCATGACCCTCGGAGTGCAGCTCGTCATCCGGCTCAGCGAGCCGCATCGCCGCGGCCACGCGATCGGGGCGTTCAACGCCGCGTGGTTCCTCGGGATCGCCGTCGGTCCCGCATTCGGCGGCTGGCTCGCCACCCTGTCGGGTCGCCCCGGCGCGCAGTTGGCGTTCATCGGCTGCGGTGTGATCAGCTGCCTCACCGCGGTACTGCTGCGCACGACGATGCACCGTTACCCCAGCCCGCTGCGGCCCGAGTTCGCGCTGCCGCGCCTGCGCAGCGTCCGCGGCGGCCGGCTCTGGTCTGCGGTGACGCTCGGCGGCCTCGGCGAGGCGATGCGCGACGGCATCCAGATGGTGCTCATCCCGCTGGCCGCGATGCAGCTCGGCATGTCCCCCCTTGCAACCGGCGTGGCGATCGGTGCTCTCACGGTCGCGGACGTCATCTCGATGCAGCTCTCCGGACGCGCGACCGATCGGTTCGGCCGCGCCCCGGTTCTGATCATCGCCTCGATCAGCGGCATCGGCGTCCTGCTGGTGTCGCCGGTGGCGCAGGCGCCGCTCGCCCTCATCGTGCTGTGCGTGCTGATGGGGCCGTCACAGGCTGCCATCTGGGTCGTCCCACCGGCGATGGTGAGCGACCTCGCCGAGGATCGCGAGGCCGCCGTGTGTGCATACCGGCTCGCCACCGACGTCGCGTTCGGCTGCGGCGCTACCGGTGCCGCCGTGATCGGCTCCGCACTCGGCGGGACGGCCGGCCTGGCCGCCTCCGCCGCAGGGTTCGTGCTCGCGGTCGCTCTGACGCTGGTCGTCGGCGAGACGAACCCGCTGACCCAGCGCCGCCTCCGCGCCGCCTGACGGCTCGGCCGCCGCGGGATGCTGCGCGGCCGTCAGGCCCGAACCACTCGCGCTCCCCCGGTCACCCGGTCGCCCGGGCCGCCGGCACCGGTGCGGCCCGGCGTCCCGGCTGGTGGTGCAGCTGGGGGGCTGTCCTCAGCAAGAAGGTGAGTCCTTCGGCCGCGGTGGGATGGGCGTAGATCGCCTTCTGCAGTGCGGTGTACGGGACGCCGCCGATCATCGCGGTCTGGACGGCAGCCATCAGCTCGCCGGCCTCCACCCCGAACACCGTGAAGCCGAGAATCTCGTCGCTGTCGGCGGCGATCAGCATCTTCATGAACCCGCGCGGCTCGGACAGTGTCCGCGTCCGCAGGACTGCGGCCATCGGCTGGGTGAGCACGCGGTAGCCGATGCCGCGGCGCCGCGCCTCGGACTCGTTGCAGCCGACCCGTGCGAGCTCGGGGTCGGTGAACATGCAGTACGGCACGAGGCGGTCTGTGGTCGTGCTCCTGCCCCCGCTCAGGTTGTCGTGCACGACCCTGAAGTCGTCGAAGGCCACGTGCGTGAACTGCGGACTGCCGGCGCACTCGCCCATTGCCCACACGTTGGCCGCCGAGGTGGCGAGGCGATCGTCCACCGCCACGTAGCCCGTCTCGGTGAGCTTCACGCCGGCCCGCTCGAGCCCGATGCCGCTGGTGTTGGGGGTACGGCCGACGCCGACGAGCAGGTCCGTCCCGTCCACGATCGCCTCGCCGTCAGGTCCCGCCGTGACGATGCGGACGTGCGTGCCGGATCGTCCCTCGACGCTGCGGACCTCGGTCTCGAGGTGGACCGTGATGCCCTCGTCACGGAAGAGTTGCAGTAGCGCCTCGCCGACATCCGGGTCCTCGCGGCCGGCGAGCTGCGCTCCTTGCTCGATGACGGTGACCTGCGCGCCGAAGCGGCGCATGGCCTGCGCGAGCTCCAGCCCGACGTAGCCGCCGCCGAGGACGACCAGATGCCCGGGCAGGCGCTCGAGGTCCAGCAGCTCGACGTGGGTCATCGGCTCAGCCGCAACCAGCCCGGGCACGTCCGGCACCGTGGCGTGCGTGCCGAGGTTGAGGAAGACCCTCTCGCCGCTGACTCTGCGCTCTCCGCCGTCCGCCGAACGGACCTCGACCGTTCTCTCGCCGACGAAGCGCGCCTCGCCCATGATCAGTTCGGCGCCACTGGCCTCGTACCGGTCCAGATGAAGCCGGCGGAGGCTGTCGACCATCGCCCGCTTCCTGGCCTGCACGCCGTTCATGCTGGTCACTGCCCAGTCCAGCTCGACTCCGAACTCGGCGGCCCGCATGGTGAAGGACCGGACCTTCGCCGAGTGGATGATGTTCTTGCTCGGCAGGCAGGCAATGGTGGGGCACGACCCCCCGATCAGCTGCCGTTCGACCACAGCCGTGCGATGACCCGCGCCTGCCATCGTCCACGCGAGGTACTTGCCCGCCTCTCCGCTGCCGATGACGAGAATGTCGTACGTATCGGTAGCGGACATCGCTTCGGCTCCTGCGACAGGGGGCGGGCGGGACCATCGGTCGTGACCCGCCAAACGCTAAGCAGGCCGGCGGCCGAACGCCGCCCTGCTAGCGGGAATGGACACCTACCCAGTGGCAGGGGCATCGGCCCACCAGCAACACCGGGTCCGCACCGACGCATCGGGTCGAGAATCGGGCCACTGGTGGTGAGATGGGGTGGTGACTCTGTCTGATGCCGACATCGCAGCGTTGGCTCGCGAGGCTGTTGACCGGCGCAGCGTGTACTTGGACGTCCGCATCGTCCCCGCCGACCCGGTCGATCCGTACCGTTGGGGCACGCCGGCGTGGACGGTGTCCGCGGGCGGGGCAACCAGTTACATCACCGCCGACATGACCTTCGACGCCGCACTCGCGAAGCTGATCGCCGATCTCGGCACGTCATGACGAGGCCGGCCGCGCGGCCAACCCGGTACTACCGGGACGTGACCTGGAAGTAGTGCCCCAGCTCGAGGTCGTCGATGAGACCGGGATGCGTCGGCTGCCAGCGGAGCAGTTCACGCGTCAGCTCGTTCGACGCCGGGCAGTCGGCGCCGAAGAGCTGCCCCAGCCAGCCGAAGTGGTCAGCGGCCTCTTCGGCAGGGATGGAGACGACGGGAAGGCCGAGCCGGCGACCGACCGTTTCGGCGATGTCGCGCGTCGGCACGCCCTCCTCGGCGACTGCGTGCAGCACTGAGCCGGCCGGGGCGTCGTCCAGGGCCAGCCGGACGAGACTCGCAGCGTCGAACCGATGCACCGCGGGCCACCGGTTGCTGCCGTCGCCGAGGTAGCCCGACATGCCCTTGTCCCGGGCGATCGCGACCAACCTGGCCATGAAGCCGTGGTCGCCGGCGCCGTGGACGGTAGGAGCGAAGCGCACGATCACGCAGCGCACTCCGGTGGTGGTGAACGACAGCGCCGCGCGCGCATTGGCGACGCGCGGGTGCCCACTCTGCGCGGGCTCGTCGCGCTCGGTGCCGACTCGGCCGGGTGGGAGGCCGAGCGTGCCCGAGGCGACGAGGAACGGCCGGTCGGTGCCCGCGAGGGTCGAGCCGAGAGCCTCGATCGCCTGCAGGTCTGTCTTGGCCGCGTCCTGCATGTTGGCGAAGTCGTGGTTGTAGGCCAGGTGGACGACCCCGTCCGACGAGGCAGCACCCGCGCTCAGGCTGTCGGGATCATCCAGGCCGCCCCGATGGACTTCGCAGCCCAGAGCAGCGAGCGCCGCCGCCGATTCGTCCGAGCGAGCGAGACCGAGGACCTGATGTCCGGCGGAACGTAGCTCCGGGACGACGGCCGAACCGATCCATCCGGATGCTCCGGTGACAAAGACGCGCATGAAGACCTCCACCGAATTGATCCACGGACCAGCCGGCATCCGTGATGTCACTTGATGACATCAGCGTACCAAGTCATGTCACTGCGTGCCATCACTTACACTTCCCCGTCATGGGGCGATGGGAGCCGAATGCGAGCGCTCGGCTTCGCGCGGCGGCACTGGAGCTCTATGTCGAGCGCGGGTTCGAGCAGACGACCGTTGCCGAGATCGCGCAACGCGCCGGGCTCACCGCACGGACGTTCTTCCGCTACTTCGCCGACAAGCGCGAGGTGCTCTTCGACGGCTCGGCCACGTTCCAGCAGCACCTGGTGAGCGCGCTGGACAGCGCCCCCGATTCCGCGTCGCCGATGCAGGCAGTCTCGGCCGCCCTCGACGCGGCGGCCGCGATGCTCGGCGAGCGTCGCGAGTTCTCCCGGCAGCGCCAGTCCGTCATTGCCGCGAACGCAGAATTGCGGGAGCGCGAGCTGATCAAGATGGCATCGGTGTCGACTGCCCTCGCCGACGCGTTACGCCGACGCGGCGTCGCCGACGCGGATGCGCGTCTCGCCGCGGAAGCGGGTGTCGGCGTCCTTCGGGTGGCGTTCGAGCGTTGGGTGACCCACTCCGGCGACCGGGAACTCTCGCAGGTCATGCGTGAGTCACTCGCTCAGCTGAAAGCTCTTACGGCCGACCGCTGACCGCCGCGGACTACAGCGCGGCTGCGCAATTGCGCAGCCGCGCCATGCGGTTCTAGTGCGCGGACTGGTATGCCTCGATGACGGCCGCAGAGATTCGGCCACGGTCAGCCACCTGGTACCCGTTGTCGCGTGCCCACGTGCGGATTGCCTCAAGATCGCTGCGGTTTGACCGACCGCTCGTCGACCGCGTTGCGCTACGGCTACGGGAACCGCGCACTGCGCGGGCTGAATCGATGTAGGGCTTCATAGCCTTACGCAGCGCGGCGGCGTTCTTCCTGCTCAGGTCGATCTCGTAGGTCTTGCCCTCTAAGGCAAATGCGACGGTGCCCTCCGCCCTGGAGCCGTCGAGGTCGTCAGTGAACTCGGTCGTGGTAATCACTCGCTTCGCCATATCGGGGAGATTACCTGCCTGCGAAAGAATTCTCCCTACAGACACGTGCGACCAGCGGCACGCGTGCTATTCGACGCGATAGCGGTTGACGTAATCCCAGTCGAGGGTCCAGCCGAGACCGGGTTCGTCGCTCAGCGTTAGATAGCCGTCGCGCAGGTCTCGCGGGGTCGCTATCAGCTTCCACCAGAAAGGGTCACGATCCGGATGAAAGCACTCGGCGTAGATGCCGTGCGGCCGGCTTGCGATCACGTGCGCCGACACCTGCGGCTCCTCGTGATGTGCCATCTCGAGCAGGCGTGGGTTCTCCTCGACCGTGACCAGCCGGCCGGTCCGCGAGATCGAGGTGAGCAGCGTCCGCGTGTCGAGCGGGACGAGCGAACGGACGTCGATCACCTCGACGGCCGGATGATCATCCGGGAGTCAACGGCGGCTCCTCGGTCGCGGGTGTCCTGGGGGCAGCTGGGCTCAACGACTCGCGTCCACGAGCTCGTTCTCGAAGGCGTATGCGGTTGCGCCGGCGCGGGACGTCACCCCGATCTTCGTGAAGATGTTCGAGAGGTGGCGCGACACCGTCTTCGCGCTGAGCTGGAGTTCACCCGCAATCTCGTTGTTGGTCAGCCCGGCTGCGACGAGTCGCAGCACCTGGACCTCGCGCTCGGTCAGTCCGGCAGGACGCGCCGGCGTCCGGTCGACGAGCACGCGTCGCGCATCGAGGCGGGCGCCGATGCGGTTGAACAGCTCGACCGCGGCGGCGAAGCAGTCCGCCGCGGCGCTGCCGTTGCCCGCCGCCCGAAGGGCTTGACCCTGCAGCGTGCGCGCGGTGGCGATCTCGTACGGGACGTCGAGTGCCTGCCAGGTCTCGACAGCGCGTTGCAGGGTTTCGGTGGCGGCGGCGTCCCCTTGCGCCAGCTGCAGCCGCCCGCGCGTGGACAGCACCGTCGCGCGCAGGTACGGGATGCCGTACACGGAGTCGATCCGCTCGAGTTCGGCGAGCGCGTCGCGTGCACCGTCGAAGTCGGCCGCGGCGACCGCGACGTGGACGCACACCGGTAGGAGGCGCGCCCGGGCCAGCATCGACGTCGCGCCCTGCAGGCATCCGTCGACGATCGACCGGGCGGCATCGACGCGCCCCTGAGCCAGCCGCAACAGAGCGAGACCACCGCACGGTTGCCCGCACAGCTGCTGTGCCATCGCGAACGCCTCGTCGGCCCGGTCGAGATCACCCAGCCGCCGGCGGATCTCCCCGACCTCCGCGAAGGCCGCAGCGCTGTTGCCGACGTGGCTCCCGCGCAGTTCGGCGCAGGCCCGCTCGGCCTCGCGCTCGGCTTCGGCCAACCGCCCGCGGCGTCCGAGCACGACCGCCCGATGCACGCGGCAGATGCCCGGGAAGATCGCGAACGGGTGCTGCCGGGCCCACTTCAGCGTCGCCTCGGTCCACTCGGCCGCCCGGTCGAGATCACCGAGCTCCTCGCAAGCGCTGATGAGGCTGCAGTAGACCTTTCCCGTCGAGTACGGGCCGAGGCGTCCCTCGACGGCGAAGAGCATCGCCTCGTCGAGGTGACTCAGCCCCTCGGCCACCCGGCCCTGATCGATGAGTATGCGGCCGGTCGTCTGCAGTGCCTCGGCCTCGATGTCCGGCGAGCGAAGCGTTCGCCCCAGAGCCGTGACCCGGCCCGCCAGCGCGTGCGCCCTGACGAGCTCGCCGCCGCCGTGCGCGCGCTCCGCCTCGCGCAGCAACAACGCGCCGAGTTCGACGCAGTCGGGCTCATGGTCGAGCGCCCGCCTGGCCCGCTGCAACCACGCACCGGCCATGGCGGGCCGCGCCGCGATCGCGTGGTGCTCGTAGAGCCAGACGGCGCACTGCCCGGCACGCCGCTGCTCGCCGAGCTCGTCGAACATCAGGTACGCGCGCTCGCGCGCGGCGATGCACTCGTCGAGGCGGCCGAGCCACCAGGCCGCCTCGGCGAGCAGGTCGAAGCGCTCGGCATCGATCAGCGCGGGCTGCGCGGGCACGGCGCTCGCCGCGTCAAGGGCGGCCTGCCAGTCGCAGCTGCGCAGCGCGTCGCGCACGGCGGCCAGGCTGTCGCCGGTCACGGCCTCAGTCGCCCGGCCCTCCACGGGTACATGGCCTGACGGTACCGACCCCACGACGGATCGGGGTGCCGAACTGCTCAGGCCGACGGTGCCAGCTGCGCGCCGACGTGCTCGAGTACCGGTCGTAGCTCGGCCGCGGGACTGAACTCGAGGAACGTGACGCCCTCGTCCGTCCAGCCGGTGTGCCCGGCCGGCCAGTAGTACGCCTCGCCGGCCCGGGTGAGCTCCTCGGTCCCGTCCGAGTACCGCAGCCGGATGGATCCGGTGAGGACGTAGCCCCAGTGCGGGCACTGGCAAAGATCGCCCGGCAGCCCCACGAACAGCGGCGTGAAGTCGGTGCCCGCAGGCAGACTGAGGTGCCGGACCAGCTGGCCGCCCCAGTCCTCGCCGCGGGTGACGATCCCGCCGAGTTCGAGCTCGATCGCGATCTCGTTCTCGGTTGCGCGCATCGCTGTTCCCCTCGGTAGTGGTAACGGTGGCCGCTCGTGTCGGCACCGTGCGCCGTCAATCTCGCCGCTGGCCGCCGCGGCGCGCATCGACCACGTGCACCACCTGGAACGAGGCGAGCGAGACTCGCGTGGGGCATTCGCACCACGTCCGCCCAGTGCGCGCCCCGCGCGGATGGAGTGGGTGCCCGACGAATCCACGCCCGTCGGGCATGACAATCCAGGCATGATCGACGACGATTCGGCTGACGCGGTCATCCGGCTGATCGAGACCGGTCGAGACCGCGAGGCGGCGCGGCGAGGCGTGCAGACACTCCGCGAGGTCGACCCACTCCCCCTTCCAGAAGGCGAGACCATGGACCCGCTCGACCAGCTCGGCCAGCTCACACCGCTGCTCACCGAGGTCGTCGCGGGCATCCGCCGCGACCAGCTCGACGATCCGACGCCGTGCACCGACTTCACGGTTCGCGGCGTGCTCGAGCACATGATCGGCGGCGCGACGATGTTCGCAGCTGCCTATCGAGGCAGGACACCGCAGCCGCCCGACCTCGACGACGTGCTGGATCGGTTCGATCCGGCGCTGCAGGACCTCGGCGCCGCGCTGAACTCACCCGGCGCGTTGCGGACGACGATCGACACACCGTTCGGCGCGATGGCAGGCGAGCACTTCGCCCGATACATCGTGCTGGACGGGCTCATGCACGGCTGGGACATGGCGAACGCCACCGGCCAGTCGTACGAGCCGCCGGCCGCCCTGGTTGCCGCGGCCGACAGCTATGCCCGCGAGACGCTCGAGGCGATGCGCGACGGATCAGCTTTCGGAGCCGCGGTCGATCCCGCGCCCGATGCCGCACCGATCGAGCGGCTCGCTGCGTACACCGGTCGCCGTCCCGTGCGAGTCGTCCGGTAGCGGCCTGGAGCAAGCACCTGGAACGGCGCTCACCGCGACTCGACCGGCACCTGCATTAGTCCCATGTGCTGTTGTCTTCCGTGGCCCAGCTCGCCACGCTGCCCTCGACTGGCTGGGTCGAGGCGGCCGGTTCGAGCGCAGGACACAGGGACTCCCTCGGCAGGTACCGACAGCCCGGGGGCGACGGCATGCAGGCACAGGAAGCGCACGTCGCGCACGAGACGGAATCGCCGAGTTGGGAGCCCTGCTGGCATCGCGTGGGCCAGCGATGGCGGCCGCTGCACGACCAGCTCGGTGCGCTGCACGACGCGGGCGTGTGGGCAGCGGCGGGGACGCAACCGCTCGAACGCACCAGCTACGACACACCGCGCGAGTCGACGGGGACCACCGTCGGCGTCGCCCATCTCGACGGCGAGTTCGCGGCCGTCACGATCAGCGGGCACGTCGACCTGCGGACGGTGAATCTGCTGCGCGGCCTGCTGCGCCTGCTCCTCGACGCAGGCGTGCGCGAGGTCGTCATCGACCTGGCCGAGATCTCCCGGTGCGACGTCCGACTCGCGGCTGTCCTGCTGACCCTTCGGGCCCGGCTCACCGCGAGGCACGGAACCTTGGTCCTCGCGAATCCGCCGGCGATCGCGCAACAGGCGCTGGCCCTCGGACGCCTCGGCGAGTCGTTCCTGTTCTGCACCGGATCCGCGCGCCGGGGCGACCAGCCCGGAGGGGGCGTTACCGCCGCCCTCACTCGACCCCGATGAATCGACCGAAGGAGCTACGGATGTCCGACAAGGCGTTGATTCCGGCCGACGTCACAGTGGGGCGGGACTCGGGCTCGTTGCGGGTGCTCACCGTATTCGTGGACGGCAGCCGGGCCTGGCTGCAGGTTTCCGGCGAGCTCGACGTCGCGAACTCCGGCGAACTCGCAGCGCTGCTCACGAGATATCTCCACGCCGGCTGCTCCACGCTCGTGCTCGACGTCTCTGAGCTGACCTTCCTCGACTGCGCCGGGCTGCGCGCGCTCGTCAGGACGCACAACGGCTGTCTCGCGCGCGGCGGTGGGCTGGTCCTGCGCCAGGTCGGCCCACAGGTCGCGCGGCTGCTCGGGCTCACCCAGCTCGACAGCGCGCTGGTGATCGACAACCGATCCCGCGACTCCCACGATCGGGCCTGTACCGCACCGATCGTCAGGCTGCATGCGGGCGGCCGCGCCCGTCCCGGGCCGTTGACCGGCTAGGACCGGCCGCACGGCAGCAGTGACCCGGCCAACGCCGGCGGGACGAGCAACCCCAGCCGCATCGCCCGGGCGACAGCCTGCTCACGGGTGCGAGCGTGCAGGGTGGCGGCGATGTGCGGCATCCGATCCTGGATGAGCCGGTGCGCACCGGCGACGGCGACAGCGGCATCGGCGTCCGCCGGTGCGCCGAGCAACCCGAGGAGGGCGAGGTCGACCGAGTCCAGCCCGTGCAGATCGCACGGGCCCGACAGGACGACCGCCGCGGCGACGTGGAACGGTGCTGTGCTGTCGCACGGCACGACGGTGACCCGAACGAACCCGGCGGGCCATTCCCGGTCCGGGCTCAGGAACGTGGTCTCCGACGTTCCGCGCGCGACGACCGCGTCGACAACGCCGCGCAGCGGGCTCCCGTCGAGCAGCTGCGGATGGGTGAGCAAGCCCGGCAGCGGCCCGCTCCGACCGTCGCGGGTCAGAATGATGCCGGCTCGTGCTTGGTGCATCAGCAGGGCCGTCGTGCCCACACCGGCGAGCGGGTCGAGCGTCCGGCCGATCATCGGCGAGAGCAGCCGGACGAGATCCAGCGCCTCTTCGGTCGGATGCGCCGGATCGTCCGTCTGGAGCGTCATGATGCCCACGTACCTGTTCCCCGAGAACAGGCCGGCGACGAGCGCTTCACGGAACCCCTCGGGCACCAGGTAGTCCCGCCACACCGGCACGTCGTCAGCCGCGACGGGCAGGCCGTGCATGGTCATCGGCGCTGCCGAGCGGTTCGCACCGACCAGCTCGATATCCCCGAGAACCGCGGACGAGCGGGCATAGGCCTCGGTGGCGCTGCTGTAACCCTCGGCGCGCAGGGTCTCGTGCTCGGCGTGCACCGGATCGACCACCGCGATCCAGCTGCCGCAGAACGGTATGAGCGGGTGCAGCGCGTGCGCGACCGCGTCGGCGCGCTCGTACATGTCGGTGCAGCCGTCCGCGATGTGGGCGATCTCGGTCATCGCCTGCAGCTCGACGCGTCGCATCGTCGTGACACCCCAAGGAAGGGATCAACCGGCGGCCGGGGACTCGCGCGACGTCACTTGGTCATCAGGCCCCTTCGAGGATGCGCCACGCCCGAGTGGCGACGTGCAGGTTCAGCCGGCTCTCGACATCGGTCAGATCGACACCCGCCAGCTCTCTGATGCGTCGCAGGCGGTAGCGCAGGGTGCTGCGGTGGATCACGAGCGCCTCGGCGGTCTGGTCGTAGTTGCCGCCGTGGTCGAGGTACTCCGCGAGTGTCTCGACGAGCGAGGAGTGCCGGGTCGCGTCATAGCCGATCAGCACGCCGAGCCACTGCGTGACGTAGGCGTCGACCTCGCTGGTGTCGCCCACCGCCAGGATCCGGTAGATACCGAGGTCCTCGAACCTCGTCGACCCGAAGGGGTTCTTCGACCTGGCCCGGATTCCGAGGGCGTGTTGCGCCTCCTCGAACGAGCGCGGGAACGCCCTCGGTTCGGCGCGGGCGCCGATGCCGATCGAGCCGGTGGTACTGCGCAGGTCGGTGCAGATGCGCTCGTAGAGCTCGCGTGCCGGCACGTCACCTGCGACGAGCAGGACGACGTTGCCTGCGCGCCTGGCCACCAGGGCAGCCAGCTCGAGATGCGTCGCCACCCGTTCGACGGTGCTGACGAGGAGTTCGACGTCGGGCAGTCCTTGCCAATGGATGACGACGACACGGTGCGAGCCGGCGAGGTCGTGGCCCACGGCGGCGGCGCGCACGACCGCGCTGTCGACGTCGTCGGTGCCGCTGACGAGATCGTCCACCAGTTGCCTGCGCAGCCGCACCTCGACCTCGACGAGGCTGCGGCGGTGCGACAGCTCCATACCGAGCAGCACCGCGGCCTGCTCCAGCACGAACATCTCGAAGTCTCCGGCGGCCCGCCGGGGGTCGACGAGCACGACCGCACCGAGCGTCTCGTTGCCGGGCCGCGCGAGTGCGACCACCCGGTCCTTGACCCGGACCGCGCGTCCGGCGCGAGCGAGCGCTGCGCGGGAGACCTCCTCGCGGATCGACGCAGAGATCCGCTCGTAGCCCTCCGGCCGCCCCGCCGCCGCCCAGTGCTCCACGTTGCCGAACGCTCCCTCCATTCCCGCGGTCAGGCCGGTGAGGTCCCGGACCGTCCGCACGAGCGCTTCGACGACGTCGTCAGCCGCGGACGCCCGGGTCAACAGCTCGTGCATCTGCGAGCGGCGCTCCAGATCCTGGACCGTCGCGGAGAGCTGCTGGTTGACGTCGTCGCGTTCGCGGTTGAGCGCCCGCAGGCTGGCCGCGTACTGCGCGACTTCGCGGTAGAGCGCCGCGTTCTCGAGCGCCGCGCCGGTCTGCCGTCCCAGGATGTCGAGCAGGAAGCAATCGTAGCTTTGCGGTTCGGCGGGCGCGCTGACCGCGAGATAGCCCCGATGACCGGACAACCCGACGAGCGGCACGGCGCGCGCCCATCCCCGACCGTCGAGCTGCAAGTCCCCGCCGGTGCTGCCCGCCTGCGCAACGCTGTTCACGAGATCGTCGGCGGGGGTCGTCCCGACATCGACGGCCGACACGTCGTCGCCTACGACGAGGTACGCCGCTTCGACCCGAAGCGGACCGAGCGCGGGCAGGAACGATGCACAGAGCCGGAGGATCGCCGGGCCGTCACGCGCGCCGAACATCATCGTCGACAGCGTGAACAGGCCGTAGAGATCCGACACCTGGTCACGACGTGGCGAGTCAGCGTCGAGCCGGACCTGCGGGATGTCACTCATCCGCTCGAACCCAACCTGGGGCTCCTCCTGCTGGTTCAGGACGCCCCGACGCTACCCAGCCGCGTACGCGAGCAAACCCCTCCATCGGCGTGTCGGCTGCCCTGCCGTGCCCACTGGCTGCAGCACGTTGGCCCGCACGGGGCGACGCGGCCCGTCAACTCGTCTTGCCACCGTGGGAGATGCCGTTATGAGGAGGACTCGATGACTCTGATGCGTTTCGACCCGTTCCGCGAACTTGATCGGCTCAGCGAGCGCGTCCTCGCCGCGGGCGCCCACGCCATGCCCACCGAGGCGTACCGCCGCGGCGACACGTTCGTCGTGCTCATCGATCTGCCGGGCGTCCGGACCGAAGACATCCAGGTGACGGTCGAGCGGAACGTCGTCAACGTCCAGGCGACGCGCGACCCCGGCCGTCAGGAGGGGGACGAGCTGCTGGTGGACGAGCGCCCGCACGGCCATTTCCGCAGGCAGTTCCTGCTGGGCGACAACCTCGACAGCGCCGGGATGAACGCCGACTACGCGACCGGCGTGCTGCACCTGACCATCCCGGTGGCCGCTGAGAGCAAGCCGCGACAGGTCCGGATCAGCTCGACCGACGGTGACAGCGCGCCGGCTCAGCAGGTCGGCGTGGGCGCCGGCGGGGAGCCGAACACGTCGTCAGCGTCGCCCGGGTCGCCGGCGCGGGGGGAGCGTACCGAGCACCTGGCCGGAACCTCATGAACCCCGACGACGACTGAACGACCCAGTCAGCCGCATCCCGAGGAAGCAGAGGACGCAGTCATGGCGAAGGCAGTAGGTATCGACCTGGGCACGACCAATTCGGTCATCGCGGCCTGGGAGAACGGCGCACCGAACGTCGTCCCCAACGCCGAGGGCTCGAGAACGACCCCCTCGGTCGTGGCCTTCACCGACTCCGGCGAACGCCTCGTGGGCCAGCTGGCACGCAGGCAGGCGATCCTCAATCCGAAGGGCACCATCTACTCGGCGAAGCGATTCATCGGCCGGCGCTTCGACGAGGTGGCAGACGAGGCCAAGGCCGTCACGTTCGACGTCGTGCCCGGTCCCGACGGCGCGGCGCGTTTCGAGATCCGCGGAAAGCAGTACGCGCCCGAGGAGATCAGCGCGCTGATCCTGCGCAAGCTCGCGGACGACGCGGGCAAGGCGCTCGGGGAACGAGTGACCGAGGCCGTCATCACGGTGCCGGCGTACTTCAACGACGCGCAGCGGCAGGCCACCAAGGACGCCGGCCGGATCGCGGGTCTCGAGGTACTGCGCATCATCAACGAGCCCACCGCCGCGGCGCTCGCATACGGGCTCGACAAGCACGGCCACGAGACCGTCCTGGTGTTCGACCTCGGCGGCGGCACCTTCGACGTCAGCATCCTCGACGTGGGCGACGGCGTGGTGGAGGTCCGCTCGACCGCGGGCGACACGCACCTCGGCGGGGACGACTTCGACCGGCGCACCGTCGACTACCTCGCC
The DNA here is from genome assembly GCA_032160545.1 of Pseudonocardiales bacterium. Taxonomy (GTDB): domain Bacteria; phylum Actinomycetota; class Actinomycetes; order Mycobacteriales; family Jatrophihabitantaceae; genus DATGFB01. The sequence continues at coordinate 5,479 of JAVHVN010000132.1, read as the reverse complement.
GACCAGTTCCAGCGCGACGAGCGGATCGACCTGCGCTCGGACCCGCAGGCGTTGCAGCGCCTGTTCGAAGCGGCCGAGAAGGCGAAGGTCGAGCTGAGTTCGGTTCCGCAGACCCAGCTCAACCTGCCGTTCATCACCGCGGACGCCAACGGCCCGAAGCACCTCACGACCACGATCACCCGGGCCACGTTCGACGAGATCACGCACGACCTGGTCGAGCGGACGCTCGGCCCGGTGCAGCAGGCGATGGGCGATGCGAAGGTCACGGCGAACGACCTGGACGAGGTGATCCTCGTCGGCGGCTCGACCCGCATCCCCGCGGTGCAGTCGCTCGTCCGCCGGCTCACCGGCGGCAAGGACCCGAACATGACGGTCAATCCCGACGAGGTGGTCGCGCTCGGCGCGGCGATCCAGGCCGGCGTGCTCAAGGGCGAGGTCTCCGACGTCCTGCTGCTCGACGTCACTCCGCTCTCGCTCGGGGTCGAGACCCGCGGCGGCATCATGACCAAGATCATCGAGCGCAACACGACCATCCCGGCCCGGCGCAGCGAGACCTTCACGACGGCCGCGGACAACCAGCCTGCCGTCGACATCAGCGTGCTGCAGGGTGAGCGCGAACGGGCCGCGGACAACCGCGTGCTGGGCCACTTCCAGCTCACCGACATCCGTCCCGCACCTCGTGGCGAGCCGCAGGTGGACGTCACCTTCGATCTGGACGCGAACGGCATCCTCAGCGTGACCGCCCGCGACAAGGACACCGGCAAGGAACAGGGCATCACGATCAGCGAGAGCGCCAATCTCGACAAGTCCGAGGTCGAGCGGATGGTCGCCGAGGCCGAGCGCAATCGCGGCGAGGACGAGGCGCTGCGTGAGCAGGTCGAGGCGCGAAACGAACTCGACAGCGCCGCATACCAGCTCGAACGGCTGCTCGCCCAGCGCGGCGACTCCGCTCCGGTGCACGAGAAGGCGCGCGCCGAGATGCTCGTCGCGGACGCGCGGCAGGCGCTGAACGACGAGGCGCCGCTGCCCCGCATCCGGGAGCTGACCGGCGAGCTGCAACAGGCCGCCCAGGCGCTCGGTGCCGCCCGCCCGAACGAGCAGCCGTCCGCGGGACAGGCGGCGTCCGGCGGAGGCTCCGCCGGGGGCGGCGACCGGGCCGCATCCGACTCCGACGACGACGTGATCGATGCCGAGTTCCACCCTGCGTGAGGACCACCAGATGCCTCCGGACAACAACGCGGAAGTCGACAGGCCCGACGGGCAGAGCGGTTCGCCGGCCGCGCGCGGTGACGCGGACGTCGCGGAGCGGGCCCCGGCAGCCTCGCCCGCGCCAGTGGCCACGGCCACGGCCACGCCGGCAGCCCCGGACTGGGAGGACCGGGCGCGGCGGGCGGCGGCCGATGCCGACAACCAGCGCAAGCGGCACAGCCGCGAGCTGCAGGAGACCGGCGCCCGCGAGCGCGCCGCGGTCGCCGCCCGGTGGCTGCCGGTCATCGACAACCTCGAGCTCGCGCTGCGCCACGCACAGGCCGACCCCACGAGCATCATCGAAGGGGTGCGCGCCGTGCGCGACCAGGCGGTGGCGATCCTCGCCCAACTCGGCTTCGAGCGCCGGGACGAGTCCGGGGTGCCGTTCGACCCCTCGCAGCACGAGGTGGTCAGCGTCGTGGAGCAGAGCGACGCTCCCCCCGGAACCGTCGTCCGCGTCCTTCGGCCGGGGTACGGCGACGCCGAGCGCCAGCTGCGCCCGGTGGCTGTCGCGGTATCGCGCAAGCCGGACTGAGCCGGTATGGCTCGGGACTTCTACGACGTGCTGGGCGTCGACCGCGGCGCGTCGGCCGACGACATCCAGCGCGCCTTCCGGCGCCTGGCGCGTCAGTACCACCCGGACGTCAACAAGGATCCGGGCGCCGAGGACCGGTTCAAGGAGATCAACGAGGCCTACCACGTCCTGTCCGATCCCGGCACCCGGTCGCGCTACGACCGGTTCGGGCCCGACTTCCGCCAGATCCCCGAGGACTTCGCGGGCGCCACCGCAGGTGGCCCCCGGCCGCAGCGTGGAGCGGGTGCCGGCCGGGCCACCGGCGGGAGCCGGCGCGCCTACACCGGCGGCGGCATCAACATCGACGACCTGCTCAGCGGTCTCGGCGGTGCCGGCTTCGACAGCATCTTCGACTCGTTCGCCACCGACGGTTCGATGGCCGGTGCCGATCAAGAGGCCGAGCTGGAGCTCTCGGTGGAGGAGGCGTACTCCGGAGGCACCCGGCACGTGGTCCTGCGTACCGGCGAAGGCGAGCGCTCCTACGACGTCGAGATCCCGCCCGGCGTCCGGGACGGGCAGCGTATCCGGCTTGCGGGGCAGGGCGGGCAGGGCAGCACGCGCGGCGATCTCTACCTGGTGGTCCGCATCCGTCCGCACCCGCGCTTCCGCCTGGACGGGCGCGACGTCCACGTCGACCTGCCGCTCGCACCGTGGGAAGCCGCGCTCGGGACGACCGTCACGCTCGCCGGGCCGGGCGGGGAACTCAAGGTGACGGTGCCGGCAGGCACCTCGAGCGGGCGGCGCCTGCGACTGGCGGGCGAGGGGATGCCGAACCCCCGAGGCGAGCCGGGACACCTGTACGCCGTCGTGCAGATCATGGTTCCGCGCCACCTGGAGCGGCGCGAGCGTGAGCTGTTCGAGGAGCTCGCGTCGGTGTCGAGATTCGACCCGAGGAGCGAGCAGCGATGAGCCGACCGACCCGTCGCCCGACCGGCACGCGCTATCCGTTGACGGTCCTGCCCCGTGGATCGCGCCTCGAACTGGAGGCGTTCGCGGCCCGCGGCGGCGTCCACCCTGAGCTCGTCCAGCGGCTCGTCGCGCTCGGCCTCCTCGAGGCCGCGCGGGATGCGGACGGCCGGCTGTGGTTCGCACCCGACCAACTCGCCGCCCTCGCGCGCATCCGCCGGTTACGAGCCGGCTTGCAACTCAACTACGCGGGGCTGGGGCTGGTTGTCGACCTGCTCGATCGCATCGAGCGTCTCGAACGCGCCTTGCGTACCCAACGGGGCCGAAGGAGCCAATTCCCATGGACATGAACCGGCTGACCCAGAAGTCCCAGCAGGCGTTGCAGGAGGCGCAGGCCCTCGCGGCCCGCTCGGCGCACACCGAGGTCGACACCGAGCACCTCCTACTCGCCTTGCTGGCGGACGAGGACGGGCTCGCGGCCCGGCTGCTCGCACTCACCGGCACCGACGTCGACCGGCTGAGGAGCGAGGTTCAGGCACAGCTCGCGCGACGGCCCAGCGTCACCGGGCCCGGGGGGTCACCGGGACAGGTGCTCGTCACACAACGCATCAGCCGGGTCCTCGACGCCGCGGAACGCGAGGCCCGCCGCCTGAAGGACGAGTACGTGTCGGTCGAACACCTCTTGCTCGGGCTCGTCGAGGACGGCGCAACGGGCAGCCGGCTGAACCTGGCCGAGCACGGTGTCACACGCGACTCGCTGCTGGCCGCCCTCACGCAGGTCCGCGGCAATCAGCGGGTCACGTCCGCGACGCCGGAGCAGGCTTACGAGGCGCTGGTGAAGTACGGCCGCGACCTCGTGGCCGACGCCCGCGACGGGCGGCTCGACCCGGTGATCGGGCGCGACGCCGAGATCCGACGGGTCATCCAGATCCTCTCGCGCAAGTCGAAGAACAACCCGGTGCTCATCGGCGACCCCGGCGTCGGCAAGACCGCGATCGTCGAGGGGCTGGCCCAGCGCATCGTCCGGCGCGACGTGCCCGAAGGACTGCGCGACAAGACGATCTTCTCCCTCGACATGGGTTCGCTGGTCGCGGGAGCGAAGTACCGCGGCGAGTTCGAGGAGCGGCTCAAGGCAGTGCTCGCCGAGATAGCCGCGGCCGAAGGACGCATCCTGCTCTTCATCGACGAGGTGCACACCGTCGTCGGCGCCGGCGCGGCCGAAGGCAGCATGGACGCGGGCAACATGCTCAAGCCCATGCTCGCCCGCGGCGAGTTGCATCTCATCGGTGCCACGACGCTCGACGAGTACCGGACGAACATCGAGAAGGACGCCGCCTTCGAGCGCCGCTTCCAGCCCGTCCTCGTTGACGAGCCCTCGGTCGAGGACACCATCTCGATCCTGCGCGGCCTGCGCGAGCGGCTGGAGATCTTCCACGGCGTCAAGATCCAGGACAACGCGATGGTCGCGGCGGCCACGCTCGCCCATCGCTACATCGCCGACCGGTTCCTGCCCGACAAGGCGATCGACCTGGTCGACGAGGCCTCGGCCCGGCTGCGCACCGAGATCGACTCGATGCCCGCCGAGCTGGACAGCCTCACCCGGCTCGTGATGCGGCTGGAGATCGAGGAGGCGGCCCTCGAGAAGGAGTCGGACAAGGCGAGCGAGGCGCGACTCGAGGACCTGCGCAGGGAACTCGCGGACCTGCGCGCCCAGGCCGACGCACGGCGCGCCCAGTGGGAGGCCGAACGGCAGGGCATCCGCCGCGTCCAGGAGCTGCGCAGCCGTCTCGAGGGGCTGCGCCAGGAGGCCGAGCAGGCCGAACGCCGCTACGACCTCAACCGTGCCGCCGAACTGCGCTTCGGTGAGATCGCCGAACTCGAGCGGCGGCTCACCGCGGAGGAGGAGCAGCTCGCGAGCAAACAGGGCGGCCAGCGGATGCTGCGCGAGGTGGTCACCGAGAACGAGATCGCGGAGGTGGTCTCGGCGTGGACCGGCATCCCCATCACCCGGCTACAGGCCGGCGAGCGGCAGAAGGTGCTGCAGCTCGACCGCGTGCTGCACGAGCGGGTGATCGGGCAGGACGAGGCCGTGCAGCTGGTGACGGACGCGATGATCCGGGCACGCTCGGGCATCAAGGACCCGCGCCGTCCGATCGGCTCGTTCATCTTCCTCGGGCCTACCGGTGTGGGTAAGACCGAGCTGGCGCGGACGCTGGCCGCGACCCTCTTCGACAGCGAGCAGAACCTGGTCCGCATCGACATGAGCGAGTACCAGGAACGGCACACGGTGAGCCGGCTGGTAGGCGCGCCGCCGGGCTACGTCGGCTACGAGGAGGGTGGCCAGCTCACCGAGGCCGTGCGGCGGCGCCCGTACTCCGTCGTGCTCCTCGACGAGATCGAGAAGGCGCACCCGGACGTGTTCAACACCCTGCTGCAGGTGCTCGACGACGGCCGGCTCACCGACGGGCAGGGTCGCACGGTGAGCTTCCGCAACGCGGTGGTGATCATGACGTCGAACGTCGGCTCGCAGTACCTGCTCGACGGCGTCAGCTCCGACGGCGAGCTCAAGAGCGAGGCACGGGAACTGGTGATGGGCGAGCTGCGCTCGCGGTTCCGTCCCGAGTTCCTGAACCGGGTGGACGACATCGTGCTGTTCAAGCCGCTGGTGCCGGCCGAGATCGAGCGCATCGTCGACCTGATGCTCGACGAGCTGCGGGTCCGGTTGTCCGAGCGACGCATCTCGATCGAGGT
>JAVHVN010000094.1:0-3234 GCA_032160545.1 Pseudonocardiales bacterium | reverse complement strand
GGCGAAGAAGCGCTGGAAGGTGTGCAAGCTGGATTCGGCACAACCGACAGTGTGCTCTTGATGTTGTCGGCCGGACGTGATCCGCCCCGCCTCAGCTTTCCGCTCGCCACCATTGCCCACCGCGGCCGGGCAACTGCCCTGTCCACAGCAGTTCGTCGGCGACATCGCGAAGCTTGACGTGGTTTGTTTGGGATGCAAGGCGCAGCAACCCGAACGCCTCCTCGGCACTTATCTTGTGACGCTCGATCAACACGCCCTTGGCTTGGCCGATGAGGTCTCGAGTGGACAGAGCGACCTGCAGGTTGGCAATGGTATCGAGCAGCTCGACGGTCAGCGGCCGCTGTTGGATGACATCGGTACCTGTGAAGCGAGCTTGCATATCGGCCAAGCTCGTATCCGTATCGATCATGCGAGCATCCGCGTCGGTCTTGCAGGCATCCTCGTCCGTCTTGCGAGCAGGAACGGCAACGGGGAATTGCGTAGTAGTCCGCGTCACGATGGTGTCCTCCAGACCCGTTTAAGATCAAAAGCTCAATCGATCATGCCCGGGTGCGAGCCGTGCTCGCATCGTCCTGGGGATACCAGGAGCAGCACGCCGATCTGCACACCGAGCACGCCGGTGAGCAGCCCGACCGTCGCGATGGCCGGTGGTGCGAGCGCTACTAACGCTATCGCAGTGACGACTCCGACGAACGACGCGAGTGCCACCCGCCAGTACACCCGCAGTCGACACCGGCGCAGCCGCCATCGCCACCGTCCGGTATCGATGAAGTTCGCCTCGATCTCGCCGAACACCCGACGTTCACGGTCGGACAGGGGCCGCTCGTGGTCAGAAGCCGCCATCACCGATTCCTTTCGTAGCACCGCCGACCCGACCCTTCACCAGCCGCGCCCACGGACGCCACAACCCAGCGGCGCCAGACTCGCGGGACGAATCGACCCTCGCAGGTCAGTTCCCACGCCCACCTGGGATGGAAACTGATCGAAGGCTGGCGATGGTTGAGGTCCGCTCCTGCTTGACCCACAGGGCGCCGAACTCGGGCGGGAGTTGGACGGTGATGTCGAAGAACTCCTCGTCGCCAATTGCCTCGCGCAGTGTGGTGAGCACGGCTCGCGCGTTCTGCGCGGCGTGCTCGAGATCCGTGCCCTCACGCTGGGCGACCCGCCGGGTGAACGTCTCGAGGGATATCGGCGACGCTCGGCCGGGGTTGCGTGCTCGCGCCGCCTTCAGCACGGGATGGAGCTCGATCGGCAGCCGCGCGATGAGCACGTCTATCTCGCGCGCGCGATGCTCTCGGCGAGCGTCTCCAGCACTGCTTCGATGGCTCGGCGCGCACCCACGGCGTCCAGGCCGCAACGTTGCGCCACTTCGGTCACGAGCATCCGGACGGGCCGCCCGTCGATGTCCGGCCCACGCGGAAGCAGTGGTGCGAAGTCCTTGGGCAACGTAGCAGCGATGTCATCGAGCTCGTCCGGGCGATGGCCCGCGCAAGCACCGAAAGCACCATCACCGCGTGCAGCCGCGCGGTTGCCACGCCGACGTTCTCGCGCGCGGCCACACGGTTGAGGAACGCGTCAATGTCCAGCTGCTCGGGGGGGGCCGGAGTGGAACATTAGCGGCCCCAGCTCGTCGGGCAGCAGCGTGACCAGGTGTCGCGCGTGGGGGACTGACATTCGATCGGCAAGAGTGCGGAGGGTCGCCCTGGTAGCCCGTTCTGCGCCGTCCCGACTTGTTCCCAACGAATCCTGTACGGCGGCAACGAACTGTTCGTAGGTCATGTTGGGCTCCCGGGTCCGCGGCGAGGCAACCCCGTTGCATGCAGGGCCGTTTGCCCTGCCAGGTCGACTTCACCGGCACGTCTGAGCAGGGCAGGGCGAAGAATTGTGCGGCGTCCGTCATTAATCATCTCCGTATCAGAGCGCGCCGCGGAACAAGTCGTACGGCGGAGGTGCCAAGGGTGATGCATGGTGACGACGTGTCCGACGTCGGCCTCGAGGTACCCGAGGCAGATCGCCTCGAGCAGTTGGAACCGGTTGATCCGGACGATTCCCCGGCCGAGGACCCAATCGTTCTGACGTACGACGCGGACCCGGCAGACGTTCTCGAGAGAGCATCGAGATCCCGAAAAGTCCAGGAGTAGGACGAATAGCCATCGGCTCAGACACGTCCGACGGCTCAACCGGCCGAAGGGGACCAGCGATCCGCGGCACCCGGCCGCCTTCCGGTCGGTGAAGGGAGTACCCGCTGTGAACGGTTCGCGGTCCCAGCCACGAGCAACCACACGCCCCCCCAGGACGAGGTTGATCGCCGCGGTTGCCAGCTTCGCCGACAACGACGCATCGGAGGTGAACGGCTCGGCAGCCGCGACGACGGTCGCCACACCGAGGATCCGGCCGAAGAAGACGAACGGCTGGGGAACAAACAGGAGCAGAGGATGGATCAGGCCGGTCGCAATGAGCGTCGCAGCAAAGGCGCAAGCGGCATAGGTGGGTGTGTTCGCACTTCCCCAGGTGCCGTGTTGCTGCGGCGCCAGCAATGGGATGTGCAGAACTCCGCGAGCGATGACGATGCCGGCGACGGCCACTAGCCATGCGACGACACCCGCAGCAACACCCCCCGTCCACAGGGCACGCGGATCCCCCGGGGTCGGAGCGCCGGCGAGCGGTTCAGGCGACAGATCCGTCATCGCGACACGTTCAACATGCCGTGCAGATGAGCGGCCGCGCGCTCGATATCGGGTGCCTGTGCTGACCGGCCCGCGATTCGGCGGCAAGTACGCCGCACCGATGGACCTTGGTCAGGTCGCCGTACGGAAATACATACCGCGCCTTCGTGTGCTCCTGATGCACGTCATCGATACCCAGATGCCAACGTGCGTACGGACCATACCCGTGCGCGTTGATGAACTCATTTTCCTGCTCGGCCGACGGTTGATGCTCCGTCCACGCGCTTCTGTCCTCACGAACGCATTCCCCACCTTTGATCAGGCGCATGGCCTGATCGAATGCCGTCCGATTCAGTTTGACGGTCGTAGGCCCTCACTCCTTACTGCTTTTCGGCCGGACGTTGGGGGGCGCACGGAGCACGACATCGCTCGCCGACGTACTTACGGCGTCGCCGAATTGTTCGATCAGGCCGTCGACCTGGCAGGTCCAAATTGCGCTGCCGATATGTCACCGGAACGCCCCCGAAGTCGACGTGCGAGCCACCCGCGCGCGAATCGAGGCGGCCAT
>JAVHVN010000089.1:0-28555 GCA_032160545.1 Pseudonocardiales bacterium | reverse complement strand
CCGGCTCGCCGACGTCGGGCTCGGCTACCTCAGCCTCGGCCAGCCGCTCACCACGCTGTCCGGCGGCGAGCGGCAGCGCCTCAAGCTGGCCACCCGAATGGCCGAGAAGGGCGGCGTCTACGTCCTCGACGAACCGACCGCCGGCCTCCACCTCGCCGACGTCGAGCAGCTGCTCGGTCTGCTCGACCGGCTCGTCGACTCCGGGAAGTCGGTCATCGTCATCGAGCACCATCAGGCGGTCATGGCGCACGCCGACTGGATCATCGACCTCGGGCCGGGCGCCGGCCACGACGGCGGCCGGATCGTCTTCGAGGGCACACCGGCCGACCTCGTCGCCGCCCGCTCCACCCTCACCGGCGAGCACCTCGCCGGCTACATCGGCGCTTGAGCGGCTGAACTCGTCGCTACGACACCACCGGCGAGGGCGCTGCAGCCCCTGGCGACGCGATAGTCGACAACGGTGTCGATGGCATAGCCGTACAACATGAGGTCAGTCGGTTCGCAGGCGAAGTCGGGCACGTCAGGACGCGGCTTCGCACGTGGAGCGGAACGGGAAGAATGCCAGTGGCGATCCGCACCAGCGTGGCCGAATCCGCAGGTACGTGACGACCCGCACCAGCCCGGATCATGACCCAGGCACCGGCGTAGCGCTGGAACAGCAAGTAGCGATCGCCGGTGCGGTCGATGCGGTGTCCGTTCTGCTCGAATGCCTGGGGGAGGGCCAACGTCGCGGCAAGCCCTCCGACAGTCGTGGCTGTGATTGCGAAGTGTTGTTTGGCAGCGATGGATTCGAGCGCGTGGGCGTCGGCGATTGTGATCTGAACCTCGGGACCGTCGGTGCAACCGGAAGTGATATCCAGAATGTTCGACGAGCCCTCGGTGACTCCGTCGGCCGTCGAGAGCCCATAGGGAAGCCAGCCGGGAGTCAGCGGAAAAGTCGGGCCGACTTCCGGCGGTCGCGCATCTGCGCCCGGGCTTGCCGCCGTGGCCGACGATGGCGCGCCGGCAGAGCGACGCGGCGTCGAACCAACAGCGTGGAGGGTGACGGCGACCAGCAGCGCAGCTATCGCTGCGGCGGCGGCTGCCCATGCCGAGCCGGAGGACGTGGCTCGGTGAGTGGGGGTTCGTCGGCTCTGGATCTGTGCCAGCAGCTCCCGAGTGTCGATCGCGGCGTCGAAGTGCGGCGATCGCAGCGCCTCGTGGATGGCAGCGTCAAGGTCGTTCATCGGCTCAGCTCCGCATGGGCAGAATGTCGGCGGCGGGAGTGCAGTGGCGCAGGCTGATCAGACCGCGTCGTGCGAGCGACCGCACGGTGGACGCGGGGGAACGGAGAATCTCGGCGATTCGTTCGTCAGGCAGGTCCTCGTAGTAGCGCAGCACGAGCACCACGCGCTGGCGAGCAGGCAGCTGAGCAAGCGCGCGGATCATCTCGTCGCGAGCCGCCAACTCGCCGTCGAAGGCGCCAGCACGTTCGGATGGCGATTCGCCGACTTCGGCCACGATCCACTCGGTGGAGGATCGGCGACGTCGCCAGGACAGGTACTCGCGGACGATCGCCTTGCGGACGTACGCGGGACGGTTCGCAATGTGCTCTATCTCGTTCCATCGGAACGCGCACCGGGCGAGGACCTCTTGAACGAGGTCCTCGCCGCGGTGGTGATCCGAGGTCAGGCGACGGGCGAACCAAACGAGGGCTTGTCCATGTTGGTGGACGAATGCCTCGAAGTCGTCTGACCGCTGCACGTAGGACTTACTTGCCGGGGGCGGCGGGGGCCGCGCCAGCCATCGGGGCGCTCGTGAGCCCGGTCGCGATGTGCGTCAGTGTTGCCGCGTCGGCAGCTTCCGGGCGACCGTTCCGATAGTTCTGAGCGCCGATCAGCAGCCATTTGCCAGCTGTCGGCTGGAACATCAGGTAGCCCATGCCGCTTCGGTCAATCGTGTGGGTCGTGGACCCTGGAGAAGCTTGGCTGGGACCCGACGCGTCTGCAGGACCCGACTCGGTGACGGTCTGGCCGGCAGACAGGTAGGCGTCCCTTCCGTCGATCGTCGTCTTCGTCGTCGGAAGTTTGCTGAAGCCGGACCCGTCCTTGAGCGGCACCGACAGTGCGGTCGCCGGATTGTCGACGACGGTCAGCTGCACCAGTGCGCCCGCTCCGGACGACGCCGAGATCCAGGCAACCGACCCAGGCAGAACTTGCACGAAGCCGGGCTTGAGGGACAGGTTGTATGGAAGCCAGCTCGGAGTCATGGGAAAGGTTCGCGTGCCAGGCGCCGTCGTTGGCGCCGTCGTTGGCGCCGTCGCTGGCACCCCCGCCGGTTGCGCAGCAACCTGAGGAGGGGACTCTGCGGGCCGGATGGCCGGTGCATGCGTGTCGGCAGTCGCGGCTACCACCGGAATGGCAACCGCCGCAATGGCCGACAACAGACCGCCGCCGGCCAGCAACACAAGACGATTCATGAGTGTGTCCTTTCGGCCTGCCGCCAGTCGGCTTGGCCGTCACACTCAGTCAACGCATTCAGCGGAGAGCGGCGTTGCACCCATCGTATAAATTTCGGGGCGTTGGTGGCTTTCAACGCGGTCCCGAGCACCGTGTTGGTCAGCTGCTTGAGCAGCCCGTCCGGGAACGCCTGGCCGCGCTGGCAGCGCAGTTTCCGGACGACGACCGCGTGGCCTTCAGGAGACGGGGCCGCCAGCGGATCGTGGTCGAGCCCCCGTTGTGTGGCTAAGTCGCCCGTGAAGGGCGCCGGAACCTGGCTCTGCAAGTTCGCCGATAATGAACATTATGTCAGTCTAAAAAGTTCAGCCGGTTCCCGCGAACACCCGACCGAGAACGAGCTCAAGCGACGCCCACGGCATCCTCCAGGTCACGCAGCTCGTCGTCGAGATACGTGAGCAGCCGCTGCAGGTGCGGGACGGTGCGGCGGCAGCCCGTCAGCCCAAACGCAATCTCATCCGAGTAGCTGGTGCAGGTGATGTTGAGTGCCTGACCGTCGAGCGGTATCGACAACGGGTACAGGCCGTCCAGACGCGCGCCGTTCCAGTACATCGGCTTGCGCGGGCCGGGAACGTTCGAGATCACCAGGTTGAAGGGTGGCCGCACCACGCCGTTGAGGCGCAGCGCGGGCAGCACGAGCAGCGGGCTCAGCCCGATCGCACTCATCGCCAGGATCTGCAGTTGCGTGAGCCCCCGCATGGAGTCCTTGCCCTCGGTCATGGAGCGGTGCACGACCTGCAACCGGTCGGCCGGATCCTCCAGGTGGGTGCCGAGGTTGCACATCACGACGCCGATGTTGTTGCCGCCGCCGTCGAGCGAGTTCGTCTCGTCGGGATGCAGCGAGACCGGCACCATCGCGATCAGCGGGTCGTCGGGCAGCGCGTCGAGGCTCATCATGTAGCAACGCAGGGCACCCGAGCACATCGCGAGCACCACGTCGTTGACTGTCGCCTCAGCCGCCTTGCCCACTTGCCGGATGCGTTCCATCGACCAGGACTGGGCTGCAAACCGCCGAGCCCCGGTGATCGGGACGTTGAGCATCGACTTCGGGGCCGCGAACGACAGCGAGGCACCCTGGGCGTTGACGCCTCGACCGATCGTGCGCGCGAGCGCGGGCACCAGGCCGGCAGCCTCCCCCACGACCTCGAGAGCGCTACGCACCGCCGACACCGGGGGGCCGTCGCCGCCGCCGCCGCCGCCCGCCGACGGCCGGCGCGGGATCACCGGCGGCGCCCAGGGCGGCGGCATGTCCCGCAGGTCCGGGTCTTCGCTCAACATCTTGGACATCAGCCGCAGCGCCGAGACGCCGTCGACCATCGCGTGATGCACCTTGAAGTAGACGGCGTACCGACCGTCGTCGAGGCCTTCGATCAGATGCATCTCCCAGAGCGGACGGTGCCGGTCGAGCAGCGACGAGTGCAGACGCGAGCACAGTGCGAGCAGCTCGAGGATGCGTCCCGGCTGCGGCAGGGCGTTGCGGCGCACGTGATGTTCGAGATCGAACGCCTGGTCCGGCTCCCACCCCCATTGACCCAGCGACGTGATCGAGCGGCGGGCACGCTTCTGGAAAAGGGGCGCCACCTCATCGGCCTTGATCGCGTCGTCGAACATGGCGCGGACGTCCAGAGCGGTCGCGCCATCGGGCGGGACGAACAACTGCAGGCCACCGACGTGCATGGGGTGTTCACGGGACTCGGCGAGCAGGAACATCGAGTCGGTCGGCGACATCGGCAGCAGCATGCGCGTCATCCCTCTCGTCGCACGGATCCGCCGGAGCTCGGGTGATGAATGCCCGATTGTTCCATTCCTTACTCACCCCCGCGACTCACACCGCGATGCCAGGTTTCAGGAGGGGGCGACGTGGGTCTCGCCGTGCGAGTCCGCACAGCGCTCCGCGTGCCATCGATCACCAACCGCGGTAGATGGGGCGCCCCTCGGCATAGCCGGAGGCGCTCTGCACGCCGACGAGCGCGCGCTGGGCGAACTCGCTCAGGGTCGTGGCCCCGGCGTACGTGCACGCCGACCGGAGGCCTGCGGTGATCGTGTCGAGCAGATCCTCGACGCCGGGTCGTTCTGGGTCGAGGTATTGCCGCCCGGACGAGATGCCCTCCTCGAACAGCGCCTTGCGGGCCCGGTCGAACGCGCTCTCCCCGCTCGTGCGGTTCGCGACGGCGCGGGCCGAGGCCATGCCGAAGCTGTCCTTGTACATCCGCCCGTCGGGGTCGACGTGCAGGTCGCCCGGCGACTCATAGGTGCCCGCGAACCAGGAGCCGACCATCACCGACGACGCGCCGGCTGCGAGCGCAAGAGCGACGTCGCGGGGATGGCGCACTCCCCCGTCGGCCCACACGTGCTTACCGACCTCGCGTGCCGCCGTGGCGCACTCGACGACGGCGGAGAACTGCGGCCGCCCGACGCCCGTCATCATCCGGGTAGTGCACATCGCGCCTGGCCCGACGCCGACCTTGACGATATCGGCCCCCGCCGCGATGAGGTCGCGCGTGCCCTGGGCGGAGACGACGTTTCCGGCCGCCACCGGAACCCCCGGCTCCAACCGACGTACCGCCGCAAGGGCGTCGAGCATGCGCCGCTGGTGCCCGTGCGCGGTGTCGATGACCAGCAGGTCGATGCCGGCCGCAAGCAGGGCGGCAGCCTTGGCTGCGACGTCGCCGTTCACACCGACGGCCGCGGCGATCCGCAGCCGGCCGTTGCCGTCGACGGCCGGGCGGTACATGGTCGAGCGGACCGTGGCCGTGCGGGTGAGCACCCCGATCAGGGCTCCGGAGTCGTCCACGACAGGCGCGAGCTTGCGGCGGGCGGCGTCGAGAATGTCGAACGCCTTCTCTGGGTCCACCGGATCGTTCAGCGTCAGAGGGTCCCGGCTCATCACCTGCTCCAACTGGGCGAAGCGGTCCGCACCGCTGCAGTCCGCCTCGGTGACGACACCCACCGGCCGGCCGCCCTCGACGACGATGACGGCGCCGTGCGCCCGCTTTGCGAGCAGCGCCAGAGCGTCGCTCACCGGACTGGTCGGAGCCAGTGTCAGCGCGGTGTCGACGACGAGGTGACGGTGCTTCACCCAGCGGACGACGTCGGCCACGACGGCCGACGGAATGTCCTGTGGCAGCACTGCGAGCCCGCCCCGGCGAGCGACCGTCTCGGCCATGCGCCGACCGGCAACCGCAGTCATGTTCGCGACGACGATCGGGATCGTCGCCCCACTGCCGTCGGAGGTGGCCAGGTCGACGTCGAAGCGCGAGGCCACGTCGGAGCGGGCCGGAATCATGAAGACGTCGTCGTACGTCAGCTCGAACGGCGGGAGGGGGTCGACGAAACGCACACCCCACTCTATCGAGGCCGGCTGCCGGGGAAGCCCGGTCCGGCCGCCCCACTTAGGCTCGTCGCGTGCTGGCGGTCTTCGACATCGACGGGGTCGTGGCCGACGTCCGCCACCGGCTACATCACCTGGACCGTCCTCGGTCGTGGGGCGCCTTCTTCGACGAGGCCGCGGACGATCCGCTGCTCCCCCAGGGCGCCAGCCTCGTCGCGGACCTGGCGCGGGCGCACGACGTGGTATGGCTCACCGGCCGGCCGGAGTGGTTGCGCGGCGTCACCGCGGAGTGGCTGGCCGCGCACGGGCTGCCCGCCGGCGAGTTGCACATGCGCCCGTCCGCCGACCGGCGACCGGCACGAGTGTTCAAGCTGGGCGTGCTGGGACACCTGGCGCCGCGAGGCATCGCTGCCTTCGTCGACGACGACGGCGAGGTCGTCGACGCGGCGGTGGCGGCGGGCTTCCCGGCCGTCCTCGCCGAGTGGGTGCCGCGCGCCCGCGCGCTGCGCGACGCCCAGGAACGCCTCGGCCGGACCTGACTTCTGCCCTATTTCTGCCGATCAAGGTCACGGAACGGTATCAATTAACACGGATCAAACGGCCGATGCCCCGGTATGTCCAGGTTCGGGGATGGTGAATTTGCGCGCCTGCTGGACAAACCTCCGGCGAGAGGCACACTTGTGATGTTCCTAACGGTAGCGATTACAGGAAGCAGACATGAGTTCCGAGCATCTGCCGGAGACCCCGGCGCACGGCCTCGCGGCAGCGACACCTGCCGTCATCTCGTCAGGGGTTTGCCGGCACATCCCGGCCTGCCCGTCCGCCGAGGCAAGCGACCGAGACGCCGCGCACGTCGTAGCGGCACACCCCGAACAGGGGTGGAGCCTGCTGTGCAACGGCATCGTCCTCTTCGAGGACTTCGGCGAGTTGCTGCCGAACGGCGAGAGCTGCGCGGCCCGGCGCCGCGAACTCACGATGGCCTCGCCGCACCGCCAGGCCAGCTGAGCCGGCTCACTGCCCGCTTCTGCCTGCTTCTCCCGGCCGAAGCGCCGCCATAATCCCTCGACCGCTGCCGCCAAGGCAGACCGCGGCGCCGTCGTCGTCGAGGCTCAGTCAGTATTGGACGGCGGCGCGCTCCAGGACCGTTGCCGTGTTGACGCCGGTAGGCAGGGTGCCGAAGGCGACACCCCAGTCCCCCGATAGCCGTGACGCCACGAACGCGTCGGCAACGGCCGGCGCCCCGTGCCGAAGCAGCAGCGATCCCTGCAACACGAGGGCCATCCGCTCCACGACGCGGCGGGCCCGGTACTGCAGCGCGTCGAGGTCCGCGAACTCCTTACGCAACAGCGCGAGCGCGTCGTCATAACGCGGGTCGGTCCCCGCAGCCACCTCGAGTTCGGCGAAGAACCCCTCGATCGTCTCCGGTTGGCGCACCATGGCGCGCAGCGTGTCGAGGGCCGCAACGTTGCCCGAACCCTCCCATATCGAGACCAGCGGCGCCTCGCGGTAGAGCCGCGGCATGCCGGAGTCCTCGATGTAGCCGTTGCCGCCGAGGCATTCCAGGGCTTCGGCGGCATGCGTGGACCAGCGCTTGCAGAGCCAGTACTTCGTGACCGCGAGGGCGACCCGCCGGAACCCAGCCTCGGCGGCGTCGCCACGCACCGCGCGATCGACGGCTCCCGACAGCCGCATCACGACCGTGGTCGCGGCCTCCGACTCGACGGCGAGGTCGGCGAGCACATTCACCATCGCCGGCTGGTCGAGCAGCCGAGCGCCGAACGCGCTGCGGTACGTCGCGTGGTGAATCGCCTGCGCCACCCCCATGCGCATGCCCCCCGCCGCCATCAGCGCGCAGTCCAGGCGCGTCATGTTCACCATCTCGATGATCGTGGGCACGCCGCGGCCCTCGGGCCCGACCAGCCAGCCCACCGTGTCCTCGTACTCGACCTCCGACGACGCGTTCGACTTGTTGCCGAGCTTGTCCTTGAGCCGCTGCAGGAAGAAGTTGTTGCACGAGCCGTCCGGCAGGACACGCGGCACCAGGAAGCACGAGAGGCCGCGCTCCGTCTGCGCGAGTGTGAGGAACAGGTCCGACATCGGCGCCGACGTGAACCACTTGTGCCCGACGAGCGTCCAGCTGCCGTCCGGATGCGGTGTCGCCCGGGTCGTGTTGGCGCGCACATCCGAGCCACCCTGCTTCTCGGTCATCGACATGCCCGCGATCAGCCCGCGCTTGCTCAGCGGCGCGCGCAGAGACGGGTCGTACTCGCGGTTGGTCAACAGCGGTTCGTACTGCGCAGCGAGCTCGGGCGTCTGCCGCAGCGCGGGGACGACCGCGTACGTCATCGAGATCGGGCACAGGTGCCCCGCATCGCTCGTCCCCCAGGCCATCACCTTGGCGGCCCGCGCCACGTGGGTACCAGGGCGCTCATCGGCCCAGGGCGCCCCGTGCAGACCGTGCTCGACAGCTGTACGCATCAGGTCGTGGTACTGCGGCAGGTAATCGACCTCGTCGACCCGGTTGCCGTAGCGGTCGTGGGTCCGCAGCACCGGGGGGTGCTCGTTGGCCAGCCGTCCCCACTCCTGGGCTTGCGCGCCGTTGCCGAGCACGCCGAGCGCGCGAACTTCGGCCTCGGCCCAGCCCGCGCCCTCGCGGTGCAGCCCCTCGAACAGCGCCGGGTGTGCCGAGATGTCGTACCCGACGATCGGCGGAACCTGATTGGTGACCTCGTGCGTACGGGGCATCGCTTACTCCTGCGGGCTTGGGACGGCCGCGCCGATCGCACGGCAGGCGAAACTGATGAGACACGGGACGACATCGGGCTGGCCAACCCCGGTGAGTGGGCCGGCCAGTGCCTCGCCGATCGCACCGACCAGCGCGGCGGCCACGATCTCGGCGTCCTGGGGTGGCACGGCGCCCGCGCGCACTCCGTCGGCGATCGCCCTCGCCACGACGTCCCGGAACGCGGTGCGGAACTCGAGGCGCAGCTCGTCGACGCTCGGATCCACCGGCTCGATCAGCAGGGCGTACGCGAGCCGTGGCGACTTCAACGCCCGCCCCGCAAATGTCTCGACGACCGCGGCGACCTGACCCTGGACCGAAGTCTCGGCGGCCACTGCGGCGCCTACAGCCGCCACCTCGCGACCGGCGACCGCGCGGAACACCTCGGCGACCAGTTCGGCCTTGCTCTCGAAATGCCGGTACACCGTGCCCGCGGCAACACCGGCGCGCCCGGCGACGGCGCCCACCGAGCAGCCCGCGTAGCCGTGCTCGCCGAGCTGGGCGGTGGCGGCCGCGGCGATGGCCGCGCGCTGCCCGTCCAGGCGGGCCTGCACAGCGGGCGTCCGGCGATACGGCATACAAGGAGTGAATCAGCGATTCACTTCTTGGGCAACCCCGGCCCGCCCGCCTGCACGCGGCGGATCAGCACGCGGAGCAGGAGCCACAGACGCCGAACAGCTCGACGGTGTGATCGACCGCCGTGTACCCGTGCTCGTCGGCGACCTTCTCGGCCCAGCGCTCGATCGCCGGGCCCTCGACCTCCTCGGCACGACCGCATACCCGGCAGACCAGATGGTGGTGATGGCCCGCGCGCACTTCCCCGCTGGAGTCGCCGCAGTACCGGTAGGTCGTCTCCCCGTCCGGGGTCTGGATGGCGTCGACGCTGCCGGCCTCGGTGAGCGCCTGCAGGTGGCGGTACACCGTGGACAGTCCGACCGACTCGCCCTGCGCCCGCAGCGCGGCGTAGACGTCCTGCGCGCTGCGGAACCCGCCCGCCGTGCGCAGAGCGTCCCGCACAGCTCCGCCCTGGCGGGTCGAGCGGTGCTTCGGCTGCGTCATGATCCCGAGATTACGGCGAACCGTTCCCATCAGGCCCGCACCGCGCTCAGGCGTAGGCGTCGACGGGCGGGCAGGCGCACACGAGATTGCGGTCGCCGAACGCCCCGTCGATGCGGCGCACCGGAGGCCAGTACTTCGCCTTAGGGTCCACGCCGGCCGGGAAGGCGGCCTCGGCGCGCGAGTACGGATGCTGCCATTGCCCCGTCAGCGACTCAGCGGTGTGCGGCGCGTTCAGGAGCGGGCTGTCGGTGCGCGGCCACTCCCCCGCCTCGACGCGGTCGATCTCGGCCTTGATCGCGATCAGCGCCGCGACGAACCGGTCGAGCTCATGCAGGTCCTCGGACTCCGTCGGCTCGACCATGAGCGTGCCGGCAACCGGGAAGGACATGGTGGGCGCGTGGAACCCGTAGTCGATGAGACGCTTGGCGACGTCGTCGACGGTGACACCGGTCCTCCGGGTGATCTCCCGCAGATCCAGAATGCACTCGTGCGCGACCAGCCCGTTGCCGCCGGAGTAGAGCACCGGGTAGTGCTCCTTGAGCCGCGTCGCCACGTAGTTGGCCGACAGGATCGCCGCGCCGGTCGCCGCGACCAGGCCGTCGGCCCCCATCATCCGGATGTACGCCCAGGTGATCGGCAGGATCGACGCCGAGCCCCACGGCGCGGCCGCGATCGCCCCGCTGCCGGTCGCCGGCCCCGCCGCCGGCTGCAACGGGTGGTTGGGAAGGTAGGGCGCGAGGTGCTCGCGCACGGCGACCGGGCCCACACCCGGGCCGCCGCCGCCATGCGGGATACAGAACGTCTTGTGCAGGTTCAGATGCGAGACGTCGGCGCCGAACTTGCCGGGACGGGCCAGGCCGACCATCGCGTTGAGGTTGGCGCCGTCGACGTAGACCTGCCCGCCTGCCTCGTGCACCAGCGCGCAGACCTCGCCGATGTGCTCCTCGAAGACGCCGTGCGTCGACGGATAGGTGACCATCACCGCGGCGAGAGCATCGGCGTGCTGGTCGATCTTGGCACGGAGGTCCGCGAGATCGATCTCGCCACTGTCGGCGGCCGCGTCACCGCTGGTCTTGACCACGACCACGCGCATGCCGGCCATGACCGCGCTGGCTGCGTTCGTCCCGTGGGCGCTGGCCGGGATCAGGCACACGTCCCGGTAACCGGCCCCGTTCGCACGATGGAAGTTCCGGATCGCCAGCAGACCTGCGAACTCACCCTGAGACCCCGCGTTGGGTTGTAGGGAGACGGCGTCGTACCCGGTGATCTCGGTCAGCCAGGCCTCGAGATCGGCGAACAGCTGGGTGTAGCCGGCGAACTGGTCGGCCGGCGCGAACGGATGGATGTTCGCGAAGCCGGGGTTTGTGACCGGCTCCATCTCCGTGGTCGCGTTGAGCTTCATCGTGCAGGAACCGAGCGGCATCATGCCCCGGTCGAGCGCGTAGTCGCGGTCGGCGAGCCGGCGCAGGTAGCGCAGCATCGCCGTCTCGGAGTGGAAGGACGAGAACACCGGGTGGGTGAGGAAGTCTGACGTCCGCGCGGAGGCGATGTCGTCTCCCTCGTCCAGCCGTTCGACGTCGTGCACCGTGAGGGACGAGCCGAAGGCACCCCACACCGCGGCCAGGTGCTCGCGGCGGGTCGCTTCGTCGCAGGCGATCGAGACGGTGTCACCGTCGACGAACCGCAGGTTGACGCCTGCGTCGCGGGCGGCGTCGACCACCTGGCGCGCACGGCCGGGAACTCGAGCCGTGATCGTGTCGAAGAACGGCGCTTCGTCGACGTCGACACCGGCTTCGCGAAGCCCACCGGCGAGTGCCGCAGCGTAGCGATGGACACGCCGCGCGATGCCGCGTAGGCCCTCCGGGCCGTGGTAAACGGCGTACATGCTGGCGATGACCGCGAGCAGCACCTGCGCCGTGCAGATGTTGCTCGTGGCCTTCTCTCGGCGGATGTGCTGCTCGCGGGTCTGCAGGGCCAGGCGGTACGCAGGGGCGCCCGACGCGTCGACCGAAACACCGACCAGGCGGCCCGGCAGTTGCCGCTCGAGACCCGCGCGGGTGGCCAGGTAGCCCGCGTGCGGGCCGCCGAAGCCGAGCGGCACTCCGAAGCGTTGCGTCGTCCCGACGGCGATGTCGGCATCCAGGTCACCCGGGGATGCGATCAAGGTCAGCGCGAGCAGGTCGGCGGCGACGACGACCAGTGCCCCGCGCTCGTGGGACGCGGCCACGATCGGCGCCAGGTCGCGGATGGCTCCCGACGCGCCCGGATACTGCACCAGCACGCCGAAGACGTCGCCGGCCGGCAACGGCTCGGCGAAGTCGTGGGCGACCACCCGCAGCCCCAGCGGCTCGGCCCGGGTGCGAACGATGTCGATCGTCTGCGGCAGCGCGTCGACATCGATCAGGAAGGTGTCGCCGCCCTTCGCCGCCCGGTGCGCGAGCGCCATCCCCTCGGCCGCCGCCGTGCCCTCGTCAAGCATCGACGCCCCGGCCACCGGTAGCCCGGTGAGGTCCTCGACCATCGTCTGGAAGTTGATCAGCGCCTCCAGCCGGCCCTGGCTGATCTCGGGCTGGTACGGCGTGTACGCGGTGTACCAGGCCGGGTTCTCCAGGACGTTGCGGCGGATCACCGCCGGCGTGATCGTGTCGTAGTAGCCGAGACCGATCATGGACGAAAGAGGCTGGTTGCGCGACGCCAGCCGACGTAGCTCGGCGGCCGCCTCGGCCTCGGTGACCGCAGCCGGGACAGCCAGCGCCAGCTTTTCGCGAATGCTCGCGGGGACGGCATCGGCCAGCAGGTCCTCCATGGAGGAGTACCCGACCGCATCGAGCATCAACTGTTGGTCGGCCGTCGCCGCAATACCGATGTGACGCTGCGCGAACGGCGTACCCCGCTCGAGATCGGCGAGGGTCTGATCAGTCATCCAGCTGGCCTTCCGAGGGTCGGATCCGCACGCGGACCGCGTGCTCGTCTCCCCCTCTGTCAGTCAGCGACGACCTTCAGAGTGGCCCATCCCGTGCGGTTCTTGTGCCTGAGAGTTTCCGGGAAGGTTGCCCCTTCGGCGCCGTCGCCCCGCCCGGTTTGGCGGTCGACAGGCTCTCCCACACGGAGTGAACAGCCAGTGATTACGGTACCAGCCTGGTCGGCCTCAGGCGGTCGCGGAGCGCTGCTGGCGACGCTTGGCCAGCTCATCGCTGGAGTGCCCCACGGGCACGACCTCGATCGCGCCGTCGGCCCGCTCGCTCGGCAGCTGCGCCAGCGATCCGCGCAGTTCGCGCAGTGCCCCGCTGACCGCGATACCGAACACTCCCTGCCCCCCCCGCAGCAGGTCGACGACCTCTTCGGACGACGTGCACTCGTACACGGTCGTGCCGTCGGACAGCAGCGTCATCTGGGCGAGGTCGTCCACGCCGCGGGCGCGTAGCGCGTCGATCGCGGTGCGGATGTTCTGCAGCGAGACGCCGGCGTCGAGCAGGCGCTTGACCACCTTCAGGACCAGGATGTCCTTGAACGAGTAGAGCCGCTGGCTGCCGGAGCCGGACGCCGACCGGATCGACGGGACCACCAGGTCGGTGCGCGCCCAGTAGTCGAGCTGGCGGTAGGTGATGCCCGCCGCGGCACAGGCCGTCGGGCCGCGATAGCCGACCGCGCCGTCTCCGTCGTCCCCCGGGCCGGCGAACAGCGTGCCCTGCTGCGGTCGCGCCTCGTCCATCCCGCTACCTCCTGCTCTGGATGCGAACCCACTCTCGCACCGAAGTGCCACCCGCGTAATTGCACGAGAGGAATTCGTCTGGCTCGACGGTAGGTCGAGGCACGGTCCGGGTCAATGCGACGCGCCGAGCCGATAACCCTCAGGTAGAGGTCGAGCCTGAGGAGTCACCCTCCGGACGCAAAATCCTCCGGCGTGATCTGGTCGAGAAATTCGCGGAACTTCTCCACCTCGTCCTCCTGCTCGTCCGGGATCTCGATGCCCGCGGCATCGAGAACGGAGTCGGAGCCGAGGATCTCGACCTCGCAGCGCAGCGCAAGCGCGATTGCGTCGGACGGCCGGGCGCTGACGGTGATGCCGCCGGTGAAACGCAACTCGGCGTAGTAGATGTCGTCACGCATCTCGGTGATGTGCACGGCCTCGAGGCGCACCCCGAGGGCCATGATCACGTCACGCAGCAGATCGTGGGTCAACGGCCGGACGGTCTGCACGCCCTGCTGCTGGAATGCGATCGCCGAGGCCTCGACCGCTCCGATCCAGATCGGCAGGTACCGGACGCCGTCCTCTTCACGAAGCAGGACGACCGGCTGATTCGCCGGGAGTTCGACCCGAACTCCGACGACACGCATCGGATGCACGACCGGGACCTCCGAACCCGCTGCGCGACCTCCGGCAGCGGACACCGACGCTACACGCTTTTGCTAAGCAGCTGACCGCCCGCGGACGCCCTGCGGTCAGCTGCCGATGACCTCGCGCAGCCCGATCTGCACGAGCGCGGCGTGCAACCGAACCGACGCCGCCGCCAGCTCGCGGACGGTCTCTTCGGCCCGGGCCCGGGCCTCGCTGCTCTTCTGGCGCGACATCGGACCGACCACCTGCGAGAAGAGCCCGACCTCGCGTTCGGCGGCGGTGCGGAAGGCCCGCAGGTGCCGGCCCTCGAGCCCGAAACGCGCGAGATCGGCGACGATCTTCGCGACAGCGAGCGCGTCGTCGTCGTAATGACCGCCCGCTCCGGCGCTGATGAGCCCGAACTGCTCGAGCTCGGCGAGCTGCTCACCGCGCAGGCCAGCGGCGTTGATCAGCTCCTCGCGGGTCAGCCGCAACGCCGCCGGGGACGGTCGGAAGAACTCCGCGGTCGGCGCGTTGTTCTCGATCGCCGCGATCGACATGTGCGGCACGCGCGGGTTGCCGTTGGCCGTGTTCTGCGGCGTCACGCCGCGGTCGATCGCCTCTAGCTGCTCCTTGATCACCCGCAACGGCAGGTAGTGGTCCTTCTGCTGGGACAGGACGTAGCGCAGCCGCGAGACGTCGGCCGGCGAGAACTTCCGGTAACCGGACGGCGTGCGCTCGGGACGGACGAGGCCCTGGTCCTCGAGGAAGCGGATCTTGCTGATCGTGAGGTCGGGAAACTCGACCTTGAGATGGGCGAGCACGTCACCGATCGTCAGCGTTGCGGCGGACGCACCGCCGGTTCCGGCCTTGCCGCGCGTGGCGGAGCCGGCGGCCGTCACCCCTGGGCTCCGACGCCCGCCCGAACCGCAGCCGTCAGGTAGACGAGACGGAACTTCCCGATCTGCACCTCGTCACCCCCGGACAGCGGTGCGGCGTCGATGCGCTCGCGATTGACATAGGTGCCATTGAGGGACCCCACGTCGTGCACGGCGTAGCCCGCACCCTCGCGGCGGAACTCCGCATGGCGGCGCGACACTGTTACATCATCGAGGAAGATGTCGCTGTCGGGGTGGCGACCCGCCGTGGTCACGTCCTGGTCGAGCAGGAACCGGCTGCCGGCGTTGGGGCCGCGCTTGACGACCAGCAGCGCCGATCCGGGCGTGAGCGCGTCCACCGCACCCTGGTGCGCCTCGGTCGAGAAGTCCCCGTCGACGTCGGGCACCGCACCCGTCGTCGTGGAGAACGTGCTCGTGACGTCGGCGGCGTTCGCTGCCGCGGCAAGCGGGGTGCCGCAACTGGCGCAGTAGTGGCTTCCCGGCGGATTTTCGGTGCCGCATGCGGTGCAGAACACTCGCGTCGCCCTTCGCTCTGGAACAGGTGGTCTGGAGGGTGGACGCCGTCGCGATCAACGTCAGCGGTCGGTCTGCCGAGACTAGGCCCGGCTCTCCCCGAGGGTCAATCGAAGCTCGACGTCCAGTGTTTTGCGGGCAGTCCCGCCGCGCGACCTAGATCAACCTGGATCAACTCGCCAAGGTGCCGTAGGTCGCCGCGTCGAGCAGGCCGTTCAGCGATGCGATGTCGGCGACCTCGATCTCGACGATCCAGCCCGCGCCGTAGGGATCGGAGTTCACCAGCTCGGGTGTGGCGTCGAGCGCGTCGTTGCGGGCCACCACGGTGCCCGAGACGGGCGCGTAGAGATCGGAGACGCTCTTCGTCGACTCGACCTCGCCGAACGCCGTCCCCTGCTGAAGGGACGCGCCGACCTCGGGGAGCGAGACGTACACGACGTCGCCCAGTGCCTGCTGCGCGTAGTCCGTGATCCCGATCCGCACCGTCGTCGTGCCACCGGCATCGGTCACCTTCGCCCACTCGTGTTCGGCGGTGTACTTCAGGTCGTCAGGGACGTCGGACATTCGCGCTGCCTCATTCTCTGGCGTCGGTTGAGTGGGCGCTGCCGACCCTACTGGGCGTTGTTCAGCGCTTGGCAGGGGTCGCGTACTTGGGCGTCGGCAGTGTGACGACGGCGCTGATCTGGACCGAAGTCCGCTCCGAGACGTCCAGGGTCCCGTTCGCCGCGCGGACGGTGGCGGCGACCCCTCCCGGGATGTTCAGTGCGGTGTCGAGCGTCTTCGGGTCGCCGATGGCCAGAACGGTGTAGGGCTGGGTCAGCGCCGTGCTGTCGACCGCAACCGCGGATCCCGCCATCGTGAACGCCGTCGTCGTCGTCACCCGCGCCGAGCCGAATTGGATCGCCTCGGCACCGGCACCGCGCAGCTCCTCGACGACGTCGAGCAGGTCTTCGTTGGTCAGCTTGTGGCCGGGGTCGGCGACAGTGACCTGGACGCCCGGGCCGTGCGCCGGCAGGGTCCCCAGCAGCACGCCGAGCGCCTCAGCGTCCTGCTCGGCCTGCTGCCTCGCCGCTGCGGCCTGGTCACCGCTGGTCTGCAGCCGGCGAAGGGTCTGCTCGAGATCGGCGATCTCCTGCCGTAGCCGGGCGGCGCGTGCGTTCTGGTTGTCGAGGATGCCGATGAGGTCGTCCTCGCGGAGGGTGCTCAGACTGTCGGACGAGGAATTGGCGTGCACCTGCACGGCGATCGCGAAGCCCAGCGCAGCGACCAGCACCCCGATGAGCGCGGCCGCGCGGTGGTGGCCGGGCCGGCGCGTGTCGCCACTCATGCGCGGAACAGGTGCCGCCGGATCGCCGCGGCGTTGCCGAAGATCCGGATCCCAAGGACGACGACGACCGCGGTCGAAAGCTGACTGCCGACGCCGAGCTTGTCGCCGAGGAACACGATGAGCGCCGCGACGATGGCATTGGACACGAACGAGACGACGAAGACCTTCGCGTCGAAGATGCCGTCGAGCCGGGCTCGCACGCCGCCGAACACCGCGTCGAGCGCGGCCACCACCGCGATGGGCAGATAGGGCTCGAGCCAGGTCGGCACCGTCGGCCGAAAGATGAGCCCGGCGACGATGCCGACGGCGAGCGCCAACGCGGCGATCATCTGGTCCCGCCCGGTGTCGGCGTCGGGCTGGGCGTGGGCGCGGTGCCGGCCTGGGCGTACCTCGGCGATGCGCCCGTTGCGGCGGGAAGGCTGAGCTTGCTGCGTCCGGTGAAGCTGAACGTGATGCCATCGGCGCTGATGAGCGTCTGGTAGCGGCTCGCCACCGAGCTCGAGGCGAACGCGGTCGCGAGGTTGTCCGCCGCACCGATCGCGCGCACGGTGTAGGGCGACGTGATCGGCTGGAAGTCGACGAGGACGGCCTCCCCCGCGAATCGGATCGCCGATGTCGGCGTCAACCGGATGCCGTTCACCGAGACCGCCTCCGCACCGTCGGCCCACAGCTCGTTAACCACGCTGCGCACATCACGGTCGGTGAGGATATGCGTCGCTGCGATTGACCCGGACCCGGCGCGCCCCGCCGTCGGGCTGGTGGCTCCGGAAGGCTCCCCGAGGACCACTTCGAGCCCTGGGCCGGTCACGGCCACCTCGCCTGCCAGCAGCTGGTTGCGGTCCAGCTGAGCCCCGAGCCCCGAGCCGGACAGGCCGAGGTCACGCGCCGCGGCCACCGAGGCGTTCAGCCGCTGGGCCTGCGTCGCGAGAGCACCGGCGTCCCTCTCCGCGGCGTTGACGCGCGCGACCAGCCGGTCGTGAACCTTGGCGGCCTCAGGAGCACCGCGGTTCGTGTGCACGTACGAAACCACGAGTAGGAATCCGATGAGCAGAGCTCCGGCTGCGACAGCCGCGCGGTCGCCTACGCCCGGTGGCTTCGGCGTGTCACCACGGCGCGCGGCCGCCGCTGCGTAGCCCGGATCGAGCGGATTGGTCGCGAGGTCGACCAGCAGCTGCGTGGTGTAGGTCCCCCGCGGCGGCTCGGCCGGTGTCGGCGTACTCACGCGGCACCTCCAGCGCGGCGCGCCGACCGGATTAACGTGACGACCTGCCTGAGGTAGACCAAGCCGGCGTAGGTGTACAGGCCCGTGCCCCACAGCGTGAACGCCCACGCGATGGGGCGGGCGACGTCCGAGACCGCCCAGTTGTGCGCCCCCAGCAGCAGCAGCGGGAACGCGTACAGCAGGCAGAACGTCGCGGCCTTGCCCAGGTAATGCACTGCGGGCGGCGCGTACCCGTAACGACGCAGCACCGCGAGGCCGACGCCGAGAATCACGTCCCGGCCGACGATGAGGATCACCAGCCAGAGCGGGACGATCTGCCGAAGGACGAGCCCGACGAGCGTGGCGAGAATGTAGAGCCGGTCGGCAAGCGGGTCCAGCAGCGCACCGAGCCGACTCAGCTGGTTGAACCGGCGCGCCAGCACGCCGTCGGCCCAGTCGGTGAAGCCGGACACGGCGATCACGGCCACAGCCCACCCGTCGGCGTGCGGCCCCAGTAGCAGCCAGAGGAACAGCGGCACCCCGAACAGCCGCATGACGCTGAGCGCGTTGGGGACCGTCAGGATTTGGTCGTCGCTGCTCTGCGCGAGCGCGGCGCCCGGGCCTGCCGCCACCCGTGCCTCCTCCGGCTGTGAGCGCCGGTGGCCCGGACCACCGGAGCCCGATTTGTCGGGACGACAGGATTTGAACCTGCGACCCCCTGACCCCCAGTCAGGTGCGCTACCAAGCTGCGCCACGTCCCGGTCGAATGTGACCGGTGGTAACCCTATCGCAGCGGCCTCAGCGGCTCGGCGCGCCGCGCTTCTCCCGCACACGCACCGAGATCTCGATCGGGGTCCCGGTGAAGTCGAAGTCCTCGCGCAGCCGGCGCTCGATGAAGCGGCGGTACCCGGCCTCCAGGAACCCCGTGGTGAACAGCACGAACCGGGGCGGGCGGGTGTCGGCCTGGGTGGCGAACAGCACGCGCGGCGCCTTGCCACCGCGCGGCGGCGGCGGGGTCGCCGCGACCACCTCCGTGAGCCAGGAGTTCAACCGTCCGGTAGAGATGCGCCGGTCCCAGGACGCGAGGCTGGTGCGCAGGTGGTTGGCGAGCTTCTCCACCGCGCGACCGGTCTGGGCCGAGATGTTGATGCGGGGAGCCCACGCCACCCGCGCCAGCTCCCGGTCGACCTCGCGTTCGAGCCGCTCCCGGCGATCCTCGTCGACGAGGTCCCATTTGTTGAAGGCGAGGACGAGTGCGCGGCCGGCCTCGACGACCTCGCCGATCACGCGCTGGTCCTGTTCGGAGATCGAGTCGGCCGCGTCCAGCAAGACGATCGCCACCTCCGCGGCCTCGATGGCCGCTGCGGTGCGCAGACTCGCGTAGTACTCCATGCCGCTGGCTTGGTTGACGCGCCGCCGCAGACCGGCGGTGTCGACGAAGCGCCAGGTGGCGCCGTCGAGCTCGACCAGGCTGTCGACAGGGTCTGTGGTGGTGCCGGCCACCGCGTCGACGACCGAGCGCTGCTCACCGGTCAACCGGTTGAGCAGGCTCGACTTGCCCACGTTCGGCCGTCCGATCAGGGCGACCCGGCGCGGGCCGCCCTCGACGTCCTCGTCCCGGGGCGCCTCGGGCAGCCGTTCGAGCACGGCGTCGAGCAGGTCGCCGCTTCCACGCCCGTGCAGGCCGCTGACCGCGTACGGCTCGCCGAGGCCGAGCGACCACAGCTCGGCCGCATCGGCCTCCGCCCGCTCGTCGTCGATCTTGGTGACCGCCAGCAGCACCGGGCGCTTGCTTCGGCGCAGAGTGCGCGCGACCGTCAGGTCGGTTTCGGTGGCACCCGTGCGGCCGTCTACCACGAACAGGACGAGATCTGCCGTCGAGACCGCCCGTTCCGCCTGCGCCGACACCATCGCCTGCAGGCCGCGGGCATCGGGCTCCCATCCGCCGGTGTCAACCAGTGTGAAGCGTCGCCCACCCCACACGGCGTCGTAGGCCACCCGGTCACGAGTCACGCCAGGGATGTCCTGAACGACGGCCTCGCGTCGGCCCAGGATCCGGTTGACCAGCGTCGACTTGCCGACGTTGGGCCTGCCCACCACAGCGACCACGGGGGCGACGGGCAGCACGTCGGTGCCGTCCGGCTCGTCGGGTCCACTCATCATGCATCCTCCTGCACCGTCGAAGGGGTCGGCGCAGCGCCGGCGAGGACGGCGGTGACGTGGTCGGTCAGGACGGCGCGGATGCGCTCGGTCGGGGCGGAGGTCCCGGTGCACGCCACCGGGGCGTCGCCCAGCTTCACCGGGCGCGGGTCGACGGCCCCACGCACCACCGGGAGCTGGCCGCAGTTGTGCAGGATCGCGGTCATGCGCGGCGTGAACGCCTCGGCCTTGACCAGGCAGGTGTCCGGGCGCTCGACGAAGCCGAACACCAGCGGCCCGTCGAGCATCGAGCGATGGTTGACGGCGAGCCCTACCGGGCCACCTGCGAGCACGTTTGCATGTCCTTCGACGTATACCCGCGCCAGTGCGCGGACCAGCCGCCGCGGGCGGGCCTGGTAGCGCCGCAGAGCCGGTGAGCCTGCGAGCCTGTCGTGCAGGGTGGGTTCAGGCATCAGCGGCCGAACTCATCGCGGCCAGGCGGTCGACGACCGCGTCGATCGACAGCTCGGTGGTATCGAGCACAACGGCATCGGCGGCCTGCGCGAGCGGGCTGGTCGCCCTGGTGCTGTCGAGGCCGTCCCGGCGGGCGATGTCGGCGCCGACCGCCTGAACGTCGGCGCCTGCGCCCAACTCACCGGCGCGCCGGTGGGCGCGGACCAGCGGGCTCGCGGTGAGGAACACCTTGGGGCGCGCCGAGGGCCACACGACAGATCCGATGTCCCGGCCCTCGACCACGATGCCGCCCGCCGCGATCAGCTCGCGCTGCTGGGCGACCAGCAGCGCACGCACAGCCGGCACAGCGGATACGGCGCTCACCGCACGGGTGACCTCGGCAGTGCGAATCGCGTCGTCGACGCGCTCGCCGTCGAGGGACACCTCGGGTTTGGCCGGGTCGGTACCGACATCGATGATGACGTCACGCACGACTCTGATCACCGCGTCTGCGTCCTCAGGGTCCGCTCCGGCACGCAGCACGCCGAGGGTCGCCGATCGGTACATCGCCCCGGTGTCGAGATAGCGGGCGTCCAGACGCTCGGCGAGGCGACGCGCGACCGTGGACTTGCCCGTACCGGACGGGCCGTCGAGCGCCACCACACCACGGAACACGGCGAGCGACTCTCCTCACGACCGACGGGCGCCGCGGGACTTTCGCGGGACCGTCCCAGGATACGGACCTGTTACTGCGGCAGGTCACGGCGCAGTGCCGCCGCCCCGCCCAGGTATACATGGTGGATCTCGGACCGGGGCCGCTCGGACTCGACGTGCGCCAGCAGGCGAAGGACCCGCGGCATGGCCCCA
The DNA here is from genome assembly GCA_032160545.1 of Pseudonocardiales bacterium. Lineage (GTDB taxonomy): Bacteria > Actinomycetota > Actinomycetes > Mycobacteriales > Jatrophihabitantaceae > DATGFB01. The sequence goes on along the minus strand of JAVHVN010000089.1, from coordinate 7,171 downwards.
GGCACCGCGATCTCGGTAGTGCACAGCAGAGGCACGTCGTGAAATCCCATGAGCCGGGCGGCATACGCGGGGAACTCGGCGGTGAGATCGGGCGTCGCGGTGAACACGATGCTGATCAGGTCATCGGTATTCACGTCATTGCGCCGCAGCACCTCGGCGACCAGCTCCGAGGTGCCCTTCAGGATGAGGTCGCGGTCGTCGGCATCGACCTGGATCGCCCCGCGGATCGCTCGTACCGTCACAGGTCCCGAACCTACCTGTCGCGACTCAGGGTTCGAGCAATGCGTAGAGCCCGGCGAGCTCGTCACGCGTCAGGGGCCGCAGGGTTCCCGCTCGCTGGCCGCCCAGCTGAACCGGTCCGATCGCCGTGCGCACCAGGCGCTCGACCGGGTGCCCGACCTCGGCCAGCAGGCGCCGCACGATGTGATTGCGGCCCTCGTGCAGCACCACCTCGACGATGGCGCGGTTGCCCTGGGTCTGCACGACGCGGAACCGGTCGACCTGCACCGGGCCGTCCTCGAGATCGACGCCGCCGCGCACCCGGCGCACGGTCTCCCGGGGCACCGGGCCGGGCACGGTGGCCAGGTAGGTCTTCGACACGCCGAACGCCGGGTGCATCAACCGGTGCGCCAGGTCGCCGTCGTTCGTCAGCAGCAGCAGGCCCTCGGTGTCGGCGTCGAGGCGCCCGACGTGGAACAGCCGCTCGGGACGGTCGGCCACCAGGTCACCGACGGTGCGGCGCCCACGCTCGTCGGACATCGCGCTCAGCACGCCGCGTGGCTTGTTCAGAGCGAGGTGCACGATGTCGGCACGCACATTGATGCGCTTCCCGTCGACCGTGATGGCCGCGGTCTCGGGGTCGACGCGCCTGCCCATCTCCTCGACGACTCGGCCGTCGACGGACACCCGCCCTTCGGCGATCAGCTGCTCACAGGTTCGCCGGGACCCCATGCCCGCAGCGGCGAGGACCTTCTGCAGCCGGATGCCCTCACCCTCAGAGCTCATCGGTCGCGATGCCGTCCACACCGTCGAGGTCAGGCAGCAACGGCGCCAGCGACGGCAGCTCGGACAAGTCCGACAGCCCCATCTTCTCGAGGAACAACTCCGTCGTTCGCAACAGTCCACCCCCGGTCTCGGGGTCGGTGCCCGCCTCGACCACGAGACCACGCGTGGTGAGCGTGCGCACCACGCCGTCGACGTTCACGCCGCGGATGGCCGAGACCCGCGAGCGGGTCACCGGCTGCCGGTAGGCGATCACCGCCAGGGTCTCGAGCGCAGCCTGGGTGAGTCGGGTGCGTTGGCCTTCCTGCAGGAACACCTCGACCTGGGGGGCGACATCCGCGCGGGTGTACAGGCGGACTCCGCCGGCTACCTCGCGCAACTCCATGCCTGCGCCGCGCTCGTCGTAACCGGTACGCAGCGTCGCCAGAGCCGCCGCGACGTCCTCGGTGGGAACCTGCAGCGCAGCCGCGACCCCTGCGGCCGTCACCGGTGTCTCGACGACGAACAGGATGGCCTCCACCGCGGCGGTCAGACGCTGCGGATCGGCGAGGGGGGCGACACGCAGTTCGGTCGCGGACTCGGTGCTCTCGGTGCTCTCGGTGCTCTCGGTGCTCTCGGTGCTCTCGGTGTCGAACTCGGCCGGTGCGTGGGAATCGGCAGGTCCGTCGATCGCAGTGTCAGTCGTGCCGTGCTCCGGGAAACTCACCCGTACTCCTCGTCTATCGACGTGTCGTCGGTCTCGGTGCCGGCGTCGGACGGGTCGTCCTCGGTGCCCGTCCAGCGGACCCGCAGTTCGGACAGCGCCGCCGCCTGGTCGAACGCGACGACCCCGTCCCGATACAACTCCAGCAGGCCGAGGAAGCGGGCGACGACCTCCAGGGTCGAGGTGCAATCCGCGACCAACCCACGGAAGGTCGCGGCGCCGGAGCGGCGCAGCCGGTCGCGCATCACCGCCATGTGCTCGCGAACACTCACCCGCGGGGCGTGGACGTGGTCGATGCCGACTGTCGGCACCGGCTTGGGAGCGAGCGCCGCCGCCGCCACCGCGGCGAACCGCGCCGGGCTGATCCCGATCAGGACCTCGGGCAGCAACTGGGCGAACTGCGATTCGAGTTCGACGGCCCGGCCGTGCCGGTGACCCTGGGTGCGCTCCAGCTCACCGAGGTAGGCCGCGGCGAGCTTGTACGCGCGGTACTGCAGCAGACGCGCGAACAGCAGGTCGCGCGCCTCGAGCAGCGCGAGGTCCTCCTCGTCCTCGACCTCGGCTGAGGGCAGCAACCGGGCCGCCTTGAGGTCGAGCAGCGTGGCCGCGACGACCAGGAATTCGGTCGCCTGGCCGAGGTCCCACTCGTCGGCCCGGGCGAGGTGCGCGATGAATTCGTCGGTTACCTGCGAGAGCGCGACCTCGGTGACGTCCAGTTGATGACGGGAGATCAGGCTGAGCAGGAGGTCGAACGGACCCTCGAAGTTGTCGAGACGCACCCGGAACGATCCGTCGCGAGGTTCGGTGCCACTGTGCTCGCCGTCTGCAGGCACCGCCGGCTCGGTGGCGAGTTCCTCGATGGCGACGGCATCCTCGGCGGAGACGTCCGTGCCCGGAACGCTGTCGATCGTCACGAGCGGGCGAGCACCTCGCGCGCCAGGTTGCGGTACGCGATGGCACCGGCCGACGTGGGCGCCCAGCTGGTGATGGGCTCCCCCGCCACAGTCGTCTCTGGGAACCGGACGGTTCGCGAGATCACGGTGTCGTAGACAGCGTCGCCGAACGCCTCGACGACGCGGGCGAACACCTCGCGCCCGTGCAGGGTCCGGCCGTCGTACATGGTGGCGAGGATGCCGTCGAGCTTGAGCTCGGGGTTCAGCCGCTCACGCACCTTGTCGACGGTGTCGATCAGCAGGGCGACACCGCGCAGGCTGAAGAACTCACATTCGAGCGGGATGATCACACCGTGCGCCGCCGTCAGCGCATTGACCGTCAGCAGGCCGAGGGACGGCTGGCAATCGATGAAGATGTAGTCGTAGTCGCCGACGACCGGCGCCAGCGCCCGGGCCAGTGCCTGCTCCCGGGCTACCTCACCGACGAGTTGCACCTCGGCCGCGGACAGGTCGATGTTGCTCGGCAGCAGGTCCATGCCCGGGACGCTGGTCTTGAGCAGCACCTCGTCGATGGACACGCCGCGTTCCATCAGCAGGTTGTAAGCGGTGCGCTCGAGCTGATGCGGCTGCATGCCGAGACCGACCGAGAGGGCGCCCTGTGGGTCGAAATCGACGAGGAGCACGCGCCGGCCCAGCTCGGCGAGGGCCGCACCCAGGTTGATAGTGGTCGTGGTCTTGCCGACGCCGCCCTTCTGGTTGCACAGGGCGACGATGCGTGCCGGCCCATGCCGGTCCAGCGGCTGGGGGTCGGGGATGACGCGCTTGGCTCGGGCCACCGCCGGGTCCGCCGATTTTGTCTGCGCGCTGAACAACGAAGCCGACTCCGCTGACTCGGTGGAATCGGCGTCGGCGTTGTCGCCGACGGGCGGCACCACCGGGTCGGCGGGTGGCGGTGACGGTGGCGCTGAGCCTGGTTCAGGCGCGGTCGCAGCGGCCCTCGCGGTGTCGTGCTCGGCGCGGCGTTCGGCGTTCGGGTCGAGGGCCGGTCCGGCCTCGGCCGAGGGGGCTTGCGCGGGGGGCTGCGCGCTCGGTTCCCCGCTGGAATCCCCACGGCTGCCGGGGCTCGACCATGTCGTCATGAAGCGGGAAACCTCCCTGCTGTTACCGGTCCTCGCCGGACGCGAGGCTACCTCAGGGCGTGCCGTGTGACGATGCACCGCGCCGCGTCAGCCGCGAGCCCGCGGGTGCGACGTCGCATAGACCTCGCGCAACCGGTCGACGGTGACGAGGGTGTAGATCTGGGTCGTCGTCACCGAAGAGTGCCCGAGCAGCTCCTGGACGACCCGCACGTCGGCACCGCCCTCCATAAGATGCGTGGCGAACGAATGCCGCAGGGTGTGCGGCGAGATCCCCGCCAGGGACCCGCCCGCCCCCCCGATGCCCGCGCGCTCGGCGGCGGTGCGCAGAATCGTCCAGGCCGACTGCCGTGACAGCGGGCCGCCGCGGGCATTGACGAACAGCACCGGGGTGCCGCGCCCGGCGCGCACCAGTTCGGGGCGGACCTGCACCAGGTAGGCGTCGACGGCCCGAGCCGCGTACGACCCCAGCGGAACGCGCCGCTGCTTGCCGCCCTTGCCCGAGAGCAGCACCGTGCGCCCGGCGACGTCCAGGTCGTCGACGGCCAGGCCGACCGCTTCGGAGATGCGCGCCCCGGTGCCGTAGAGAACTTCCAGCAAGGCCCGGTCCCGGACGGCCAGCGCCGTGCCCTCGTACCCGGCAGCGTCGAGCAGGCGCTCGACGTCCTCGACGCTGATGGCCTTGGGCAGGCGGCGTGGTGGCGACGGCGGGCGGACCTCGCGAGCCACATCGGTCTCGACCAGGCCGTCGCGCAACGCGAACCGGTGCAGGCCCCGCACCGCGATGACGGCGCGCGCTGCGGACGTCGCCGACAGCGGCGGATGCTCGTCGTCGCCCTCGCGCAGATAGGCGAGGAAGCCGCTGACGAGCGGTGCGTCGACCAACTCCAGCCCGGTGACTCCGCGGGTGCCGAGGTGGGCGACATAGCGGCCGAGATCGCGGCGGTAGGACGCGAGCGTGTTGGCGGCCACCGCCCGCTCGACCGCCAAGTGGTCGAGATAGCTGCGCACGACGGACTCTGGTGCCGTCCTGCGGCGTGCCGCCGACAGCGTCACGGCCGACTCAGCGCCCGTCGCGATCAGGCCATGGCGCGTCGGCCGGACGAAGTCCCGACCAGCCGTCGGCCTGCGCGCGGGCCGCGGCCAGAAGGCCAGCGACCGCGGCGGCATTCGTCAGCGCCCCTCGCCAGATCCGGCCGACCGCCTCGTCCAGCGGCACCCGCGAGACCGTCAGGGTCATCTCCTCGTGCTCGGGAGTGAACCCGTCATCAACCGCGTTCTCGACCCCACGGGCGAGATAGATGCGGATCGCCTCGTCCGACATCCCCGGGGACGGGTTCAGATCGACGAGTACGTGCCACTCACGCGCGGAAACGCCGGCTTCCTCCACGAGTTCCCGTTTCGCGGCGTCCAGCGGCGACTCGCCGTCCTTGTCGAGCAGCCCGGCCGGAAGTTCGTCCAGTCGCCGCCGGACGGGATGGCGGTACTGATTCACCAGCAACACCCGCCCGTCAGCGTCCAGGGCCACGACGCCCACGGCCCCTGGATGCACCACGACCTCGCGTTCAGCAATGGAGTCGTCACTCATCCGCACCCGATCGCGGCGCAGCGAGATGACGGCGCCCTCGTAGATGAGTTCGGTACCGACGACCGGATATTCGGCGGCCTGATCGCCGCTCACGAGGCCGAGCGGGCTGCGACCGCCCCGCGCTCGTCGGCGAGCCGCACCGCGGTGTCGCCGCTGAGAACGCCGTTACCGGTCCCCGCCTGCCCCGGGTCGACGATCTCGACCGGGAGCCGCTCGGCGTCGTTGTACGCCAGCGCAGCACCGACGAAGGCCTTGAACAGCGGGTGCGCACGCGTGGGGCGCGACTTGAGTTCGGGGTGCGCCTGCGTTCCGGCGAAGAATGGGTGCACCTCGCGCGGCAGTTCGACGAATTCGACGAGCCGCCCGTCCGGCGAGGTCCCCGAGACGACCAGCCCGGCCTGCTCGAGCCGTTGGCGATACGCGTTGTTGACCTCGTACCGATGCCGGTGCCGCTCGGAGACCGCGGTGGCGCCGTACGCGTCCGCGACGACGGATCCCGGCTTCAGCGTCGCGTCGTACGCCCCCAGGCGCATCGTCCCGCCCAGATCGGCGTTGCCGGCGACGACGTCGACCTGGTCGGCCATCGTGGCGATCACCGGATCTGAAGTGTCGGCGTCGAACTCGGCCGAGTTGGCGCCGATGATGCCGGCGAGATGGCGGGCGGCCTCGATGACCATGCACTGCAGGCCGAGGCACAACCCCAGGATTGGGATCTGTGACTCGCGGGCGTGCCGCACGGCCCCGACCTTGCCCTCGATCCCCCGGATACCGAAGCCGCCCGGGATCACGATGCCGTCGACGCCGGCGAGGGCGGCTGCGGCACCGGCCGCGGTCTCGCAGCTGTCGGAGGCGACCCAACGGATCTTCACCTTCGCGTGGTGCGCGAACGCGCCGGCCCGCAATGCCTCGGACACCGACAGGTACGCGTCGGGGAGGTCGATGTACTTGCCGACCAGGGCGATCGTCACCTCGGAGCGCGGGTGGTGCACGCGGTCGAGCAGGTCACCCCACTCGGTCCAGTCGACGTCGCGGAACGGCAGCCCGAGCCGGCGCACGACGTAGGCGTCCAGACCCTCACCGTGCAGCACCTTGGGGATCTCGTAGATGCTCGGCGCGTCGGACGCGGACACGACCGCCTCGGCGTCGACGTCACACATGAGCGAGATCTTGCGCTTCACGTTGTCCGGAATCTCGCGGTCGGACCGGCATACCACCGCGTCGGGCGTGATGCCGATGCTGCGCAGGGCTGCGACCGAGTGCTGCGTCGGCTTGGTCTTGAGTTCACCCGACGGTGCGAGGTAGGGCACCAGCGAGACGTGCAGGAAGAAGCAGTGCTCGCGCCCGACGTCGTGGCGAACCTGCCGCGCGGCCTCGAGGAATGGCAGCGACTCGATGTCGCCGACGGTGCCGCCGATTTCGGTGATGACGATGTGCGGGGCCATCCCGTCGGGACCCGGCTCGGCCATCGCCCGGATGCGGGCCTTGATCTCGTTCGTGATGTGCGGGATCACCTGGACGGTGTCGCCGAGATACTCGCCCCGGCGCTCCTTCGCAATCACGCTCGAGTAGACCTGACCGGTCGTCACGTTCGCGGACCCCACCAGGTCGGTGTCCAGGAAGCGCTCGTAGTGGCCCACATCGAGGTCGGTCTCGGCGCCGTCCTCGGTCACGAAGACCTCGCCGTGCTGGAACGGGTTCATCGTGCCGGGATCGACGTTGAGATACGGGTCGAGCTTCTGCATGGTCACGCGCAGACCACGTGCCTTGAGCAAGGACCCGAGACTGGAGGCGGTGAGGCCCTTACCGAGTGAGGAGGCGACGCCTCCGGTCACGAACAGATGCCGGGTTT
>JAVHVN010000051.1:0-2990 GCA_032160545.1 Pseudonocardiales bacterium | reverse complement strand
CGCAGACTCCGGGAAGGTGTCCGATCCGCTCGAACTCCTGGGCCGCCCGGCGGTCACACTCAACCGCCGTGGCGACCTGGCCACGGGCCACCTCGACCAGCGCGAGGTTGATCAGGCAGCCGCCGCTCTCCTCGACGTCGCCGATCCGGTCGGCCAGCTGCACGCCGCCCCGGAGCTCCGCGGCGGCGACGTCGTGCTGGCCCAGGTCCTGGTAGACACCGCCGAGCACTCTCGAAGCGATGACCTGACCGCGCGTCTCGTGCATAGCGACGAGCCGGTCGCGTCCCTCCACGGCGTGCGCGAGGGCCGCCTCGACCTCGCCGGCGGCGAGCTCGGTGCGGGCGAGCTGGACGAGGGCCTCGCCCCCGCGCGGATGGTCGCGCAACGTGTCGACCGAGGTACGGAAGGCTAGGCGTGCCTCGACGAACCGGCCCGCCCCGAGCAGGGCCCGGCCACGCTCGAGCTCAACGACCCCGGCCGCGCGGGCGTCCTCTGTCTCGGAGAGGGTGTCCGCGGTCGCCAGTGCCTCGGCGTAGCGGCCCAGCTTGCGCAGGACCGACACCGTCCCCGCGACGGCCAAGCCGAGTCGACCGTCGGCGGCAGCCCGGCGGTAGAGCTCGAGCGCCGGCGCGTAGTCACCGGCGAGTTCCAGCAAGGCGGCGCGCCGGACGTCGATCGCCGGGCGCGCAGGATCATCTGGCCCGATGACGGAGGACGCCGTGTCCAGCAGATCGTAGGCATCCGCACTGTCGGCCACCCGGTAGGCGCGGTCGGCCGCCCGGAGCAACGGAGCGAGCGCCTTCGCGCCCTCCCCTGCCGCGGCCCAGTGCCGGCCCACCACGGAGTCCCGGACGAACTCGACCGACACGGCGGTCTCGGCCGCCACGGCGATCGCGCGGTGCAACGGGGCGGCGTCGCGACGGAGCACCCTGCGGTAGACAACGTCGCGGGCGATGACGTGCCGGAATCGCACGAGTGGATGCACATCGAGCAGGAAGCCGGCCGCGACGAGCTCGCTGAGCCCGTCCGCAAGGTCAAGGCCCCCGACGGTCACGCTGCTGTCGAGCAGCTCACGCGGGACGCCGTCACCGGCGACGCTGCACCAGGCGACCACCTGCTGAGCGTTGGGCGACAGCGCGTCGATGCGCGCCGCGACCACACCGTGGATCCCGTGCGGCACGCTGCCTGCCCGGGCCGGGTCGTGGAGCTCTGCGCCGAACGAACCGGCCCGGACGGTGTTGTTCTCCGCCGCCGCTCTCAGCAGCTCAGCCGCGAAGAACGGGTTGCCGCCGGTGCGTTGCAGCAACCAGCGCGCCAGCTGCGGCGAACACGGCATACCGAGAAGGTCGGTAGCGAGCTCGCGCAGCGCACCCTCGGGCAGAGCGCCCAGCTCGACGTCGAGATCGGGGTCTGGTCGAAGGACCTCGCCGGTCAAGTCTCTGGTGGTGATGGCAAGCATCAGCGGCGCGGGCGAGACTGACGCGGCGAGCAGACGCAGCACCCCGAGCGACGCAGGGTCGGCGTTGTGGAGGTCCTCGCACACGACCATCACCGGCTCCGCGAGGAGCCGGCGACGCACGGAGGCAACCAGTGCCTCGGCGACGAGCAGGCCGGCGCTGGCCGGGTCGGGCGGCACCGCACCGGGCAGGCCAAGCGCGGCAGCTACCACGCCCGTCGAGGCCTCCACCCCCGCCGCGACCAGTGCGGCGCGCAGCTGCTGGTCGGTCACCTCACCCGCAGGCGGCAGGTCGAGGACGCCGAGCAGCAAGTCGAGCAGCGCCTCGTACGGACGCAGCTGTACAGGCCGGAACTGCACGACGCAGACGGCGACTCCTTCGTGCGCGTCGACGAGGGAACGCAGCAGCGATGACTTGCCCGCGCCAGCCTCCCCGCGCAGGACCACCAGGCCCCCCGTGCCTGTCCGCAACCGTTCGACGGCCTGGCTGAGCTGCTGCCGCTCCGCCTCCCGACCGAGCACCCGCACGGCTGCTGCCACCGGCTCGGGAGGTAGCCGCCCCGCCGTACGCCAGGCCTGCAGCCCGTCGTGCCGTCCCTTCGTCGCGACCGTGCCGACCGGTTCGAGGTCGACCCTGCCGACGAGCTCACCCGCGACCGCGGCACCGACGTAGGTCTGACCAGCCGGCGCCGCCGCCTGCAGCCGCTGGGCCAGCACGACGGCGTCACCGAGCGCTGCGTAATCGCGGTGCGCCCCGCGCCCGAGAGTACGTACGAGCACCTCCCCGCTCTCGATGCCCACGTGGAGCCGAGGTTCTCCGAGCAACGACCCCCGCTGATAGCCCGCCACCAGCCGGTGCAGCTCCGCGGCGCAGCGGACGGCGCGCGCTGCGTCGTCCTCGTGCGCGACTGGCGCCCCGAAGAGCGCGAGAACCGCGTCACCTGCGTACTTCTCGACGTAGCCGCCGTGGCGCTCCATCGTCGCCGTCATCGACTCGAGCAACGGGTCCAGCAGCTCGAGCAGCTCTTCGGGGTCGAGGCTGGACGTGAGTGCCTCGAATCCGGAGAGGTCAGCGAAGAGCATCGTGACGACCCGGCGCTGCTCCCGCGGGTGCCCGACGACTGCTCGCGGGGCGCCGCACCACGAGCAGAATCGGGCGTCGGCGGCGCTCGGGTGCCGGCACTCCATGCATGACCAGCCGGACATGGCGCGAGTGTAGTCACCGGCAGCCGCGCGGGCGCTTGTCCCGACAAGACTGCAGAACCCCTCTGTCCGCAAGCCGACACTGCGGCTGTCAGCCGCCCGACGGACGGGATGTCCAACTGCGCGCATCGTTCGTCTCAGCCGCACCGGCCCACCGACCAAGGAGTCCGAGATGAGCACGACGATCACCACCCAGACCCAGACCCAGCCCACCCCCGCCCGCAGCCGCATCAGAATCCGCACGGCCATCACAGCCACCGTCGCTGCCGTGATCGGATTGCTCGGGGCCGTACCGGCCCACGCCTACACCACCACCTCGAGCAGCAACGTC
>JAVHVN010000103.1:0-3119 GCA_032160545.1 Pseudonocardiales bacterium | reverse complement strand
TCTACCAGGGCGAAGAGCTCGGCCTGCCCGAGGTCGAGGACATCCCGTCCGACAGGCGCCAGGACCCGATGTGGCACCGCTCCGGCGGAATCGATCCTGGTCGCGACGGCTGCCGCGTCCCGCTTCCGTGGGCGGGGCAGCGGCCGCCGTTCGCGTTCAGCGAGAACGGGGAGAGCCGCCCGTGGCTCGACCAGCCCGACGACTGGGGCCCGCTGACCGTCGAGGTGGAGTCCAAGGACCCGGCGTCGATGCTCAACCTCTACCGCGCGGGCCTGCACCTGCGCCGGTCGCTCCCGCCGCTCGGCGACGGTGACCTGCGCTGGCTCCCGTCTGCCGACTCCGTCCTCGCCTTCGCACGTGGGGAGGACTTCATCTGCCTCGTCAACTTCGGCCCGGATCCGGTCGACCTGCCGGACGGCGCCAACGTCTTGCTCGCCAGCAGTGAGCTCGAAGGAGGTGCGCTTCCGCACGACAGCACGGTCTGGTTGCACCAGACGAACCCACAAGATCCGTCCGGGGTCAGGTCGCCCCGCGCGGACACAGCAACGGATAGGTCAAACCAGCCGGCATCGGGCACAGTCCCGGTGCTTAGGAAAGGGTAGGGACGATGTCCAATCGTATGACCGCACTCCTCGCCGTCATCGCGACGAGCCTGCTCGCTGTGTGCGCAAGCTCGGTCTCGAGCGCGGCGACCACGAAGACGACCACGATCAGCGTTGTGTCGCTTATCCCGGGCAGCACGCCCGCGGCGATCGCGCAGTTCAACGCACAGGTCGCGGAGTTCCAGAAGGCCAACCCGTCGATCAAGGTCAAGCCGGTCGAGTACCAGTGGACCGGGCCGACGTTCGCTGCCAAGCTCGCCGCCGGCACGCTGCCGACGGTGTTCGAAGTGCCGTTCACCGATGCACGCACGCTCGGGGACAACGGGCAGCTCGCCGACATCACGGCCGAGGTCAAGAACCTGCCGTACTTCTCGAAGTACAACCCGGCAGTTCTTGCCGAAGGCACGACGGCCAAGGGCAAGATCGTCGCCCTGCCGTAGGGCGCGTACGCACAGGCACTCCATTACAACCGCGCGCTCTTCACTGCCGCGGGCCTCAATCCGAACAAGCCGCCGACGACGTGGGCGCAGCTTGCAGCAGATGCGAAACAGATCGCTCAGAAGACCGGCAAGACCGGCTACGCCGAGATGGCGAAGGACGACAACACCGCCGGCTGGATCTTCACCACCGTCGTGTACTCGCTCGGTGGGCGGATGGAAGTCGGCCGCGGCACGAGCGCCAAGGCGACGCTCAACAACCCGAAGGCCGTCACCGCGCTGAACATGCTCAAGAAGATGCGCTGGACGGACAACTCGATGGGCTCCAACTTCGACTACAGCTGGGGTGACATCAACCAGTCGTTCGCCGCCGGCAACATCGGCATGTACATCAGCGGCTCGGACGTCTATACGAACCTCGTCTCCGCGAGCAACATCGACCCGAGCATCTACGGCCTCGGGACGATCCCGCTTGCGAAGAACAAGACGGCGGGCGTGCTCGGCGGCGGCACCGAAGTCGGTGTCCGGCCGGACGCGAACGCAGCCGCACGGGCGGCGGCGGTCAAGTGGATCGACTTCTACTACGAGCAACCGCTCGTCAACAAGGGGCAGGCCATCCGCAACGCGCAGACTCTCATCGCGTCGAAACAGCCGGTCGGCGTTCCCGCGCTGCCGGTCTTCAACAAGAAGCAGTACGACCTCGCGAACACATGGATCAAGCCGTACATCAACGTGCCGCTGTCCCAGATGAAGCCGTTCACGGATCAGATCTTCAGCCAGAAGCTGATTCCCGAACCGGAGGCGTCGACACAGAGCGTCTACCACACACTCGACCCCGTCGTCCAAGCGGTCCTGACGGACAAGAGCGCGAACATCACGCAGTTGCTGAAGCAGGCAAACAGCGCTGCTCAGCAGGCGATCAGCCAGGGCAATTAGCTATCGCCCACTCCGGCGCGGCCGGGAGCGCAGTCACCGCTCCCGGCCGCACGCATGACACGAGAACGAGAAGGAGTTCGTATGACCTCGATTGACCAGGTTGAGGCTCGTTGGAAGGAACCGAACGCGACCGTCCGGACGCCTGCGAAGCACCGTGCGCGGCGCTCGCCCGTCATGTGGGTGCGCAGCGACGGCCCTGCGGCGTTGCTCTTCCTGCTGCCGATGCTGTTCGTGTTCGGTGCGTTCTCGTGGTATCCGATCGTTCGCACGGTGATCATGTCGCTGCAGTACACGAACCTCGTGCAGCCGGCGACCTGGGTCGGCCTCGACAACTTCGGGACCGTGCTCCACGACCCGTTGCTGCCGACCGCGGTCAAGAACACGGCGTACTTCGCGGTCCTGGCCCTCATCTTCGGGTATCCGATCCCGCTCGTCGCCGCGGTGCTGATGAGCGAGGTGCGCCGGCTCCGCGGTGTGTTCAGCGCGCTGGCGTACTTGCCGGTGGTGATCCCGCCCGTCGTCGCCGTCCTCCTCTGGAAGACGTTCTACGACGCCAGCCCGACCGGCGTCTTCAACACGATCCTCGGCTGGATCAACCTCGGGCCGTACCCCTGGCTGCAGTCGCCCGGGACGGCGATGCCGTCGCTCGTGCTCGAGTCGACCTGGGCGAACGCCGGCGCGACGGTGATCATCTACCTCGCGGCGCTCACGGGTGTGAACACCGAGTTGTACGAGGCCGCGTCGGTCGACGGCGCGTCGATCTGGCGCAAGGTCTGGCACATCACAATTCCGCAGCTGCGCGGCGTCCTCCTGCTGACGATGATCCTGCAGATCATCGGGACCGCGCAGGTGTTCCTGGAGCCGTACCTCTTCACCTCCGGCGGCCCGGCGAACTCGACGGTGACGATCCTCCTGATGATCTTCAACTACGCGTTCGGCAACTCGCTCGGCGGGAACTACGGCAGCGCGACGGCGCTCAGCCTGATGCTGGCCGCCTTCCTCGCGATCTTCTCGCTCGTCTACCTGCGACTCACGCGGTCGTGGAGCACCCAGTGATCGGGCGCAACCGCCGGCCCCCGGAGCGCGCAGGCGGGCTGATCGGGGTCTCGGACTGGCAGCGGCCGACGATCCGGTGGGGCTTCGG
>JAVHVN010000205.1:0-55629 GCA_032160545.1 Pseudonocardiales bacterium | reverse complement strand
CAGTCCGCGTCCTCGCGCCGCAACTGGCGCTCGGCCTCGCGCACCGCGGCGACGGTGTCGACGTGCCAATCCGCGATGAGCTCGGCGAATGCCGCGTCGGTGTCGATGCCGGCGAGCGGGTCGGCGGCCGGCTCGGGCGCGGGCGCGCCGACGGGCGGCTCCGTACCTGCTTCGCCTTCGGGGGTGGGACCGTTCAGTGCAGTGAACGCTGCGGACACGATCGTGCGCGCGTCGCCGCGCTCGTCCGCCGCGACGAACAGCCGTCGCTCGTCGACCCGGGTCGCGACCGGTTCGAGGTACGCTGCGATGCGCGCCCGCCCCAGCACGGTGAGCAGCGCGCGTCCCACCTCGGTCGCGACGTCCGTCAGCGGCACGTAGCTCGGCGCGAGCAAGCCGTTGTCGACTCGGCCGGGCTGCGGCGGGAGGCTGTCGGGACCGGGGCCGGTCACGCCGATGTGCCCCCTGCCGTGCCGCCCGCTGTGCCCCCCGCCGGCGCCGACGCGGTGACCGACCGGATGAACTCGACACTGCCCTCGAAGATCGCCGGCGCGTCGTTGTCGAGGGTGGCGACGTGGTAGCTGTCCTCGAGGATCACCTCGCGCACGCTGGTAGCGATGGCGCCCGCGTGCAGCAGCTGCGCGGACCGCGGCTCGACGACGTGGTCCTGTCTGCTGCGGTACATCAGGATCGGCGCCGTGATCCTGCCGAGGTCCGCGCGGGTGACCTTCCACAGCCGCTGCAGCGATGCGAACGCCACCACCGGCGTGCGGTCGTAGGCCGGCTCCACGACGCCCGGCTTCTTGATGTCGCCGCCGATCGACGGGCGCGACCGGACCGCCCAGGAGATGTACGGCGCGAACTTCGCGTCGAAGCGCTCGGTGCCGTACGAGGGGTTCACGAGGACGAGCCCGGCGATGCCGGCGCCCTTCTGCTCCGCGAGCCGGGTGACCAGTGTGCCGCCCATGGACAGGCCGCCGGCGAAGACGGTGGTGCACCGCGCCGCAACCTCGTCGTAGGCCCCCTCGACCGCCGCGTACCAGTCCTGCCACCGGGTGCGGTTGGTGTCCTGCCAGGTGCTGCCGTGGCCGGGCAGGAGGGGCAGCCGTACGGTGAAACCGGCGTCGGCCAGGTGCTGTGCCCACGGGCGAATGCTGGCGGGCGTCCCGGTGAACCCGTGGCTGAGCACCACGCCGACCGGGCCGCCGTCGGCGGCGAAGGGCTCTGCTGAGCCGGAGTCCAGGGGCAGCGGCACGTCGGATCCTCTCTGCACGGGGTCGGCCCGCCAATCATGCCTGACCGGTTCGCCGGGCGTTCGGTTTCGGTAGGGTTCGGGCAGTAATAGATGGTCCGCAACGGCCGGGGGGAGATGGCGCCTTGTTCTATTGGGTCGCGAAGTTCGTCTTTCTCGGGCCGCTGCTGCGCGGCGTCTGGCGCCCGTGGACCGAAGGCCTCGAGAACATCCCTGACGACCGGCCGGCGATCCTCGCCAGCAATCACCTGTCGTTCTGCGACTCCTTCTTCATGCCGGTGATGGTGCCGCGCAAGGTCACCTTCCTGGCCAAGGCCGAGTACTTCACCACGCCCGGCATCAAGGGCTTCTTCTCCCGGATGTTCTTCTCCGGCGTGGGCCAGGTGCCGATCGACCGCTCGGACCCCGACGCGTCGCGTGCTGCGCTCACCACCGGGGTCCGGGTGCTGCACGAGGGCAAGCTGCTCGGGATCTATCCCGAGGGCACCCGCAGTCCCGACGGCCGCCTCTACCGCGGCAAGACCGGCGTCGCGCGCATGGCGCTGGAATCCCGTGCGGTGGTGATCCCGTGCGCGATGGTCAACACCGAGGTCATCCAGCCCGCCGGCCGGCTCATCCCGAAACTGCGCCCGCGCCCCGGCGTGCGCTTCGGCAGGCCGCTCGACTTCTCGCGCTACGAGGGCATGTCCGGCGACCGGTTCGTCGAGCGGTCGATGACCGACGAGATCATGTATGAACTCATGCAGCTCTCGGGCCAGGAGTACGTCGACGAATACGCCGCGAAGGTGAAGAAGGCGAAGGGGAGCGACGTCGCCTTCGGAGCGCGCGACGAGTCCGACGTCCGCGAGCTGGGTGACCGGGTGCCCGACACCCGGGCCAGCTGACCCGAGCGCCGTGCGCTACTTCTACGACTGCGAGTTCATCGAGGACGGCCGGACGATCGATCTCGTCTCGATCGGGGTGGTGGACGAGACCGGTCGCGAGTTCTACGCCGTCTCGACCGAGTTCGATCCGTCCCGCGCGATCGACTGGGTGCGGCGCAATGTGCTCGACAAGCTGCCGCGGCCGGCCGATCCTGCGTGGCGCTCGCTCGAACGCATCCGCACCGACCTGCTCGCGTTCCTCACCGAGCCGGGCGACCCAATCGAGCTGTGGGCGTGGATGGCGTCCTACGACCACGTCGCGCTGGCCCAACTGTGGGGCGATATGCGAGCGCTGCCGCGGGCCATCCCGCGGTTCACCCATGAGCTGCGGCAGCGCTGGGAGGACGCCGGCTCGCCACCCTTGCCCCAGGCACCGGACGACCAGCACGACGCTCTCGCCGACGCCCGGCACAACCTGGCGCGCTGGCAGGCGCTGGCCGTGCACGACCGTGCGGACTAGTCGGTGCGAACGATGTGTCCAACACCGAGATCGCTTCTCTGGTTGGGGGTCTCGCGTCCGACGGTGATCGGCTGGCGGGCTCGTCGCGAACCCCCGCGTGCAGCTGCACTTCCCCCCGACCGAGGCCTCCTGGATGAACCTGGTCGAGGTCGGGTTCGGCACCATCGAACGCCAAGCCGTCTTCAGTAACGGCCCACTAGGCGTACTCGATCGTCCAATTGGCGTCTTTGACCGGCGCGGTCACGCTCAGGTATTGAGGGGACGGCTTACTGGTGTCAACGTTGAGTGGATGGTCGGTGAGGAAGCCGGTGATGGTGTGCTCATACGCCTTTGGCTTGTACCCGGCCGTTTTGATTGCCTTGTATCCGCTCAATTTCCACGCCGCTTGCTCGCCGCCGCAAGAGTAGATGGCCGGCTCCTCATCGACGGCAGCGGCGAGGCATCGATGCACCCCCGGGCCACTGGCATCCACCAGGGTAAAACGAACATACGGTTTATCAGTGTCGAAACGTTCCCAACTCAGCCGGAAATGTGTCAAGTAGGTGGGGTCGTTGCAGTCAACTAACTGCGCCCTCGCCTCGACGGCGTCGACATTCTGGCCGCGCGCGATGCCGATGCACTTTCCCGGTGCTTTCGTGGGCTTGATCACGACCGGTCCATCGTGGGGCGCGGGCCAGGTGGGTTCCAGCGCGCCCGGGCCGTTGAGCACGCCGACGCCGGACGGTCCGTCCCAACCCGGCTGGGCGACACACAGCCGGGTCGTGCACTGACCGGTCGGATCATTCGACGCCCCGCCACCCATCGCGGTGACATCCGTGACGAGACCCTCGTCGCGGGCGTTCCAGTACAGGTCCGACACTGGACTCGCAAGGTCGTTGGGCGCCGAGCTCAACGCGGCGGCCGCAACGACGATCGCCGCGGCGAACGTCGGTGCCGTACGCGGCGCGGGCTCGGTTTGCCCCACCCCGATCAAGTTGATGTCCCCCGTGGTGGCCGCGATGTCGGAGAACGCTCGACCGCTGCACACTGCGTTCGTGCCCCACAGGTCCTGATAGACCACGGGACTGCTCGTGGTGGCACAACCTGACGCCGAGGTAGCGAGCGCTCGCTCATCCCAGCCACGCGGGGTGCTCGTATCCCGCTGCAACAGCGTCTCGCCCACCGACAAGACCTCCGGCGAGGACTGCGCCCAGTTGGGCTCAGTCCTGAAACCTCTTTCGTTAACGTCGGCGTCTGCAGTCGCATACACGATTCCGGGCCACAGGAAGGATCCGGTGGGAAGCGTGGCCAAAGGCACATCGGTGATGACGACATACTTGGCATGTAACGCCCGCATCGTAACGAGCGCCCTCGCTGTTCCTTGGACCACCGTTATCGAGCAGAACGGACAGACCGCCGACACAACCTCCGCAATACCGGCAATGAAGGATACGAGCTTATCCGGCGGGGGCGGCTCGCCGCTAACGGGGTTTGCGCCGTCAGAATTGAGCAATTGCAGGCACCCGTTTCGTCTCGAACAGTCGGGTAACCCGTAAAAATCCCGGTATCTCTTCAGTGGCTTCTCTACGCCCTCTATACCGCCTACAAAGGGCTCTTGTATGAACACGCGGTGGTCCGCTCCTCCGACCGCCGCCGCCGCAGTCAGGTTGTATGCCGCTTGAATGTCCGCGGGACCCAGTGGCGCCCCCAGGAGCGCCGTACCCCGTACCGGGCGTGCCTCCGCACGGGCGCTGCCCGTCCATGGCGTCACGCTCGAGACGAGCAACACCGCCGCAACAGTCACTGCTACCGCAGCCCGGCCAACTCGCGAGCGGCGACGAGAGCCGATAACGATCCCGTGTGAACGCATACCCTTCTGGACGGACTTCGGCGACCCGACCTGACGCATCCAGGCTCGGTCAACACGCGCAGGGCACCGTGCCCCCGACGTCGACACCTAGCTGGATAGGGTGCTCCGCATGCGTATCGGTGTGCTGACCGGCGGTGGCGACTGTCCTGGACTCAACGCGGTGATCCGCGCCGTCGTCCGCAAGGGTGTCGGCGTGCATGGCCACGAGTTCGTCGGGTTCCGCGACGGCTGGAAGGGTCCGCTCGAGAACCTGACCATGCCCCTGGGCGTTCCCGAGGTGCGGGGGATCCTGCCGCGCGGCGGCACCATCCTCGGTTCGTCGCGCACGAATCCGTTCAGCATCGAGGATGGTTTCGAACGCATCCGCGGCAACCTGCACGACATCGGCATCGACGCGCTCATCGCTATCGGCGGCGAGGACACCCTGGGCGTCGCCACCAAGTTGCACGGCCTCGGCGTGAACGTCGTCGGCGTGCCGAAGACGATCGACAACGATCTCAACGCCACCGACTACACGTTCGGCTTCGACACCGCGGTGAACATCGCGATGGAAGCGATCGACCGGCTGCACACCACCGCCGAGTCGCACCACCGCGCGCTGATCGTCGAGGTGATGGGGCGGCACGCCGGCTGGATCGCCCTGCATGCGGGCCTGGCCGGTGGTGCCAACGTCATCCTCATCCCCGAGCAGCCGTTCTCGCTCGAGCGCGTATGCGCGTACGTCGAAAGCCGGTTCCAGTCGCACTACGCGCCGATCATCGTCGTCGCCGAGGGTGCCACGCCGATCGGGGATACCTCGGACAGTGGGGGGGTAGCCGGCGGGGGAGGCGGGGAGAAGGCGACCGTAGACAAGGGTCTCGACGCCTTCGGGCACGTCCGGCTCGGCGGTATCGGCGAGTGGCTCGCCGGCGAGATCGAGAAGGCCACCGGCAAGGAGGCGCGCACGACGGTGCTGGGTCACATCCAGCGCGGCGGCACGCCGTCGGCGTTCGACCGGGTGCTCGCGACCCGGTTCGGCGTGCATGCGATCGACGCCGTCCATGACGGCGCGTGGGGCATGATGACCGCGTTGCGCGGCACCCGCATCGAGCGGGTTCCCCTCGCCGATGCGACCGAGACGCTCAAGACGGTGCCACCTGAGTTCTACGCCGAGGCCGAGGTCTTCTTCGGCTGACAGCCGCCCGTACGCTAAACGAGTGACTTCCCAGCTCGACGCCGCCGCATCCGCCCCGGACGACTCGGACGACTCGGACGACTCGGTCGCCAGCGGGCTTGATGCCTGGCGTGCCCTCCCCGCCGCGCAGCAGCCGGCCTGGCCCGACCCGCTCGAACTGCGTGAGGTCGCGCTGACGCTGGCGGGCATGCCACCGCTGGTCGTCGCCTCCGAGGTCGACCAGTTGCGCGAGCGACTCGGGGCGGTCGCCCGGGGCCAGGCGTTCCTGCTGCAGGGCGGCGACTGCGCCGAGACGTTCGCCACGAGCTCGCAGGCCGACATCGCCGGCAAGGTCCGGGTGCTGCTGCAGATGGCCGTCGTCCTGACCTACGGCGCGTCGATGCCGGTGGTCAAGCTGGCCCGCATCGCGGGGCAGTACGCCAAGCCGCGTTCGTCCGACATCGACTCGAGCGGGCAGTTCTCCTACCGCGGTGACATGGTCAACGAGCTGGTGGGCGAGCGGCGCCCGGATCCCACGCGGATCCTCCGCGCGTACTCGACGGCCTCCTCGACGCTGAACCTGATGCGCGCGTACGCGGGCGGTGGACTGGCGTCGCTCGACCGCGTACACGCGTGGAACGCGGCTTTCGCCCGCAGCACCGAGACCGGGTCGCGCTACGAGAAGCTCGCCTCCGAGATCGACCGCGCGGTGAGGTTCATGCGGGCCTGTGGCGTGCACGACGCAGCGCTCGAGGGCGTCGAGCTGTACGCGTCCCACGAGGCGCTCATCCTCGAGTACGAGCGCGCCCTCACCCGTCTCGAGGAGGGCCGCGCGTACGACCTGTCGGGTCACTTCGTGTGGGTCGGTGAACGCACCCGGCAGATGGACGGCGCCCACCTCGACTTCGTCTCGCGCATCGCCAACCCCATCGGGGTGAAGCTGGGCCCGACGACCACGCCCGAGTTCGCCGCCGAACTCGTCGAGCGCCTCGACCCGACCAACGCGCCGGGACGGCTGACGTTGATCAGCCGGATGTCCAACCGCAAGGTTCGCGACGTGCTTCCGGCGATCGTCGAGAAGGTCACCTCGACCGGGCACCTGGTCGTGTGGCAGTGCGACCCGATGCACGGCAACACCGAGGAGACGGCCGAGGGTGTCAAGACCCGCCACCTCGACCGCATCATCGACGAGGTCGACGGCTTCTTCGACGTGCACTCCGCGCTGGGCACGCATCCCGGCGGGCTGCACGTCGAGCTGACCGGCGAGGACGTCACCGAATGCATCGGCGGGACGGCTGAACTCACCGCCGCCGATCTCGGCCGCCGCTACGAGACTGCGTGCGATCCGCGCCTGAACATCGAGCAGTCGCTGGAGCTGGCCTTCCGGGTCGCGGAGCGGCTGGTCGCCGAGCGCCGTCGGCGGGACTCCTCCCGGTGAGGCCGGAGGGCGTCGTCGACCTGCGCTCCGACACGGTAACGCGACCGACACCGGCGATGCGCGCTGCCATGGCCGACGCCGAGGTCGGTGACGACGTCTACGGCGAGGACCCCACGGTCACCGCGCTCGAGCAGTCGGTCGCCGCGCTGCTGGGCTTCCCGGCGGGGCTGTTCGCGCCGAGCGGCTCGCTTGCCAACCAGCTCGGGATCCGGCTGCTCGTGCCTGCGGGCATGGAACTCGTGTGCGACTCGCTCGCGCACATCGCCCGGGCCGAGCTCGGTGCGGCGGCGGTGTTCTCGGGGATCACGTTCCGCACCTGGAAGGCGACGCGGGGGTTGCTCGACGTCGAGTCGGTCCGCGAGCTGGTCGCCCCCGACGCCGGCCCCTACCTCGTCTCGACGGCCGCGATCGCTGTCGAGAACACGCACAACTTCGGCGGCGGCACGGTGCAGCCACCCGAGCAGGTGGCCGCGGTACGCGCACTTGCGGCCGAGACCGGCCTGGCGCTGCACCTCGACGGTGCGCGCCTGTTCAACGCCTCGGTTGCCACCGGTACGCCACCGGCCGAGCTCGCCGAGGGGTTCGACACGGTCTCGGTGTGCCTGTCGAAGGGCCTCGGCGCCCCGGTCGGGTCAGTGCTCGTGTCGTCGGCCGAGCGCATCGCCGAGGCGCGGGTGTGGCGCAAGCGTTACGGCGCCGGCATGCGGCAGGCCGGCATCCTCGCCGCTGCCGGCCTGTACGCGCTGGAGCATCATCGCGAGCGGCTCGCTGACGACCACATGCGGGCCCGGCGGTTGGCCGACGCGCTCGGAGCCGACGTGGCGACGGTGCCGACGAACATCGTCGTCCTCGACGCACCTGATGCGCCGGGCGTCGCGGTCAAGGCGGCCGAGCAGGGCGTGCTCGTCTCTGCGCTCGGCCCGCGGTTCCTGCGCCTCGTCACGCACCTGGACATCGACGACGACGCGCTGGGGCGCGCGATCGAGGTGTTGCGGCCGCTCGTGGCCTGATCGGAGGGTTCCGCGGCCGCGACGGTTCAGCCGGCGAGGTGTGCGGCGGACGTCCGGCCCAGCAGCGGCGGGATGGTGGTGACCACCCGCGCGAGTTCGTCCAGCAGGTCGCCGAAGAGCGCCTGGGCACCGTCGCACAGTGCCGCCTCGGGGTGCGGGTGCACGTCGACCATCACCCCGTCGGCGCCGGCCGCGATGCCGGCGCGGGCCAGCGGCACGACGAGATCGCGCCGCCCGGCCGCGTGCGACGGGTCGACGATGACCGGCAGGTGCGACAGGCGCTGAACCATGGCCACCGCCGACACGTCGAGCATGTTGCGGATCGACGGCTCGAAGGATCGGATGCCGCGCTCGCAGAGCACGATGTCGAGGTTGCCGCGCTGCGCGATGTACTCGGCGGCCATCAGCCACTCCTCGTACGTCGCGGTGAGCCCGCGCTTGAGCATCACCGGGCGGCCGGACGCGCCGACGGCCTGCAGCAGCCCGAAGTTCTGCATGTTCCGCGTGCCGATCTGCAGCATGTCGGCGTACGAGGCGACGACGTCGACATCCGCGGCGTCCGTCACCTCGGTGACGATCGGCAACTGCACCTCGTCGCGGACCTCGGCGAGGATGCGCAGCCCGTCGAGACCGAGCCCCTGGAAGGCGTACGGCGACGTACGCGGCTTGTACGCACCCCCGCGCAGCAGGGTCGCCCCGGCGCGGCGGGCCATGAGCGCCGACTCAAGCGTCTGCTCCGCAGTCTCGACGGCGCACGGACCGGCGATGAAGGTGAACGTGTCCGGGCCGATCGGCACACCGCCGACACGCACTGTTGTGCGCCGCGGGTGGTTCTGCGCCGACACCAGCTTGTACGGCGCGGTGATCCGCATCGTCTCGGCGACCCCGGGCAGGCCGTCGGCGTCGAGTGTCTCGAGCACCGCCTCGCTGCCGACGACGCCGATGATCGTGCGCGTCACGCCGCGGCTGACGAACGCCTGCCCGCCGTGCGCCTCGATGTGCGCGACGACGGTCGCGATGTCGCTGTCAACCGCGGTCGGCGCCATGACGATGACCATGGCGGCAGAGTCTATGTGCCGCGCGTCAGTCGCCGCGCAGCTGCTTCAACGCGCAGATGTCGGCGGCGTGGTCCTCGTCGGTACTCTCGACGACAAGCGGGACCCCTCGCGTGACCGGTGAGCTGAACAGCGCCGCGAACGGCTCCCGCCCGATCGTCCCGGCCCCGATCGCGGCGTGCCGGTCGCGCTTCGACCCGGCGGGATCGCGGCTGTCGTTGACGTGCACCAGGCCGATGGCGCCATCTCCGGCAGCCCGGCCGAAGGCGCGCAGTGCGGCGCCGAAGGATTGCTCGGTCGACAGGTCGTGCCCGGCGGCATGCAGGTGACAGGTGTCGAGGCAGACCCCGATGCGCTCGTCACGGCCCAGGACGTCCAGGTACGCACCGAGCGAAGCCGCGTCCGAGGCCAGGGCGTTGCCGCCCCCGGCCGTGGGCTCGATCAAGACGCGCGGCCCGTCGCCGACCGTGTCGAGCACGCGCAGCACCTGGGCACGGACCTGCCGCAGAGCGGCGTCCCGTGCGATGCCGAGCACGGCCGAGCCGGCGTGCATCACGACGCCCTTCGCCCCGATCGCGGCACCTCGGCGCAGCGAGAACTCGAGGGCCTCGGCGGAGCGCGCCAGGGTCTGTTCCGTCGGCGAGCCGAAGTTGATCAGATACGGCGCGTGCACGAACACGGGCACGGGGCGTCCCTCGCACGAAAGCCGGAACTGCTCGTCCGCCGCGGCGTCCAGCGGGGGTGGCGCCCAGGCGCGCGGGTTGGCGACGAACAGCTGCACCACCTCGGCGCCCACCCGGTCGACGCGCGGCAGGCAGCGGGCCAGGCCGCCGGCCACCGACAGATGGGAGCCGATCAGGCTCCGGCGCGCCGGTGGCACGTCAGATGATGGAGAGGGTGACGGTCGAGCCGACGTCGACCGTGGTGCCCGCCGGCGGATCGATGCCCACCACCAAGCCGCTGTGACCACCGAACGCCTTCTGGATCTTGACCTTGAGGCCGAGCTGCTCGAGTTGCTTCTGTGCGGTGCCGACCGGGGTCAGTGTCGCGATGTCCGGGATCTGCACCTGGTGCGGGCCCTGCGACACAGTGATCGTCACCGTGCTGAACTTGCGCGCGCTGCCGGTGGGGTCGATGGACACCACGCCGCCCTTCGCGATCGTGTCGTCCAAGGCATCGATGGTCTGTGTCTTGAAGCCGGCCTGCTGCAGGGTCTGGACGGCGTCGGCGACCGGCGTGCCGGGGTCGATCTTGGGAATCGCGATGATCGGTGGTCCGCTCGACACGATGATCGTGACGACTTGATTGCGCTTCGCGAGCGTTGCTGCCGGTGGGTCGGTGCCGATCACCTTGCCCTCGGGCATGGTGTCGCTGGGCTTCGTCGCGGCCACCGGCGCCACCTGCACCGGGATGCCGGCGAGCGTCTGCCGCGCGGCCGCCTCGGTGCCGCCCTTGACGTCGGGCAGCTTGAACCGCTCCGGGCCCTTCGAGAGCACCAGGGTGATGCTGCGGCCCTTCGCGACACGGCTGCCGCTGCCCGGATGGGTGCCGATGACCGCACCGCTGTGGACGGTCTCGCTGAACTCGCGGTCGACGGCAGGCGCCACCTTGTACCCGGCGTCTTTCAGCTTCGTCGTGGCGGCGGCCTGCGAGCTCCCCCCTAGGTCCGGGACGCGCGCATAGCGCCCTGCCGCGAACCACCAGCCGGTGTACCCGGCGACGAGACCGAGGAGGGCGACGATCAGCAAGATCAGCAGGGCCCGGCGGCGCTTGCGTGCGGACGCCGACAGCTGCCTGCGCTTCGACGGCGGGGTGACCACCGGCGGGGGGTAGGACGGATGCGTGTCACGCGGCGGCGGCGGCGGCGTCGTATGGCCGGGCACGACCGAGGTGTCGTGGCGACCCGCCTCGCGCACGACCTCGGTGGTCGCTCCGTCCGCGGCGGCAACCGGTCGACGCGGGACGGACGTGCGCGGGCGGGGTGGAACCGCAACGACCGGGAGTGCGAGCTCGCTGCGCACGTCCGCGAGCTCGGCGAGCATGGCGCCTGCGTCGTCCGGACGGCCGGTGGGATCGCTGTCGGTGGCGGCAACCACGAGCTCGTCGATCTCGGACGGGATGCCCTTCACCCGTGACGACGGTGCCGGGACCCGGCTGTGCACGTGCTGGTACGCGACATTCATCGCGGACTCACCGCGAAACGGCGGCGAGCCGGTGAGCAGCTCGAACAGGACGACCCCGGCCGCGTACACGTCCGAGCGCTGGTCGGCGACGCCCTTGCTGATCTGTTCGGGGGCGCAGTACGCGACCGTGCCCATCATCAGGCCGGTGCGGGTGGAGGCCGCGTCGGTCTCGACCGCCCGGGCGAGCCCGAAGTCGGCGACCTTCACGATGCCCTCGTCGGACAGCAGGATGTTCTCGGGCTTGACGTCCCGGTGCACCAGCCCGGCCCGGTGAGCGACGGCAAGGGCGCTGAGCACCGGCTCCATGATCGAGATCGCCTCGGCCGGGTCGAGCTTGCCGCGCTCGCGCAGCAGCTCCCGCAGCGTGCGTCCCTCGACCAGCTCCATCACCAGGAAGACGTGCCGGTCGCCGCTGCTCGAGTCGATTCCCTGGTCGTAGACCGAGACGGCGTTGAGGTGGCTCAGCCGCGCCGCAGCGCGGGCCTCGCGCGCGAAGCGGTCGATGAACGCGGGGTCGGCTGACAGCGCCGCCGACATGACCTTGACGGCGACGTAGCGGTCGAGCCGCTCGTCGACGGCCGAGTACACGGTGGACATCCCGCCCCGCGCGATGCGATCGAGGATGCGGTACCGGCCTTCGAGCGTGCGGCCGACGAGCGGATCCGCCGTGGCCGTGTGCACGCGGGCGATTCTACGGTTGCATGCGCCCCGGCCGGTGCGCCGCACCGAGCGGTGCCCGCCCTGATCCCGCCTAGATTGGGGCTGGTGAGCAGCGCTGAGGAACCCGTCACGTCGGCCGGATCCGGGCCGCCCGCGCCCTTTTCCGGCGGTGCGGCGGAGCTGCTCGCCGACGCAGACCGTCCCGGCGGGTGGCTGCTGCTGTTGGATCGCATCCGCCAGTCGTATGTCGACCTGGACGACCCGACCTACCTGGACTTCGAGTATGTCCAGGGCTTCGCCGACATCCTTGGCGCGCTGCCCGAGGGTCCGCTGGCGGTGACCCACGTCGGAGGCGGGGCGTGCACCTTCGCCCGGTATGTCGCGGCCACCAGGCCCGGGTCCGCACAGATCGTGCTCGAACCGGACGCCGCGCTGACTGCCCTGGTGCGCGAGCGGCTGCCGTTCGACCGGGGCGCCCGTATCCGCATCCGCCCGCTCGGGGGCCGCGAGGGGGTGTCCGCGCTCGCGGACGCGAGTGCGGACGTCCTCGTGCTCGACGCCTTCCTCGGCGGCCGGGTGCCGGCGGAGCTGACTGCCATGGAGTTCTTCGCCGACGCCGCGCGGGTGCTGCGGCCCGACGGGGTGCTGCTCGCGAACGTCGCGGACGGCCCGCCCGGGACGTTCAGCCGCCGGCTGGGCGCGGCCGTCACCCGCGCGCTGCCCGACGCGCTCGCGCTCGCGGATCCCGCGGTGCTCAAGCGCCGCCGGTTCGGCAACATCGTCATCGCCGCCGCCCGAGCGGGGCTTCCGGTCGCTGCCGTCTCGGCCGCGGCAGCGCGTGCGATGTTCCCGCGGCGCGTCGTCGCCGGGACCGGCTTCCGGTCCTGGGTCGGGTCGGCCGCACCGCTGACCGACACCGACCCGATGCGCTCGCCGGCACCGCCCGACGAGATCTGGCGCGTCGGCGGCTGAGAAGATCGAGCCGTGTCACAAACGTGGTCGTCGCCGGAGCCGCTGCGCCTGCATGCCAACCGCGAGCGCGCCGAGTCGTTCGGTGACGTCGCCGTCGAGTACGACCGGGCACGGCCGTCGTACCCCGAGGCACTGATCGACGATCTCGCTGCCCTGGCGCCTGCGGACGCGCTCGACATCGGCTGCGGCACCGGCAAGGCGGCCCGCCTGCTCGCCGCCCGCGGCATTCCCGTGCTCGGCGTCGAGCTCGACGCCAAGATGGCCCAGGTCGCGCGCGCTCACGGCATCCCGGTCGAGGTCTCGTCGTTCGAGCAGTGGGACGATGCGGGTCGGCAGTTCGATCTCGCCGTGAGCGGCCAGGCCTGGCACTGGATCGACCCCGTGGTCGGGGTGCCCAAGGTCGCCCGAGTGCTGCGGCCGAGCGGGACGCTCGCTCTGTTCTGGAACGTCGCCCGGCTCGGCGGTGACATCCAGGCCGCGCTGAGCGAGGTGTACCGGACGCACGCCCCCGCATTGCTCCGGCCGGTCGTCGAACGCGACCGTGGCGCCGATCCGCCGTACGCCGCCGACCTGCGTACCACCGGCCTGTTCACCACCGTTGAGGACCGTGAGTATGCGTGGCAGCGCAGATACACCCGCGACGAGTGGGTGGCCCTGATCCAGACGCAGAGCGACCACGTGTTGCTCGATCCGGAGCATCGCGCGGCGCTCGTCGCCGCAGTCGGCGCGGCGATTGACCGCACCGGAGGGGTCGTCGAGGCCCCGTACGTGACCCACACCGTCCTCGCCCACCGAGGCGCCGCTTAGGCTGGTCGCCGTGGATACGCGCGACGAGATGCTGACCGTTCCCGAGACCGCGGAGGCGCTCGGCATGCCGGTGACCAAGGTGCACCAGTTGCTTCGCGACGGGCTGCTGGTTGGTGTCCGCAACGACGCCAACGTGCGCTGCGTACCTGCCGCGTTCGTGCAGGACGGTGCGGTGGTCAAGGCGCTGCCCTCGGTGATCACGCAGTTGCGCGACGCGCGGTACGCCGACGACGAGATCGTCGACTGGCTGTTCCGCGCGGACGACTCGCTGCCGGGCGCTCCGATCGACGCGCTGCGCGAGAACCGCGGCACCGAGGTCAAGCGCCGCGCGCAGGTGGCCGGCTACTGACATGTGGCGCGCCCGATGCGGCACCTGACCTACCTGGGCATCCTCGCCGCCTGCCTGCTCGGCACCGCGCCGCTCGAGGTGGTACTGAGGACGGGCGTGTACGCGCGCTGGCGTCGGCTGCTCGCCACTGTCGCGCCCGTCGTCGTCGTGTTCGTTGCCTGGGACCTCGTTGCCGTCGCTCAGGGCTGGTGGCACTACGACGCGGCCTATCTCGTCGGCATGACGTTGCCCGGCCGGCTCCCGATCGAGGAGCTGCTCTTCTTCGCCGTCGTTCCGACCTGCGCCGTGCTGACGTTCGAGGCGGTGCGAGCGCGCCGTCCGGGCTGGCTCGTCATCGACGACGAGCCGTGACGTACACCGTCACCGCAGTCGCCGGCGTGCTCGTCGCACTGCTCGTCGACCTGCGCGTGCTGCGCACCTCGCTGGTGCGGCGCAAAGCGTTCTGGGTCTCGTACGCGATCGTGCTGGGATTCCAGCTAGTGGTGAACGGGCTGCTCACCGGTCTGCGGATCGTCCGCTACGACGGCGAGCGCGTCGTCGGTTTGCGCATCGCCTGGGCGCCGGTCGAGGACCTGCTCTTCGGGTTCGCCATGGTCACCGCGACCCTGTCGCTCTGGGTCTTTCTCGAGCGACGCGCGCGCACGAACCCGGCGAGCCCCACGCGGGCACGGCGCGGGAGCCCGACGCACACGCGGGCGGAGAAGACGTCGTAGTCGGCGCGCTCGATCTCGTCGAGGATCGCGGCGTACAGCGTCAGTGCCGTGAGCAGGCAGTCCCGCGAGGTCGGCTGCACGAGCCCGATGCCGGGCCGCGCTGCGCGATACAGCTCGCGTGCCCGCTCGATCTCGGCCGCGATCAGATTGCGGATCGGAGCGTCCGCGACCCCACGCGCGAGCCGCGCGCGGGTGACGCCGAACCGATCGAGTGACGCCTGCGGGAGGTACACGCGGCCACGCCGCAGGTCCTCTGGGATGTCGCGCAGGAAGTTCGTGAGCTGGAAGGCGTAACCGAGATCGACGGCGCAGCGCTCCAATTCCTCCTGCGGCGTCGACTCGTCGGCACGGCCGAGGATGGGCAGCGTCTGCAGGCCGATGACCCCGGCGGAACCCCACATGTACCGCGCGAGGTCGTCATAGGTCGCGTACGACGACTCGGTGAGGTCCATGCGCATCGAGTCGAGGAAGTCCGCGAAGTGCCGGTGCGGGATCTGCCATCGGCCCGCGGTGTCGATCACCGCCCGGCTCACCGGGTCGCTCGCGGCGCCCCAGTCGAGGTCGGTCAGGAAGTCCTCGCTCCATCGGGTCAGGCGCCGCTCTCGCTGCGCCGGCGCGAGGTTCGGGTCGAGGTCGTCGACGAGGTCGTCGACGTGCCGCGCGAAGCCGTACAGCGCGTGCACGAACGGGCGCTTCGCCGGTGGCAGCAGCAGGGTCGCCAGGTAGTAGGTGCGGCCGTGCCGCGCGTTGATCGCACGGCACCGGGCGTAGCCCGCACGCAGGGCGGGATCGGTGATGCCAGCCGCGTCGAGCTCGCGTCGGCCGAGGGGAGTGGTCATCCGGTGATCCGCTGCGCCGCGAGCCGGCCCGACACCAGCACCATGGGCACGCCGACTCCGGGCTGGGTGTTGGCGCCGCAGAACACCAGGTTCTCGACGCGGCGGTCCAGCGTCGGCGCGCGGAACGGCCCGGTCTGGCCGAAGTCGTGTGCCGCCGCGAATGGCGAGCCGGCCGCCATGCCCTGCGCCTTCCAGTCCGCCGGCGTGACGAGGTGCTCGCATTCGATCGCGTCACCGAAGCCGCGGTACCCGCGCTTCTCGAGCGTCGCGACGATGTCGTCGCGGTAATGGGCGCGCTGCTCGGCCCAGTTCAGTCGCCTCGCCCTGCCCCGCTCGCGCGGATCGAGGTTGGGTGCGGGGAACAGCGCGTAGTACGTCTGGCGGCCCGCCGGCGCGAGCGACGGATCGGTGAACGTCGGGTTGGTCAGCAGGAACGACGGGTCGCTCATCAGCCGGCCCTCGTCGATGATCTCGGCGAACGTCCGCTCCCACTTGGTTCCGAAGTCGATCGTGTGGTGCGCCGGCTGCGGGAAGCGGGCGGCCGATCCGGAGTGCAGGACGACCGCGGACGGCGAGTAGCGCAACCGCCGCACCCGGCGCGGCGTGTATCCCGGCGGGAGCAACTCGGCGTACGCGGTGGGCAGATCGGCATTGATGACGACGACGTCCGCGGGGATGCGGTCGCCGTCGGAGGTGAGGACACCGCGCGCGCGTCCGCCCGAGACGTCGACGGCGGTCACGGCCGTGTTGAACCGGAAGCTGACGCCGTGCGCCGCCGCGGCTGCGGCCATCGCGCGCGGCACCGCGTGCATGCCGCCCTCGGGGAAGTACACACCCTCGACGCAGTCCATGTAGGTGATCACGGCGTAGATCGCGAGCGCCTTGGCCGGCGACAGGCCTGCGTACATCGCTTGGAACGAGAACAGCCTCCGCAGCCGCTCGTCCTGGAAGAACGTCGCCACCTTCGGGCCCAGCCGCCCGAAGCCGCCGAGCGAGAGCAGGCGCAGCAGCGCCGGTCCGACGAGTTGCAGCGGGGAGTCCAGGTTGCGTTCGATGAAGTGCGGCATCTCGACGGAGTAGAGCGCGCGCAGGTAGGCCACGAAGTCGCGGTAGCCCTGCGCGTCGCGGGCACCGCACGTCTCGCCGATCTCGTCGACCATCGCATCGACGTCCGCACGAACGTCGATCGTGGAGCCGTCGGCGAACCGCGCGCGATAGGCGGGGTCGAGGCGGTGCAACCTGAGCCAGTCGTCGGCTTCCTCGCCTACTGAGGCGAGTGCCTCTGCGACGAGGTGCGGCATCGTGAGCACGGTCGGCCCGGTGTCGAAGTGGTAGCCGTGATCGCGGATCTGCCCGGCGCTTCCACCCGGGACGGGCTCACGCTCGACGACGACGACGTTGCGGCCGGCGCCGGCCAGGTGAAGTGCGGCCGACAGGCCACCGAGCCCGGCGCCGACCACCACGACGGTGTCGGTGGGCCCGGTCACGGTGCGCATCACGAGTGCCGTTCGCTCGCCGCCACCGCGAGCCCCGCGAGCGCGTCCCGGGCCTCGGCAGCGATCAGGTCGGCGTCGAGCGCGTCCCGCGCTGCCGCGGCACGTTCGGCGATGCGTCGCTCGACCTGGCCCAGCGCTCCGGTGTCGACGATGATCGCCCGCAGCCGCTCGACGTCGTCCTCGCCGAGGGAGCGGTCACCGAGGTGGGCACGCAACAGCTCGGCCTGCGCGCGATCGGCCGCGCCCATCGCGAGTGCCACGAGCAGCGTGCGCTTGCCTTCACGGAGGTCATCGCCGGCCGGCTTGCCGGTGAGCTCGGGGTCGCCGAAGACGCCGAGCACGTCGTCGCGCAACTGGAACGCCTCGCCGAGCGGGATGCCGTAGCGGCTGAGCGCGGCCCGGGTCGCCGCGTCGCCGCCCGCTGCCGCGGCGCCGAGGTGCAGCGGCCCCTCGATCGTGTACTTGCCCGTCTTCAACTCCGCGACGCGCAGCGCCTCGGCAGCGTCGAAACCGCCCTTCGCCTGCACGAGCACGTCCAGGTACTGCCCGGCCATGACCAGCTGGCGCATGCCGTCCCACACCTCGCGGGTGGCCTGCCGCGCGGCCCGGTCGATCGGTGCCGCGGCGAACACGTTGTCTGCCCACGACAGCAGCAGGTCGCCGAGCAGGATCGCCGCGGCCGCGCCGAACGCCTCGGCGTCGCCGACGTACTCGGACGAGCGGTGCAGCTGAGCGAATGCTCGGTGCGCCGACGGGTGACCGCGCCGTGTCGCCGAGGCGTCCATCACGTCGTCGTGGACGAGGGCGCACCCGTGTAGCAGTTCGAGCGCGGCCGCCGCGGAGATGAGCGCGCTGTCGTCGTCCTGCTCCGAGCGGACGCTGCGCCAGCCCCAGTAGGCGAAGCTGGGGCGCAGTCGCTTGCCGCCGTCGACGATCAGCACGCGGGCCGCGCGAGAGAGCGTGCTGAGCTCGGGACCCACCATGGACAGGGAGGCGGCGCGCTCGTCGAGGAAGGCAGCGAGGGCTTCGTCGACGCGCTGGATGACCGCGTCAGCAGGCCGACTCACCCGTCGGACATTACGCTGAACGCCATGACGCGCTCGGTCCGGGACTGCCTCGCCACTGGGCGTCCGACCTTCTCCTTCGAGTTCTTCCCACCGAAGACGACCGAGGACGAAGGGCTGCTCTGGACGACGATCCGTGAGCTCGAGCCGCTGCGACCCTCGTTCGTCTCGGTGACGTACGGAGCGGGCGGCAGCACGCGCGACAAGACGATCCGCATCACCGAGCAGATCTCGACCGACACCACGCTGCTGCCGGTGGCGCACCTCACCGCGGTGAACCACGCTGTCGCCGAACTGCGCTCGATCGTCGGCCGGCTCGCCGCAGCCGGCGTGTCGAACATGCTCGCGCTGCGCGGCGACCCGCCGGGCGACCCGATGGGCGAGTGGGCCGCCCATCCCGAAGGACTCAACTACGCCTCCGAGCTGGTCCGGTTGCTGCGCGCGCTCGGCGACTTCACCGTCGGTGTCGCTGCGTTCCCGTACCAGCATCCGCGTTCGGTTTCGTTGGACGACGACACTCGGTGGTTCATCGAGAAGTGCCGCGCGGGTGCGGACTATGCGATCACGCAGATGTT
Organism: Pseudonocardiales bacterium; assembly: GCA_032160545.1. GTDB lineage: Bacteria > Actinomycetota > Actinomycetes > Mycobacteriales > Jatrophihabitantaceae > DATGFB01. The sequence goes on along the minus strand of JAVHVN010000205.1, from coordinate 36,834 downwards.
CTTCGATGCCGACGAGTACCTGCGGCTGCGCGACCGGGTCGCGGCGGCCGGGTGCGACGTCCCCATCATCGCCGGACTCATGCCGGTCACCAACCTGGGCACGATCCGCCGCTCCGAGCAGCTGTCGGGTGCGCCGTTCCCGCTCGCACTGGCCGAGCGCTTCGACGCCGTCGCGGACGACCCCAGAGCGGTGCGGCGCCTCGGCATCGACGAGGCGTCCAAGCTCACCCAGCGACTGCTCGACGAAGGCGCGCCGGGCATCCACTTCTACACACTCAACCGTTCGAGTGCGACCCGCGAGGTGTGGGCGAACCTGGCGCTCGCCGCCCGGTCCTGATCGCGCAGCGCGTCAGCCGCGGGGTTGCAGCGACAGCGGCAACCGCACGCCGAGAACGGCGAACGGGCGCGAGTCCCCGGGGAAGAGGTAGTTGCGCGCGAGATCGAGGAAACCCAGGCGGCGGTAGAGCCGGAACGCGCGGGTGTCGGCGTCCGGTGTCGACAGCAGCATCGCCTGGTGCGGGATCGCCCCGGCGAGTTCGGTCAGGACCGTGTAGCCGATGCCGCCGCCGTGATGTTCGGGACGCACGTGCAGCTCGGACAGCTCGAATGCCTCAGTGAGCCATTGTGCGGCGACCTCGGCGGTGACGGCACGGCGCACCAGGTCGTGCCACCACTGTCCAGGAGCGGTCGTGTAGCCGTACCCGAAGCCGAGCAGCACGCCGTTGGCGTCGAGCGCGGCGCGGCAGGCGAAGCCCGGGTTGTTCGTATGGCGACGTGCGGTGACCGCGCGCTGGGCGCCGGTGTAGCGGGGGTAGTTCATCGCCTGGACGTAGATCTCCATGGCCTCGTCGACGCGCGCCGCGAACTGCCGACCGGTCCAGGCCACGACGGTGGCCTGCCTCTCGGGACGCTCCGCGGATCGCATCCGTCGATCGTGCCTCATCCTGAGGCGAGGGCGTCAGGCCACCGACCCGGGAATTCCTCCGGTGAGGCGGACCAGCTCGGCGAACGTCGTCGGAAACACGGCGTGCGGGACGCCCCCGGCCGCCCATACCTGGGGATAAGAGCCGAGATCCGCATCGACGAGCGTCGGAATGGGTCGCGGATGCCCGATCGGCGCGACCCCGCCGATGCGCTGCCCGGTGGCTTGGTAAACGAACTGCGGGTCGGCGCGTCTCAGCGCGGCGGTGCCGGCGAGTGCTGCGGCCTTGGCGGTGTCGACGCGGTGCGCACCGCTGGTGAGGACGAGCAGCGCGGTGTCCTGTGCGGTGGCGAACACCAGCGAGTTCGCGATCGCGCCGACCTCGACACCGAGCAGCCCGGCAGCGGCGGCGGCCGTCGGTGCCGGCTCGGCGAGGATGAGCACCCGGCCGGACGCACCGGCCGCGGCAAGGATCGCGTCGACAGCGACGCAGTTGGCGTGCACCCGGTGATTGTGGGTGTTCAGGCGTGCAGGCCGCACTCGGTTTTGTTCAGCCCTGCCCAGCGACCAGAGCGCGGGTCGTCGCCGGGTGCGACCCGCCGGGTGCACGGCGCGCAGCCGATCGAGGGGTAGCCGTCGAACACCAGCGGGTTGAGCAGCACGCCGTTCTCGGCGATGTAGGTGTCGACGTCGTCCTGCGTCCAAGCGGCGATGGGGTTGATCTTGACCATCTTGCGGCGCTCGTCCCACTCGACGACCTTGGCGTCGGCCCGGGTGGCGGCCTCGTCGCGGCGCAGTCCCGAGGCCCACGCGACGTAGTTCGACAGGCCCTCGCGCAGCGGGAGGACCTTGCGCAGCGCGCAGCACTGGTCGGGGTTGCGCTCGTAGAGGCGTGCGCCGAAGCTCGCGTCCTGCTCCTCGACGGTGCGCTTCGGGGTGAGCGTCACGACGTTGACCGGCAGGGTTGCGGCGACCGCGTCGCGGGTGCCGATCGTCTCGGCGAAGTGGTAGCCGGTGTCGAGGAACAGGACGTCGACGCCGGCGCGGACCTGCGCGGCGAGATGCGGCATCAACGAGTCGCCCATCGAGGACGCCACGCACCAGGATGCGCCGAATCGGTCGTCGGCCCAGGTGAGGATCTCGAGGGCCGTGGCACCCTCGAGTTCTTCGCCGGCCTGCTCGGCGAGTTCCCGCAGTTCTTCCCGTGCTGCTACAGCAACCATGATTCCTCCGCTCGACCAACATAAGCCGCGAAGGTTTCTCCTTCTTCCCGCTGAGCCGTGTATCGGCGAAGAACACGCTCGACGTAGTCGGGCGCCTCGTCGGCCGTGACCTTGAGACCGCGGAACTTGTGGCCGAACTCGGCCTCGCTGCCCATGCGCCCCCCCAGATGCACCTGGAAGGCCTCGACGTCACCGTCCGGACCCTTCTGCACCATGCCCTTGAACCCGATGTCGGCTACCTGGAAGCGCGCGCACGAGTTCGGGCAGCCGTTCACGTTGATCGTGATCGGAGTGTCGAAGTCGGGGAGACGCTGCTCGAGTTCGGTGCGGATGATCTCGGCGCGTGCCTTGGTCTCGACCAGCGCGAGCTTGCAGAACTCGATGCCCGTGCAGGCGATCGTTCCGCGGTGGAACGCCGAGGGGTGCACCGTCAGGCCCACCTTCAGCAGCTCGTCCGCGAGCGGCTCGGTGTCCTGTTCGGCGACGTCGAGCACGACGACGCCCTGCTGGGCCGTGAGGCGCACCCGCCCCGCGGCGAAGCGGTCGGCCAATTCGGCGACCGCGCGCAGCGAGCTACCCGAGGTGCGTCCGGACCTGGTCGTGGCGCCGACGGCGAAGCGGCCGTCCTGCTGCGGTGCGATGCCGGTGTGGTCGCGGTGCGCGGGAGACGGCGGAGCGGGCGGGCCGTCAGGCAGGCCGCGGTGCAGGTACTCCTTCTCGAGCACCTCGCGGAACTTCTCGACACCCCAGTCGGCGACCAGGAACTTCAGCCGCGCGTGGTTGCGCTGCCGGCGGTAGCCGTAGTCGCGGAAGATCGACGCGATGCCGGCCCAGACCTCGCTGACCTCGTCGGGCGTGACGAACACGCCGAGGCGACCGGCGAACATCGGATTGGTCGACAGGCCGCCGCCCACCCAGACGTCGAAGCCGGGTTCGTCGCCGGGACCGATCACCCCGACGAACGAGACGTCGTTGATCTCGTGGTTGGTGCAGTGGTGCGAGCAGCCGGAGATCGACGTCTTGAACTTGCGGGGCAGGTTCGAGAACTGGGGATCGCCCAGGTACTTGTCTACCGTCGTGCGAAGCGCCGGCCCGGCGTCGAGGACCGAGTCGGCGGCGACGCCTTCGAGCGGGCAGCCGAGCATGACGCGCGGGGTGTCTCCGCACGCCTCGGTCGTCGAGAGGCCGACGGCTTCGAGCCTGTCCCAGATGGCCGGCACGTCCTCCACGCGGATCCAGTGCAGCTGCACGTTCTGCCGGTCGGAGACGTCGGCGACGTCGCGCCCGTAGGTGGTCGCGATGTCGGCGACCACGCGCAGCTGGTCGCTCGTGAGCGCGCCACCGTCGATGCGGATGCGCAGCATGAAGAACTCGTCTTCGAGCTCTTCCGGCTCGAGCGTCGCGGTCTTGCCGCCGGGGATGCCGGGGCGCCGCTGGGTGTACAGCCCGTACCAGCGGAACCGCCCGCGCAGGTCGGCCGGATCGATACCGGCGAAGCCGGTGTGCTGGTAGATGTCGATGATCCGCTGACGAACATTGAGGGGGTCGTTGTCCCGCTTGGACCGCTCGTTGGGGTTGAGCGGCTCGCGGTATCCGAGGGCCCACTGGCCCTGACCCTTGCGCGCTGGCATGCGCGTGTCCTTCCGTCGCGGGGAGTCGTCGTTCGCTTCGGCGCGCTCGCGCGCGGTGCTAGCGACAGGCGGCGGCGGTGACGCGCAGCAGATCGACGTGCCTGCGTACGGTGAGCGCGGTGCCGTCCGTGCCCACGGTTCCGCCCGTGCGAGCGGTCAGCACGGTGCCAGCACTGGCGGCGCCGGTCGATCGATGCATGCGTCCAGGGTCCCACAGCGGCGCTGGAGACGCGAAATCACCGGATGACGTCACACGGGGGCCAAGACCGCCGGGACCGGCGCGCGGAATGACCGGGAGAATGGCACGGTGACCGGGTTCCCGCTGCTGCTCGACCTCACCGGACGCCGCGTCGTGGTGGTCGGCGGCGGGCAGGTCGGCACCCGGCGGGCGGTGGCCCTGGTCGAGGCGGGTGCGCTCGTGCGAGTGGTGGCGCCCGTCGTGTCGCCTGACCTCGGGCGGCCCGACGTGGAGGTACGGCTGCGCGCGTTCGTCCCGGACGACCTGGACGACGCCTGGCTTGCCGTCGCGTGCACCGACGACGCCGGGGTCAATGCCTCGGTCGTGGCCGCGGCCGGCGAGCGGCGGGTGTTCTGCGTCCGTGCGGACGACGCGACCGGGGGCAGCGCGCGGACGCCCGCGGTACTGCGCAGGGACGGGGTGACCGTCGCGGTCGCGGGCGGCGACGACCCGCTGCGCGCGGTGGCACTGCGGGACGCGATCTCGGTGGCGCTCGACCTCGGGGAGCTGCCCTCGCGCCCGGCCCGTCCGGCCGCGACGGGCGGCAGCGTGGCTCTGGTCGGTGGCGGGCCGGGCGATCCGGAACTGATCACGGTCCGCGGACGGCGGCTGGTCGCGTCGGCCGACGTGATCGTGGTCGACCGGCTCGCGCCGAGAGCGCTCCTCGACGACCTGCCCGATGACGTCGAGATCATCGACTGCGGCAAGTCCGCGCATCGGCACAACCTGACCCAGGACGAGATCAACGCGGTACTGATCGACCGCGCCTCTGCCGGCAAGCGCGTGGTACGCCTGAAGGGGGGCGACCCGTTCGTGTTCGGCCGGGGAGGCGAGGAGCTGCTTGCCTGCGTGGCCGCGGGTGTGCCGGTGACCGTCGTGCCCGGCATCAGCTCGGCGTTGGCCGCACCGGCCGCGGCCAACATCCCGCTCACCCATCGAGGGGTAGCGGCCGACTTCACCGTGGTGTCGGGCCACCTCGACCCGGGGCGCCCCGCCGACTCGGGCATCGACTGGCCGGGACTCGCGGTGGGTGCGGACACGCTCGTGCTGCTGATGTCGATGGACCGCCTGGACCTGATCGCCGACGAACTCATCTCACACGGCCGGGCGGCGACGACCCCGAGTGCGGTGGTGCACCGGGCGACGCTGCCGGGGCAGCAGGTGGTGCGGGCCCCGTTGGCGCAGCTGGCCGAAGCCGCGCGCGGCGCGGGCGTCGGGGCGCCCGCCGTGGTGGTGATCGGCGAGGTCGTCGAGGTGCTGCAGCCCTGACGACACGCCGTGGGTTGCCTTCGCACGTCGTGTTCGATAATATTCGAACACACGACGACACGGAGGCAGTCATGACGACGGTGTACGGCTCTTCGGGCGTGACCGCCCATGGTTCGCCCCGCGCGTTGCTCGAGCAGGCCCGCCTCGTACTGGCCGACGCCGCTCGTGCCGGCACCGCTGGCGAGCGGTTCTCGATGGCGCACCTGGCGGCGCTGCGTACCGCGGCCGCGCTGTTCGCCGAGCGAGGCCGTCCGGCCGCGGCCCGGCGCCGGCTCGTCAGCGCCTGGGCACTGCTCGAGGCGGTGGCCCCGGAGCTGCGCGAGTGGGCCGTCTACTTCGCCGCAGGGGCGAGCGCTCGGGCCGCGGTAGACGCGGGCGCGCTGAGCGCGGTGACCGACCGCGACGCCGACGACCAACTGCGCGCAGCCGAGCAATTCCTCGGGATCGTCGAGACTTCGGTCGGGTTGCTGACCGCACCGCTGGCGAGCTGACCGACGCCGCGTTGTCGGGCGCCGCTGAGGGCGGCTCGTCGTCGGGCCTGCGGGCTATCGTCGGGGCGTGCAGACCACCGATCCCCGCCGGGACGCGACGGTCTCCGGGCGCAACCGGCTCGTCTGGCGGCTGCTCACCGATGCGCTGGCCGCGGCCGATCATGAGGGTGAGCGTCCTACCGTGCTGGACTGCGGCGGTGGCAGCGGCAGTTTCGCCGTGCCTCTCGCGGGTGCTGGCGCGCACGTCACCGTCGTCGACATCAGTGCTGATGCTCTCGCCACCCTGCGCCGGCGTGCCGAGGAAGCCGGTGTCGGAGACCGGATCGCGCCCGTGCAGGCCGACGTCGAGCAGCTCGCCGACGCCATCGGGCCGGCGGTGTTCGACCTGGTGCTCGCGCACGGGATCCTGGAGGCGGTCGATTCGGTTCCGGCCGCGTTCGCGTCGATCGCGGCGACAGTGCGTCCCGGCGGTCTGCTGAGCGTCCTCGTCGGCAACCCGCTCGCCGGCGTGTTGGCCCGGGCGCTCGGCGGCGACATCGCGGCGGCCCTCGCCGAGCTGCGCGCGCTCGATGCCTCGTTCGGGCCGCCCGGTCCGTCGGCGGTGCAGGCGCTCGCACGTGACGCCGGGCTGCTCATCGACCAGCTGCACGGTCTCGGCGTGTTCGCCGAATTCGTGCCGGGGTCGGCGCTCGAGGCGCCGGGTGCCGCCGAGGCGCTGGCCGAGCTCGAGGACGAGACGTCGGCACGGCCGCCGTTCTCCGAGATCGCCGCGCGCGTGCATCTGCTGGCGCGCCGGCCCGGCTGAGCGGAGCGGGGTCGATGGGGCGCAGCGCCGACCTGCCGCGCACGAGCGGGCGTTTCGACGGCGCCGACGACGGGTGCACCATCCTGCATGTCGACATGGACGCCTTCTTCGCGAGCGTCGAGATCCGTCGAGCGCCACAGTTGCGCGGCCGCCCGGTGGTTGTCGGCGGGGGAGTGCGCGGTGTCGTCGCCGCGGCGTCCTACGAGGCGCGCCGGTACGGCATCCGCAGCGCGATGCCGATGAGCCAGGCGCTGCGGCTGTGTCGCGATCTCGTCGTCCTGCCACCCGATCGCGCCGCCTACAGCGAGGTCTCCGCCGCCGTGATGGCGATCCTGCGCGACGTCACACCGCTCGTCGAGCCGCTGTCGCTCGACGAAGCGTTCCTGGAGGTCGGGGGCGCGCTCCGGCTGCACGGGCGGCCCGGAGCGATCGCCGCGGCGATCCGAGCGCGGGTCGACGCCGAGCTCGGGCTGACCTGCTCCGTGGGCGTCGCGCCGACCAAGTTCGTTGCCAAGCTCGCGTCGGCACGGTGCAAGCCGGACGGCATGCTGGTGGTGCCGAAGGACGGGGTCCTCGACTTCCTGCATCCGCTGCCGGTCACCGTGCTGTGGGGCGTCGGGGCGCGCACCGCCGAACAGGTGCACCGGATAGGGGTACGCACGGTGGCCGAGCTTGCGGCGACCCCCGTCGACACCCTGCGGCGGGTCCTGGGCAATGCGGCGGCCGCGCAGCTGCACGAACTCGCGCACGGCATCGACCCCCGGCCGGTGCAGGTCTCCGATGTCGAGAAGTCGATCAGCTCGGACCACACCTCGGACACCGATCTCGTCGAGAGCGACCAGGTGCACCGGGAGCTGTTGCGCCTGTCCGCCGACGTCGGGCGCCGGATCCGGGCGCGCCGGCTCGCGGCTCGGACCATCGGCATCAAGATCAGGTTCGCCGACTTCAGCACCGTGACGCGGGTCCGGTCGCTGCCGAGCTGGACCGATTCCGACGACACGATCTACCGGACGGCACGTGAGCTGTACGCGGCACTCGACCTCGATCGGCCGCGCATCAGGCTGGTCGGCGTCAAGTGCGAGAACTTCCGCAACGCGGCCGGGGCGCCCGAGCAGCTCACTCTCGAGACGGGCGACTGCGGACCCGCCGGTCGGCGGCCTCGCGCCGACCGAGTTCTCGACGCCGCGCGAGCCAGGTTCGGCGCCGGTGCGATCCGCTACGGCAGCGACTGACACAGGATCAGGCAGGGCGTGTGGACGTCGCACGCGGCAGTTAGCAGAATCGCAACTTTCGAACAGGCGAATCGGCTCGTATGCTCGGTGGAGAACGGCGACGCCGTCGACAGGACACAGGACCCGAAGGAGGGCACCGTGCCGCTCTCCGAGCACGAGCAGAGGCTCCTCGACCAGATCGAGCAGGCGCTCTACGCCGAAGATCCGAAATTCGCCTCCGCCGTTCGCTCGGCTCGCTCGCGCTCGCGCACCCGGCGGTCGCTGACGCTGGCGATCCTTGGTGTCGTCGCCGGCCTGGGTCTCGTCCTCGTCGGACTGATCACCAGCCTCATCGTGCTCAGCGTCGTAGGTTTCGTGCTACTCGTCGCCGCCATCGGCTTCGGGGTCCAGAGCCTGCGAACCCGCACCCCGCACGGCGTCGAGAACCGTGCGCAACCCGGGCGGGTGGCGCGCCCCTCGGGGCTGCGCGGCCGCATGGAGGACCGGCTGCGTCGCCGTTTCGACGAGTCCTGAGCCACCCCGTCGGCTACCGAGGCAGCGCCTGCATCGCGTCCCCCCGACGTGCCGCAGTTGCGTGGTATCCGCTCAGTGCCGCCGCAGCAGGCGCCAGCCGAGTGACGCCGGCAGTAGCCGGGACCTGATCCGCGTCGACCTGCTGCGCCGTCCCCGCAACTGCGACTCGACCTCGCGCAGTTCCCGCACGAGCGCCGGTGCCGCACCACCGGTCTCGCGGTAGCGCTTCTGCTCGACCGCCAGGGCCAGGGTGCGCAGGGACGTCCCGGCGGAGGTCTCGCCCGAGCCGCCGGAGCGCAGTTGCGGGTCCAGCCAGCCCACCACCTGACGCGGGGTGCGCGCCGGCGACCAGACGTAGCCGAGGTCGGTGGCGGTGGCAGTCAGTTCGGCCCACAAGGGGTCCGGATCGCCGAGCCGCGCCGCACCGATCCGCGAGCGCCTGCGCAGCCAGCGCACGAACGCGGGCAGCGCCGCGACAGCCGCGGCGAGGACGACGAGGCCCCCGGCCCAGCCCAGCCACCCGGCATTGCTCGTGCCCGACCCGCTGGGCTGCGCCGCCTGTGCCGCGCCGGCGGTGTCGTTGCTCCTCGTGACGCCCGGCGTCGTGCCCGGGCGCGCGGCTGAGCTGGCGGCACCCGGAGCGGCGCTTGCGCTCGGGTGCGGAGCCCACGGCAGCTGGGCGGTCGACCCGCCGGGCTGCTGGGCGACCGGCGTCGGGTCGAACGGGATCCAGCCAAGCCCGTCGAAGTACGCCTCGACCCACGCATGGGCGTCGTTGGTTGTCACCTGGAACGTCCCCGCCTTGTTCGGCTTGCCGTGCGTATAGCCGAGCACGACGCGAGCCGGGACGCCCGCGAGGCGCAGCATCACGCCGAGTGCGGCCGCGTACTGCTGGCAGTACCCCGTCCTGTTGGTGAGGAAGTCGATGAGCGCGCTGCCCGAATCGCCGGAGGTCGCGTTGAGGCTGTAGGTGAAGCCGTTGGCGGGGTTGGTGAACCAGTCGTTCAGCGCGCGGGCCTTCGCATACGGGCTGGCCAGGCCGCCGGTGAGCGCGTTCACCTGGCGGAGGACCTGTTGCGGCACGTCCGCAGGCAACTGCAACCACCGCCCGTCCGGGGCCGGATCGCTCGTGGTCGCCGCGGCCAGCTGCTGCACGCTCGGCGCCGGCTCGCGCACCTCTTCGGTGTACTTGGAGCCTTCGCTCACCTGGGAGTTCACCAGGATCTGGTCGGCGGTGCTCCACCCGGTGCGGCTGGGCAGGCCTTGTAGCTGGGTGGGGTTGGCGAAAACCGGTGGGTTGTCGGCAAGGCCGGAGACCGAGATCGTCGCCCGGTAGACCCGGGTCGGCAGCTGCTCGGCCGGCGGATCGGCGACCAGGAACGTCGAGTTGGCGGAGTCGGTCGACCCGTGCGCGCCGACGCTCCAACCCCGTGCGGTGTAGTTGCTGAGAACGTTGGCCCGCAGGTAGAACGGATCTGCGTCGGGCTGGTCGAGCGTCACCGAGAAGAGCGTGACCGTATGCGGGCGGTCGAGCTGTCCCTTGAGGGCGGCGAACGGGTCCAGCGCCACACCACTGCCGGCGCCGAAGCCGCCCAGGCCGGAGCCGGACCCGCCCGAGTCGTGCAACGCATCGGTCAACACGTTCTTGGCGCTCGAGGGCGCAAGCAAGGGCAGCACCACCGCGACGGCGACGGCGATGACGGCGATGCGCGGCCCGGACACACCCAGCGAGGCGCGCGGCCCGCGCTCGCCCGCTTTCGGGATCAGCCGGCCCCACGAGTGCACGGTGTCGGCGGAGTCCACCGAGAGCAGCAGCAGGAAGCCCGCCGCGGCACCGGCGAACAGCGCCCACGAGACCGGATGACGCGGCACAGCGCCGGAGAGCGTGAAGACGACGAGCAGCGGGACGCCGCCGAGCGCGGGGCGTCGCCCGACGACGGCGGCGAGGTCGACGAACGCCGCGAGGATGCCGCAGATCAGCGCGACCACGAAGGCGACCGCCGCGGTGGCGTGCACCGGAGCGACGCCGTTGTTGGTGACGTCGCGGACCTGGTCGAACATCCGGTTGACGTCGCCCCACGTCGCCGTCGTCGGCACGATCCCCGCGAAGGCATGGCCGCCCGCGAACCGGAACGTCAGCCAGGGGACCAACAGTGCGATGCCGAGCCAGGTGTGCCACACCCGCGGCTGCCGCGTCCTGCGAAGCAACGCGGCCGGGACCAGCACGACCGCGATCGCCAGCCACGCGTCGATCAGCCAGCTGTCGTTGGAGAAGAGTTCGGCCAGCGGCAGGATCCCCAGCGCGGACGCCAGCATGGCGCGCGACGTCGGCGACAGCGAGGGAACGTCGGTGCGACGGGGCGGCGCGGTCATCGGACAGCGCCGAGCGGTGCGCCGACGCCGTGCCGTCGGCCGAGCAGCGCTTGCCAGGCATCGGCGATCGAGTCGCCCCGGCGAACGACGGTGACCCGCCAGCCCGCTGCCTCCAACACCCGCACGGCGGGGTCGTCCGCCGTGGGAGCGCCCGCCCACGTCTCGACATCGAGCAGGATCGCGAAGGCCGGCACGGCGCTGCCCCGGGGGTGGGTGCCGGCCAGCACCTGCAGGCTGACCGGGTCGAGGTGACCGACCACCGCGACGAGCGCGGAGTCGCGGGCCGCCGCGCGCATTGCTCCGGCTGCCGGTTGCAGGTCCGCGCCTGGTGACGCCTCGACGCCGGCGAGGTGGTCGGCGAGCGAGGCCGGCCCGTCGAAACGCACCCGCTCGCCGCTGCTGCGGTCGGTGAGCAGGCCGACCTCGCGGCCGGAGACCATCAGGTGGGTGCCGACGCTGGCCACCGCGCTGATGCCCCACTCGAGACTGTCGGTCAGCCGGTCGTCATCGTTCGGCTCGCCCGAGAGGGACGCGTCGCCGGCCTGCCGGTGCGCGCCAGCCCGCAGATCGAGCAGCAGGGTGGTGCGGCCCTGCCACGGCCGCTCCTCCATGCGGACCATGAGCATTCCGGCGCGGGCGGACGAGCGCCAGTGGATCTTGCGCAGGTCGTCGCCGGTGCGGTACTCGCGGGTCGATGCGTCGTCGGCGCCGTGCGCACCGATCGAGTGGCTGCCCGCGTTGTCGCCGATGTCGAAGGAGCGCGGCGGCTCGACAGCGGCCAGGCGCTCGACGGCAGGGGTCACCAGGAAGGTGCTCGTGCTGGAGAACGAGCGGACGACGTCGACCATGTTGAACGGGTCGGTCAGCCGGATCCGCAGCGGACCGGCGCGGTAGTGCCCGCGCCGCAAGCCGGGCATCCGGTACGACACGGTCCGCACCTCGCGTGCGGTCAGGCCGGGCACGACGAAGCGCGCCTGACCCGACAGCTGGGCCGGCAGGACGTCCTCGAGCAGCAGCGCCCCGGTACGCAACACCGAGCGGTTGGTGATCGCGAGGTGCATGGTCACCGGGGCACCGGCCTGCGCGCGTTCGGGCTCGACGGTGCGGCGATTGGCCAGCTGCACCCGTGAGCGGTGCACGCTGACGGCCGCCACCAGCGGGATGGCGATCGCCAGGACGCCCGCCCGGACCAGGTCGATCACCCCGAGCACGAGTCCGCACAGCAGGGCTGTGCTGCCCGCGGCGAGCAGGCAGCTCGCGCGCGTGGTGAACCCGCTGCGCAGCCGGCTCGCGGACACTCGGGGCATGATCGCGCTCGTTCAGCGTGCCGTGCCGGCGCCGTTCGCGGCCGCACCGGGGATGGGGACGGACCGCAGGATGCGGTTGAGCACGTCGGCGGCCGAGCGGCCGGCCACGTGGGCGTCCGAGGTCAGCAGCACCCGGTGGGCGACGACATCGACGAGCAGGCGCTGCACGTCGTCCGGGATCACGTACTCACGCCCGTCGATCGCCGCCCACGCCTTCGCTGCGCGTAGCAGTTGCAGGGTGGCGCGGGGGGACGCGCCCAGCCGGAACTCGGGGGCCCGGCGGGTGGCCTCGGCCAGGTCGACCGCGTACGCCTTGACCGCCTCGGCGACGTGCACCCCGCGGACCGCGCCGATCAGTGCGCGCACCTCTGAGGCGTCGGACACCGGCCGCAGCGACTCGAGGGGGTCGACCGCAGCGTGCTCATTGAGCATCGCGATCTCGGCGCCCCGGTCGGGATAGCCCATCGAGATGCGAGCGGTGAACCGGTCCCGCTGCGCCTCAGGGAGGGGGTAAGTGCCTTCCATGTCGATCGGGTTCTGCGTAGCCAGCACCATGAACGGCGTCTCGAGCGCATACGTGACCCCGTCGACGGTGACCTGTCGCTCCTCCATGCACTCGAGCAGCGCGGCCTGCGTCTTCGGCGACGCCCGGTTGATCTCGTCCCCGACGACGATGTTCGCGAACACCGGCCCGGGCTTGAACTCGAAGTCGCGGTCCTCCGAGTTGTAGACACTCACGCCGGTGACGTCGCTGGGCAACAGGTCGGGCGTGAACTGCACGCGCCGGACCGAGCAGTCGATCGAGCGAGCAAGGGCCTTCGCGAACTTGGTCTTGCCGACGCCCGGGACGTCCTCGATGAGCAGGTGCCCCTCAGCGAGCAGGACGGTCAGGCCGAGCCGGACGGCGTCGGGCTTGCCCTCGATCACCTGCTCGATATTGGCGGCGATACGCCGCACGCCCTCGACGACCGAGGCCGGCGCCGCCGCCGGTGCCACCGGTGCGGCGAGGCCGATGGGCGACGGCGGTTCCGTGGCAGCGTGCGCGCCGCGGGCGACCGCGGGTTCCCAAACGCTCACCGTGCGGGTCCTCTTTTCTGCGGTCGCCCGCCCGGCACCTCGGTGTGCCGGGCGGTACGGACTTTCGAGTATCGCTCACCGACCGGCTTCGTGGCGTGGGGCGGTTCTGAGAACGACGGGGCGACACCGCCCCCGGATGACGTTGACCGTGGGCCGTTGTGGGGTACGGTGGGGAGCAGTGGGGAGATCCTCCTCGCCGCAGGGTCGCGGAGGTGGTGCCGGTGTTCCTCGGTACGCACTCCCCGCGCCTCGACGACAAGGGCCGGCTGGCGCTCCCGGCCCGGTTCCGCCCCGAACTCGAAGGTGGTCTGGTGATCTGCAAGGGACAGGACCGCTGCCTGTTCGTCTTCGCGGTCACCGAGTTCGCGCGCTTCACCGACTCGCTGCGCAACGCTCCGGTGACCGACCGGCGGGTCCGTGACTACAGCCGCGTGCTGTTCGCGAGCGCGTCGCAGGAGGTCCCCGACGGGCAGGGCCGGATCACCGTACCGGCGCAGCTGCGGCAGTACGCGGGGCTCGCGAAGGACTGCGTGGTGATCGGCGCCAACACCCGCATCGAGGTGTGGGACGCCGCCGCCTGGCAGAGCTATCTCGACGGCACCGAGCAGACGTTCGCCGACATCGCCGAGGAGGTGCTGCCCGGCGTGCTCTGACCCCCACCCGGATCACGTGCGATCCGGCCTCCTCCCGTCCACCACCTGGCGCACCTTCCCCGGCGCCAGGCGGGACGGGCGGGGACCAGACCGGACGTTCCCCGGACGTTCCCCCACTCCACCCCACCCCACTCCCGGTTGCAGGACCGACCCAGAGGACGCGCCACCGCAATGGACGATCGCACGCAGCCACCTGGGGCGCCGGCGGGCCACGTCCCGGTGCTCCTGGAACGGGTGCTCGCGCTGCTCGGACCGGCCGTCGAGGGGCGTCCCGCGGTCGTCGTCGACGCAACCCTCGGCCTGGGCGGCCACGCCGAGGCGCTGCTGCAGGCGCACCCGCAGCTGACCCTCGTCGGGCTGGACCGCGATCCCGAGGCACTGGCCCGCAGCGAGCGACGGCTGGCCGCGTTCTCCGGCCGCACCCACCTCGTGCACGCGGTGTACGACGAGATGCCGGACGTGCTGGCCGAGCTCGGCATCACCGGCGTCGACGGAGTGCTGTTCGACCTCGGCGTGTCGTCCATGCAGCTCGATCTGGCCGAGCGGGGGTTCGCCTACGCGCAGGACGCCCCGCTCGACATGCGGATGGATCCGGGTTCGGAGCTCGACGCGGCGCGGGTGGTCAACACCTACCCCGTGCCGGAGCTCGCCCGCGTCCTTCGCGAGTACGGAGAAGAGCGGTTCGCACTGCGGATCGCCCAGGCGATCGACCGGGAGCGCCGCCGCGCGCCACTGACCTCGACCGCCCGCCTCGCCGAGCTGGTGCGCGAGGCGATCCCCGCGGCCACCCGCAGGCAGGGCGGCCATCCCGCGAAGCGGACCTTTCAGGGGCTACGGATCGAGGTCAACGGCGAGCTGGATGCGCTGCGCTCGGCGATGCCCGCCGCCCTGGACGCGCTGCGGGTCGGCGCTCGCATCGTCGTGCTGTCCTACCACTCGCTCGAGGACCGGATCGTCAAACACGCACTCGCAGCCCTCGCCAAGGACACCACGCCGCCCGGGCTGCCAGTGCCGCTGGCCGATCGGGGCCCGCAGTTGCGGCTGCTCAGCCGTGGGGGTGAGCCGGCGCCGGAGGAGGAGATCGCGGCGAACCCGAGGGCCGCCTCGGTGCGCCTGCGCGCCGCCGAACGGATCAAGGAGCCCGTATGACCCGCAGCACGCCCGCGCATGCGCCCCGCGTCCCGTTCGCGCTGCTCGTCGGTGGGCTCGTCGTCGGTGGGCTGTGCGCACTGCTCGCGCTGAACACAGCGTCCGCGGCCAACGAGCTGAGCCGGCACGACCTGGCCGCCAAGGACGCCGCCATCGCCGCACAGGTCCAGCAGCTGCAGAACCAGGTCGCCGCGAGCGCCGCGCCGGGCAACCTGGGCCAGGCAGCCGCCGCGCTGGGCATGGTGCCGGCCGGCAATCCGGCGTTCCTGCGGATCGGCACCAATGGCGCGGTGACGGTGCTCGGCAGCCCGGCGCCCGCGACCGCGAACCCACTCACAGCGGCGTCCCCGCCGGCGACGCGCCGCACCACGCCGACCGCCCACCCGGCCGCGTCCCGGACCGCCACGCCGGCCACGGTGTCCCCGCGGGCAAAGTCCACCACGTCCTCCACCAAGCCGACCAAGCCGACCAATCCGGTCAAGCCGACCAAGCCGACCGAGCCGGCGATCACCCCGACCCCCACGACCACTCTCGGCGGAGGCGCGCGATGACACCCCCTTCCCGTCGCGGTCCGGGCCGGCCGGTCCCGCCGCCCAGCCGCTTCGGGCCGCCGCCCCCGGCCCGGCGCGCGGCCACCCCGGCGCGTGCGTCCGGACCGGTGCGCAGACCCCCGGTGCAGCGCCGGCGGCGCAAGCCGATGCGGATGGGTGCCCTGCACCCGCGGCTGCGGTACGGGTTCGCGGCGGTCGTCACGCTGCTGCTCGTGATCGGGGGCCGACTGGTCCAGCTGCAGGGCATCGACCACCGCGGCTACGCCGACGCGGCGAGCGCCCAGCGCCTCGACACCGTCGCCCTGCACGCGATGCGGGGCTCGATCGTCGACCGCAACGGCACGGTCCTCGCCTACACGTCCGACGCACAGGACATCACCGCCGATCCGGCGCAGATCCGGCCGGACCAGCGCGAGGCGTACGGCGCGGCGCTCGCGCAGCTCGTCGGCAAGACCCCGGACCAGGTCATCGCCGTTATCTCGCAGCCAGGTCAGTACGCCGTTCTCGCGAAGGCCCTGTCGCCGGTCGCGGCGCAGAAGATCCAGGATCTCGCCCTGCCTGGCATCTACACGCAGGCGACCACGCAGCGGCAGTACCCGGGCCGCACGGTCGCCGCCAACATCCTCGGCACGGTGCACAGCGACGGCACCGGCGCGGCCGGTATCGAGGCCCTCTACAACGCCACGCTCGCAGGCAAGGACGGCAAGCTCACCTACGCGGTCGACAACGTCGGCAATGTCAACCCGAGCAGCCGCAGCGTGCGGGACAACGCGCGAAACGGCGGCACG
The DNA here is from genome assembly GCA_032160545.1 of Pseudonocardiales bacterium. Taxonomy (GTDB): domain Bacteria; phylum Actinomycetota; class Actinomycetes; order Mycobacteriales; family Jatrophihabitantaceae; genus DATGFB01. The sequence goes on along the minus strand of JAVHVN010000205.1, from coordinate 20,612 downwards.
GTCGCGCTCACGATCGACCAGAGCCTGCAGTACATGGCCCAGCAGTACCTCGACGAGGCGGTGCCCGCGTCCGGGGCGCGCGGAGCAGAGGCCGCCGTGCTCGATGCCCACACCGGTCAGGTGCTCGCGCTGGCGTCGTCCGGCACGTTCGACGCGGCGAATCCCGACACGATCGACCCCAGCCGCCCCATCGATCCTGCGGTGATGTCTGCCTTCGAGCCCGGGTCGGTGCAGAAGGGGATGACGTTCGCGGCTGCGATCCAGGAACACGTGATCACGCCGACGTCGGTGCTGTCGGTGCCTGATTCGATCCAGATGGGCGGCGTGACCGTCGGCGACGCCTGGTGGCACCCCACGCAGAAGTACTACGCGACGGGCATCCTCGCGCAGTCGTCCAACGTCGGGACGCTCGAGATCGCCCAGCGGCTCGGCCCGCAGAAGTGGTACCAGTACGAGAAGCTGTTCGGCATCGGCCAGAAGACCGGGATCGAGCTGCCCGCCGAGAGCAGTGGCTACCTGCCGCCGATCAGCACCTGGTCGGCGTCGACCTTCTCCAACCTGCCGTTCGGGCAGGGCCTGAGCATGACCGTGCTGCAGCTGGCCTCCGTGTACCAGACGATCGCGAACGACGGCGTGCGCGTCCCGCCGCGCATCGTGTCGTCGGTCACCGGCGCAGACGGCACGGTCCAGCGAACCGAGCAGCCCGCGGGTATCCGGGCGGTCACGCCCGAGACCGCTCGCACCGTGCGCACGATGCTCGAATCCGTGACCCAGCCCGGTGGAACGGGGGTGAAGGCCGCCATCCCGGGCTACCGCGTCGCGGGCAAGACGGGGACGGCCCAGCAACCCGACCCGGCGCACGGCGGTGCCTACTCCAGCTGGATGAACTGGGACACGTTCGCCGGGATCGTCCCGGCCGACAACCCGCAGTTCGTCGTCGCGATCATGGTCGACAACCCCGCGCACGGCCTCGAAGGCGGGGACGTCGCCGCGCCACTGTTCAACACGATCGCGAGCTACGAACTGCGGCACGCGCACATCCCGCCGACGGGATCGTTGCCCCGTCACGTCCCGCTCATGGTCTGCGACGCGGTCACCCGCGCGAGCGCACCAAGTACCGTCTGCTGACGTGGTCCCCGGTGCTGGTTCTTCGCGCGGGGTGCCCCGTCCGGAACAGATCACCGCGATCCGGCTGAGTTCGCTGGGCGGTCCGATCGAGGGCGCCGACGTCGAGGTCACCGGGATCACGGCGACCAGCTCGCACGTCCGTCCCGGCGATCTGTTCGCGGCAGTGCCGGGCCGCACCACGCACGGAGCCCGGTTCGCGGCCGACGCGGTGGCTGCCGGTGCGGTCGCGGTGCTGACCGACGCCGCCGGCCGTCCGGAGGTGCCCGGAGGCGTCCCGGTGCTGGTCGTCGCCAATGTGCGCGCGGCCCTGGGACCGGCCGCGGCGGCGGTCTACGGCATGCCGTCCCGGTCGATGCGCACGCTCGGGGTCACCGGGACGAGCGGAAAGACGACGACGGCGTACTTCCTGCGGGCCGGACTCGACGCCGCCGAGCGCCGGAGCGGGCTCATCGGCACGGTGGCCACGCTGATCGGCGACGAGACGGTCAAGACCGGCTTCACAACGCCTGAGGCGCCCGACGTCGAAGCGCTGCTGGCCGTGATGCGCGAGCGCGGGGTGACCGACGTCGCGATGGAGGTCTCCAGCCACGCGCTCGAGCTCGGCCGGGTCGGGGGCATTCGATTCGACGTCGGGGGCTTCAGCAACCTCTCCCAGGACCATCTCGACTTCCACGCGGACATGGCCGCCTACTTCCGCGCGAAGGCCCGGTTGTTCGACCAGGCCGAGCGTGCGGTCGTCGTTGCCGACGACGAGTGGGGCGCCCGGATGGCCGACGCGGTCAGCTCGTCGGTGCCGGTGGCGACCGTGCGGACCCTGGCCGGCGACGCGGCGACGTGGCAGGCGAGCAACATCGAGTCGCTGTCGGACGGGACGATCCGCTTCGCCCTGCGCGGCCCGGGCGTCGACGTCCGGGCGGGCGTGGCGATACCGGGCCGGTTCAACGTCACGAACGCGGCGCTGGCCATCGCAATGCTGTCTGACGTCGGCGTGGACCCGCAGGCCGCGGCCGACGCGATCGCGGTGGCGCAGGTCCCGGGCCGGATGGAGCGGATCGACGCCGGGCAGCCGTTCCTCGCGGTCGTCGACTACAGCCACAAGCCGGCAGCCGTCGAGGGTGCCCTTGCCGCGCTGCGCCCGCTCACCACGGGCCGGCTCATCGTCGTGCTCGGCTGCGGCGGCGACCGCGATCACGCCAAGCGCCCGGTCATGGGTGCCATCGCTGCGCGCGGTGCCGGGCTGCTGATCGTCACCGACGACAACCCACGCTCCGAGGACCCTGCACACATCCGCCGCGAGATGCTCGCCGGTGTCGAGACCGTCCCGCCGGACGACCGCGGCGAGGTGCTCGAGATCGGAGACCGCACGGAGGCGATCGCCGCCGCCGTGCGTGCCGCACGCGCGGGCGACACCGTCCTGGTCGCGGGGAAGGGCCACGAGCCGGGTCAGGAGATCGCGGGCGTCATCCACCCTTTCGACGACCGTGAGGTTCTCCGCGAGGCCCTGCACGGAGCCCGGGCGTGATCGCGCTGACCCTCGGCGAGATCGCCGCGATCGTGGGCGGGCGGCTGCGCGGCGCCGCCCCGGACGTCGCGGTGACGGGCAGCGTCGAATTCGACTCGCGCCTCGTGTCACCGGGCGGGCTGTTCGTCGCGCTGCCCGGCGAGCACGTCGACGGGTCGGACTTCGTGGCGTCCGCCGTCGAGCGGGGTGCTGTGGCGGCCCTGGTCGCCGAACCGGTCGACGGCCCGCACATCCAGGTCGAGGACGGCGTCGCCGCGCTGGCGGCGCTCGCGGCCGCGACCGTGCGGAGGCTGCCCGCCGTGACGGTCATCGGGATCACCGGCTCGTCCGGCAAGACGTCGACGAAGGACCTGCTCGCGCAAGTGCTTGCGACTGCGGGCCCGACGGTCGCGCCGCCGGGCTCGTTCAACAACGAACTCGGCCATCCGTACACCGTCCTGCGGGCCGACGAATCGACCCGGTTCCTCGTACTCGAGGCGAGCGCGCGCGGCATCGGACACATCCGCCACCTCGCCGAGATCGCGCCGCCGCGGATCGGGGTGGTGCTCAACGTCGGCAGCGCCCACCTCGGCGAGTTCGGATCGCGCGCCGCGATCGCGCAGGCGAAGGGCGAACTCGTCGAGGCGTTGCCGCCGAGCGGCCAGGGCGGCGTCGCGGTGCTCAACGCCGACGACTCGCTGGTGCGGGCGATGACGGCGCGAACGCAGGCGCGTGTCGTCCTGGTGGGGGAGTCGCCGGATGCGCACGTCCGCGCGCAGGACGTCGATGCCGACGAGCTGGGGCGCGCCTCGTTCAGGCTGGTCACCGCGACCGGCTCGGCCGCGGTGCAGCTGCGCGTCGTCGGGGCGCACCAGGTCGCGAACGCCCTGGCGGTGGCAGCAGTCGGCCTCGAGTGCGGGCTCGGCATCGACGCCGTCGCAGCCGCCTTGAGCGCTGCGGCGCCTGTGTCGCGCTGGCGCATGGAGTTGACCGAGCGTCCCGACGGCGTGCTCGTGATCAACGACGCCTACAACGCCAACCCCGAGTCGATGCGTGCCGCGCTCAAGGCGCTTGCGGCCGTCACGCGCGGGCGGCGGGCTGCGGGAGCAAGGTCGTTCGCCGTGCTCGGCCCGATGGCCGAGCTCGGTGACGACGCCGTCGCGGAACACGACGCCCTCGGCCGGCTCGCAGTCCGCCTGGACATATCACGCGTCGTCGCGGTGGGTGAGGGCGCCCGCCCCATCCAGCATGGCGCCGCTCTGGAAGGCTCGTGGGACGGGGAGTCGAGCTGGGTTCCCGATGTCGATGCCGCGGTGCGGCTGCTGCGCGCCCAGGTGCGTCCCGGAGACGTGGTGCTCGTCAAGGCATCGCGCGCGGCGAGCCTCGAGCGCGTCGCCCTGGCCATAGCCGAGGATGCCCCCGACCGGACGGGAGGAGCGATCGAGTGAAGACGATCCTCATCGCGGCCGTCGTCTCGCTGCTCACGTCGATCCTGTGCACGCCGCTGGTGGTCGCGTTCTTCCGCCGCCGCGGGTTCGGTCAGGAGATCCGCACCGACGGGCCGCAGTCGCACATGGTGAAGCGCGGCACGCCGACGATGGGCGGCGTCGCCATCATCGGCTCCACCGTGGTGGGTTACACCGTCGCGCACGTCATCATCGCGATCCGCGGTGGCGGCGGCCCGAACGCGTCCGGGCTGCTGGCAATGTTCCTCATGGTCGGCCTGGGCGCAGTCGGGTTCGTCGACGACCTGATCAAGATCCGGCGGCAGCGCAGCCTCGGGCTGCGAGCGCGGGCGAAGTTCGGCGGCCAGCTGATCGTCGCGGTCGTCTTCGCGGTACTTGCGCTGCACTTCAAGGACCAGTCCGGGATCGCGCCCGCCTCGACACACCTGTCCTACGTCCGCGACATCGGTTCGATCGGCCTCGGCTCCGTGGGATTCGTGTTCCTCGCCTACCTGATCATCGCGGCGACCTCGAACGCCGTGAACCTCACCGACGGCCTCGACGGGTTGGCCGCCGGCGCGTCGGCGATGGTGTTCGGCGCGTTCACGCTCATCGGCTTCCTGCAGTTCCGCAATCCGTGCGAGCCGACGTTCCACCCCGGTTGCTACGACGTGCGCAACCCGCTCGACCTGGCGCTCGTCGCTGCCTCGGCGCTGAGCGCGTGCTTCGGCTTCCTGTGGTGGAACGCCTCGCCGGCGCAGATCTTCATGGGCGACACCGGCTCGATGGCACTCGGCGGCCTGATGGCCGGCCTGGCGATCCTCATGCGCGTCGAGTTGCTCCTCGTCGTGCTCGGCGCCCTCTTCGGGGCGATCACGCTGTCCGGCATCATCCAGACGGGGTGGTTCAAGTACACCCGAATACGCACCGGCACCGGGCGGCGTGTCTTCCGAATGGCACCCCTGCATCACCACTTCGAGCTCAGCGGCTGGGAGGAGGTGACGATCATCGTGCGCTTCTGGATCGTGGCCGGGATGGCGGTCGCCTTCGGCATGGGCCTCTTCTACGCGGACTTCGTCGCCCATGGGTGACCCGCACTCGTTCGACGGGGCAACCGTCCTGGTGTGTGGCGCGGGCGTGGCGGGGGAGTCCGCGGCGCGCGCGCTGATCAGCAGGGCGGCCCGGGTGCTGCTCAGCGACCGCGCGGAGTCCGATGCCGTTCGCCGCCTCGTGCACGGCGGCGTCACCTTCGTGGGGGCTCCGGACGAACTGCCGGACCGCGTCGATGTGGTGGTGACCTCGCCGGGCTGGCACCCGGATCACCCGCTGCTCGTCGACGCCCGCAGGCGAGGCGTCGAGGTGATGGGCGAGGTCGAGTTCGCCTGGCGACTGCGCGGCCCGGGTGCCGCCCCCTGGCTCGGAATCACCGGCACGAACGGCAAGACCACGACGGCGCGGATGCTCGAGTCGATCCTGCGCGCGTCCGGAGCCCGCGCGCTCGCCGTCGGCAACGTCGGCGTGTCGATCATCGACGCCGTCACGGCGGACGAGCCCTACGACGTGCTCGCGGTCGAGGTGTCGAGCTACCAGCTGCACTGGTCCTCGACCGTTGCGTTCGACGCGGGGGCGCTGCTGAACCTCGCGCCCGACCACCTCGACTGGCATCGCACGATGGCCGCGTACGCGCAGGCGAAGGCGCGCATCTGGAACGCCGAGGTCGCGATCGGCAACCTGGGCGACGCACAGGTGGCCGCGATGCTCGCCTCGGCACCGGCCGCGCGCCGGGTCGGCTTCGTCGGCGGCCCTCCGGTGCGAGGGCAGCTCGGCGTCGACGCCGGTGAGCTGGTGGACGCCGCGTTCGGTCCGCCGACGCGCCTGGTCGCGGCCAGCGAGGTCCGGCCGGCCGGTGCGCACAACGTCGCGAACGCGCTCGCCGCGAGCGCGCTCGCTCGGGCCCACGGCGTCGACGCGGAGGCGGTCGCGGCCGGGCTGCGCGCGTTCGTCCCCGACCCGCACCGCAATCAGGTCGTCGAGATCCGCGGCGGCGTGCAGTGGGTCGACGACAGCAAGGCGACGAACCCGCACGCCGCCCACGCGTCGCTGGGGGCGTACGACCGGATCGTCTGGATCGCCGGCGGCCAGTTGAAGGGTGCGCCGGTCGACGAGCTGGTCGCCGCGGTGGCCGACCGCCTCGTCGGTGTCGTGCTGCTCGGCGCCGATCGGGCCGAGATCAGTGATGCGTTGCGACGACACGCGCCGGATCTCCCCGTGATCGACGTGTCGAGCACCGACGATGGTGCGATGACCGAGGTGGTGCGCGCCGCGGCCGGGCTGGCGCGACCGGGCGACACGGTGCTGCTCGCGCCTGCCGCTGCCTCCTACGACATGTTCACCGGCTACGCGGCCCGCGGTGACGCGTTCGCCGCAGCGATCGGACGGCTCGTCCCGTGAACGCCGTCGACGGGCCGGTCGCACTCCTCGACCGGCTCCGGGGCGCCGCACTGCAGCGGGTGCGCCCGGGTGCGGACCACTCGGACCGGGCGGGCCTGCGCTTCCTCGACCGGCCGTACGCGTCGGTGCAGCTGCTGCTGCTCGCCGCGGCCGGGTTGCTCGGGTTCGGCGTCCTGATGTCCGTCTCGACCACGATCGCGGCCTCGCACGACCTCAGCGGCACGAACACCTCGACGATCTGGACGCAGATGATCAAGGAGGCCGAGTTCGTCGCCCTCGGCCTGCCGCTGTTCTGGATCGCGCTGAAGCTGCCGCCACGCGCGTACCGCGTGCTGGCGTACCCGATCCTGGCCCTCGCGCTGGTCGCATTGTGCGCCGTACTCGTCCCGGGGATCGGCGTCGGGGTGTACGGCGCCCGCCGCTGGATCGATCTCGGGCCGATGCAGCTGCAGCCGTCCGAGCTGGGCAAGGTCGCCGTGCTGCTCTGGGGCGGTGACCTGCTGGCGCGCAAGCAGCAACTGGGCACGTTGCGCCGCGCCAAGCACCTGTTCATCCCGTTGCTGCCGGGCTTCGCGGTCGTCGCGGGGCTCGTCATGATGGAGCCCGACCTCGGCACGACCCTGTGCTTCATGCTGATCCTGCTCGGCCTGCTCTGGATGGTCGGCATGCCCCTGCGCTACTTCTCGATGGTGGTGCTGGCGGTGGCAGCCGGGGTCACCGGGCTGGCGTTCGCGGCGCCCTACCGGCTCCAGCGGCTCACCACGTTCCTGCACCCGTTCAAGGACGCACAGAACAGCGGCTTCCACACCGTCGAGGGCCTCTACGCACTCGCGTCGGGAGGCATCTTCGGCGTCGGTATCGGGCACGGCACGTCGAAGTACGGCTGGGTGCCGAACGCCAACTCCGACTACGTCTTCGCGATCATCGGCGAGGAACTCGGGCTGCTCGGCTGCCTTGCCGTGCTGGTTCTGTTCGGCATGCTCGCGTACACCGGCATGCGGGTCGCTCGGCGCAACGCCGATCCGTTCGTGCGGCTGGTGGCCGGCGGTGCGACGGTCTGGCTCTGTGGGCAGGCCGTCATCAATATCGGCTACGTCACCGGGCTGCTGCCGGTCACCGGCATCCCGCTGCCCTTCATCTCAGCGGGCGGCACGTCGCTGCTCGCGTCCTTCTTCGTACTCGGCATGCTCACCTCGTTCGCGCGGCACGAGACGCCCGCGATCGCCGCGGCCCGGCGCGCCCAGCGGCTCGGCCGGCGCACCCGGCTCGAGCGGTTCCTGCGGCTGTCCGTGCCGCGGGCCTACGAGCCGCCGCGCAAGCGCCCCTCCGCCACGCGCCGAAGTCGGGCCGGGCAACCGCCCTCCCGGCAGCCGATCCGCCCCGAGCGCGCCCAGCCGGCCCGGCTATCGGCCCGTGCCTCGGCCACCGAACGGGCCGGACGCCCCGCCCCGACACTGCGTGCAACCGGCACCGACGGCCCGGCGACCCGGCGACGACCACCTCAGGGGTCCCGATGACCCCGCCGCCCCCGGAACCGGTCGACCGCCCGCGCGTGGTCGTCGCCGGCGGCGGCACTGCCGGACACATCGAACCGGCCATGAACTTCGCCGACGCCCTGGTTCGGCTGGCGCCTGGCACCCAGGTCACCGCCCTCGGCACCACGAAGGGTCTCGACCAGACCCTCATACCGGCGCGGGGGTACCCGCTCGAGCTCGTCCCGCCGGTTCCGTTGCCGAGGCGGCTCGGACGTGACCTGATCGGCACTCCGGGCAAGGTGAGTGCCGCAGTCGGCGTCGCAGGAGAGATCCTGGAACGTGTGCAGGCAGACGTGGTGATCGGGTTCGGCGGTTACGTCGCGGTCCCCGCGTATTTGGCGGCCAAGCGGCGCGGCATCCCGATCGTGGTGCATGAGGCCAACGCGCGCCCGGGGCTGGCAAATCGTGCGGCCGCGCGGCTGACGACGCACGTCTTCACCGCCTCGCCCCGCGCCCGGCTGCCGCACGCGACGATGATCGGCATTCCGCTGCGCCCGGCGATCTCTCAGCTCGACCGCCCCGCGCTGCGCGCCGAGGCACGCGCCCGGTTCGGCCTCGACGCCGATCGCCCGACCCTGCTCGTCTTCGGTGGGTCGCAGGGTGCGCGCTCGATCAACTGGGCGGTGTCCGGGGCGGTCGACGGGCTGCGCGCCGCGGGAGTCCAGGTGCTGCACGTCATCGGGCCCAAGAACGTCCTCGAGGTGCCGAGCGTCGAGGGCGCCGCGCCGTACGTCGTCGTCCCGTTCGTCGAGCAGATGCACTACGCCTACGCGGCAGCCGACTTCGCGCTGTGCAGGTGCGGCGCGATGACGTGCGCCGAGCTCGCGGCCGTCGGCCTGCCTGCCGCCTACGTCCCGTATCCCGTAGGCAACGGCGAGCAGCGTTTGAATGCCGAGCCGATCGTCGCCGCGGGTGGCGGTCTGCTGGTCGACGACGCCGACCTCACGCCGGGCTGGGTGCTGCGCGAGGTGGTGCCGCGCGTCACGGATCCGGGCACGCTGCAGCGCATGTCGCACGCAGCCGCCCGCGCCGGCGCGAGGGACGCCGGTGTGGTGCTCGCCAGGCACGTTCTCAACGTGGTGGCCGAGCACCGCCGCTTCGCCGGAGGCGACCGGTGAGCGACGGTACTTTGCGACCCGCGCATCCCGTACGGGATGCCGCGGGCGGGCGCCCTGACGACTGGGCCGCTCCCGGCGCGGCGCTCGTCCGCAGCGCCGCGACCGACGTCGTGCCTCGGCTCGCCGACCTCGGCCGGGTGCACATCATGGGCATCGCGGGGGCCGGAATGAGCGGTCTCGCCCGCATCCTCGTCGAGCGTGGAGTGCCGGTCAGCGGCTGCGAGGCACGCGACTCGATCACGGTGGCCGGGCTGCGTGCCATCGGCGCCGACGTCCAGGTCGGGCACTCGGTCGATCACCTCGACTTCGCCGACACGTTCGTCTATACGACGGCGATCAGCCCGAAACATCCCGAGTTCGCGGCGGCACGGGTGAGCGGGAAGCCGTTCCTGCGCCGGGCCGCCGCGCTGGCCGCCGCCTTGGAGGACAAGCGATGCGTGGCGATCTCCGGCACGCACGGCAAGACGACGACCACCTCGCTGCTGACGGTCGGTGCGCAGGCCTGCGGGGTCGACCCGTCGTTTGCGATCGGCGGCAACCTCTACGAGACCGGTAAGAACGCACATCTGGGCACCGGTGAGCTCGCGATCGTCGAGGCCGACGAGAGCGACGGGTCGTTCCTGCTCAGCCGCCCGTCCGCGGCGATCATCACCAACGTCGAGGCCGACCACCTCGAGAACCACGGTGACCTCGAGGGAATCTTCCGGGCGTTCGAGCTCTTCGTCGACCGCGTCGCGGCGGACGGGCTGCTGCTCGTGTGCGCCGACGACCCTGGTGCACGCCGGATCGGTGACTACGCCCGCGCGGCCGGCCGACGGGTCGCCACGTACGGGACCAGCGACACGGCCGACGTGCGGGTCACGGACATCGCCTCGCACGCCGACGGGGTGGAGTTCGCCGTCGACGGTCCCGGCATCCCTCTGCGCCGGGTGCGGGTCGGCTCCCTGATCGGCAGGCACATGGCACTCAACGCGGCGGCCGCGCTGGCGATGGCGGCCGAACTGCGTCTCGACGTCGACGCCGTGGCAGCCGCGTGGGCGAGCTTCGGGGGCGTGCACCGCCGGTTCGAGTCCCACGGCGAGGGCGGCGGTGTCCGGGTCTACGACGACTACGCCCACCACCCGACGGAGATCGCCGCATCGCTCACCGCGGCCCGCACTGCCGCTGGCGGCGGCCGGCTCATCGCGGTGTTCCAGCCCGGCACCTACAGCCGCACGCAGACGTTCGCGCGCGAGTTCGCCGACGCGCTGGCCATCGCCGACACCGCGGTCGTCATGGACATCTTCCCGGCCCGCGAGGAACCGATCCCGGGCGTCACTGGCGCGACGATCGCCGACCTGATCGAACTGCCGTCCGACCAGGTCGTCTACGAACCGAGCTATGCCGCCACCCCGGCGCGCGTCGCCGCGGTGGCTCGGTCGGGCGACCTCGTCCTGACCATGGGTATCGGCAACGTCTACCTGCTCTGCGACGACATCCGTGAGGCATGCGCGGGCACCCTCGGACAGGCGGGTGTGCTGTGACGACCACGACGCCGCGGCCCGCCGTGGTCGCCGACGACGCCACCGGGCCGTCGCGACGGCGCCGGCCCACCGGGCGCCGGCTCGCGCTCTGGGTGGCCGCGGTCGTCGTCGTGCTGGCGCTGGTGGTGTGGCTCGTCGCGTTCAGCCCGGTGCTGGGCGTCCGAACGGTTCGCGTCTCAGGCCTCCACGCGTTGACGCCCGCACAGGTCGAGGCGGCCGCGCGCGTGCCAGGCGGCCGCCCGCTGGTGCGGCTCGACTCCGCCGCCGTCGTCGCGCGGGTCGAGGCGTTGCCTCTCGTCGAATCAGCCCGGGTGCACACGTCCCTTCCTGGGACGGTCACCATCACGGTCGTCGAGCGCACCGCCGTGGGATACCTGGACAGCGGCGCGCGGTTCGAACTGGTCGACCGCCAAGGGGTGCAGTTCCGCGCGGTCGCCGCCCGCCCGGCGCGCCTTCCGCTGTTCGCGGTGCCTTCCGACGCCCGGGCCACGGCGGCCGCGCGCGCCGTTGCCGGCGTCGCGGCGGCGCTGGGCCCGGCGCTGCTCGGCCGCATCTCCTCGATCCAGGCCCTGGACGCCAGCGCGATCACCCTGCAACTGACCGACCAGCGGGTCGTCCGGTGGGGGAGCACGGCGCGCAACGCCGACAAGGCACGCATCCTGCCGGCCCTGCTTGCCCAGCCCGGCACGCACTTCGACGTGACCGACCCGGATCAGGTCTACGCGCACTGACTCCATCGGCGTGTCCCGGCGCGCCTGACCGGAATCGGCGATCACGCGCTCTAACTTCGGTGTCAGCACCCCAGGTTGACATAACGTTAACCGTCTACTTGAGGGTGAGAGTTCGGAAGCCGGCTCGCCGACACGCAAGCACAGTCCGCACCGAAAGAAGCAGGAGCCAACCATGACAGCACCGCACAACTACCTGGCGGTCATCAAGGTCGTCGGTGTCGGCGGCGGCGGCGTGAACGCCGTCAACCGGATGATCGAGCACGGCCTCAAGGGCGTCGAGTTCATCGCGGTGAACACCGACGCGCAGGCGCTGTTGATGAGCGATGCCGACGTCAAGCTGGACATCGGCCGCGAGCTGACCCGCGGCCTCGGAGCCGGTGCGCAGCCCGAGGTCGGCCGCAAGGCCGCCGAGGACCACCGCGACGAGATCGAGGAGGTTCTCAAGGGCGCCGACATGGTCTTCGTGACGGCGGGCGAGGGCGGTGGGACCGGTACCGGCGGTGCGCCCGTGATAGCGAGCATCTCGCGCAAGCTCGGTGCGCTCACGATCGGCGTCGTCACCCGGCCGTTCTCCTTCGAGGGCAAGAAGCGCGCGACGCAGGCCGACGACGGCATCGACGCGCTGCGCTCCGAGTGCGACACACTCATCGTCATCCCGAACGACCGGCTGCTGCAGATCTCCGAGCGCAACGTCAGCGTGATGGACGCCTTCCGGTCGGCCGACCAGGTGCTGCTCTCCGGCGTCCAGGGCATCACCGACCTGATCACGACGCCTGGCCTGATCAACCTTGACTTCGCCGACGTCAAGAGCGTCATGAGCGGCGCGGGTTCGGCGCTCATGGGCATCGGCTCGGCGCGCGGCGACAACCGCGCCCGGCAGGCGGCTGAGATCGCGATCGCCAGCCCGTTGCTCGAGGCGAGCATGGAGGGCGCGCACGGAGTGCTGCTGTCGATCTACGGCGGCTCCGATCTCGGCCTGTTCGAGATCAACGAGGCGGCCTCGCTGGTGGCCGAGGCCGCGCACCCCGACGCCAACATCATCTTCGGTGCGGTCATCGACGACACCCTCGGCGACGAGGTGAAGGTGACCGTCATCGCCGCGGGATTCGACAGCGGCCAGCTGCCCTACAAGAAGGTGGACATCCGCCGTGAGCCGGCCGCTCCGGCCCGGGCCGGGTCGCCTCCTCCGGTCGCCGCGTCGCCGCCGGCCCCGTCGCCGGTATTCGAGCGGACGGCCGAACCTGCGTCGGTCGCGACCTCCGCGTACTCCACGCCGACCACGACGACCACCCCGACCGCTGCGGCGGCGAACGGTGCGGGCCGCAGCCCGCTGAATCTCGACGACGAGCTGGACGTCCCCGACTTCCTCAAGTCCTAGGGCGGCGATGGAGCCGCCGGACGGGGACAGACAGCTGCGACGGGCCGAACTTGTCGGAGCTCTCGCCGCGGTCCGCGGGCAGCTCGCCGATGCGTGCGCGGCGGCCGGGCGCGACGTCCGATCGGTGACGCTGATTGCTGTGACCAAGACCTATCCTGCGACCGACGTGCAGACCCTGCTCGAGCTGGGCGCACTCGACATCGGCGAGAGCCGCGACCAGGAGGCCGTGGCGAAGATCGCCGAACTCGACGCGCTGCTGGCGCCCGACATCGCCCGCCCCCGCTGGCACTTCGTCGGGCGACTGCAATCCCGCAAGAGCCGCTCGGTCGCGACCTACGCCACGGCCGTGCATTCGGTCGACCGTCCCGAGCTGGTGCGCGGGCTGGCCGAGGGCGTGCGCCGGGCGGGACGGCCGCCGCTGGAGGTGTTCGTGCAGGTGAGCCTCGACGGTGACCCGGCGCGGGGTGGGGTGCGCGCCGATGCGCTGCCCGGCCTGGCCGACGTGGTCGCCGCCGAGCCCGAACTGCGCCTGCGCGGCGTCATGGCAGTCGCGCCACTCGGTACCGACCCGGACCAGGCCTTCGGCGGGCTCGCCCAGATCGCCGCGGGACTGCGCGAACGTCACCCGGGAGCCGACGCGATCTCCGCAGGCATGAGCGCAGACCTCGCCGCGGCCGTCCGGCACGGCTCGACACACGTGCGTGTCGGAACGGCGTTGCTCGGACGCAGAAGCCCCGATGTGGGCTAGCGTCCTCTCAGGACTACTCGACTGCCACACCTGCCACAGCAGTCACGAGGCTGGACTGGGACTTCTGGAGGAACGCAATGCCCGGAGCGATGCGCAAGATGGGCGTCTATCTCGGCCTCGTCGAGGACGACGACTGGGACGCCGACGGGTACGGCAGTGCCGCCCTCGAGCGCTCGTCCGGCGGCCGGCACGAGGAGTACGCCGAGACCCGGTACCCGCGCGAAACGAACCACGCCCGCCACCACGCCGAGCAGTCGCGCGAGGTCTCGCGCTCCCGCGACTACTTCGACGACCGGGCTGACCGGGACCCCTTCGACACCGCGACCACACACGGCCGCAACGACGACTTCCCGGCGTACCAGATCACGACGCTGCACCCGCGCACCTACAACGAGGCACGCACGATCGGCGAGCACTTCCGCAAGCACACCCCCGTCATCATGAACCTCACCGAGATGGACGACTCCGACGCGAAACGCCTCGTCGACTTCGCGGCCGGGCTCACCTTCGGCCTGCACGGGCGCATCGAGCGGGTGACCGCCAAGGTGTTCCTGCTCAGCCCGCACAACATCACGGTGACCGCGGCCGACAAGGCGCGGATCGCCGAGACGGGCTTCTTCAACCAGAGCTGACGCCGCCCCGCTCGCAGAGGTTCGCCCGGCGGCCTGGCACCATGAACGGTGCTGGGCCGTTGTGCTCCCATGGGGACCACGACGGCCGATAGACAGCACGCTCAGCACTCGAACGTATGGATGGGAGTAGGTCGATGAGTCTCTTCTGGGGCCTCGTCTCCTACGTCCTCTACCTGTATGTCCTGATCATCCTCGCCCGCGTGGTCATCGAGGCCACCCGGCAGTTCGCCCGCAAGTGGCGCCCTACCGGATTGGCGGCCATCGGGGTCGAAACCGTCTACGTGGCCACTGACCCACCGGTGCGACTATTGCGACGATTGGTGCCACCGGTGCGACTGGGTAATGTGAGCCTCGACCTGAGCATCATTATCCTGCTCATCGCGCTTGTGATCCTGCGGTGGGTTGCGGTGTCGCTTACCTGAACGCGGGCAGCCTAAGATCGACCTGCACTTGAGACTTTGCCAGCACGCTACGCACCGACCATGCCGGGGCAACCGGCACGCGACCAGCACATGAGGTGACACCAATGCCCCTGACTCCCGCTGAAGTTCATAACGTCGCGTTCAAGAAGCCCCCCATCGGCAAGCGTGGCTACGACGAGGAGGAGGTGGACGCGTTCCTCGACATCGTCGAGGTCGAACTGTCCCGCCTCATCGAGGAGAACAACGAGCTGCGCGCACGAGGTGGCGGGGGCGGCGCGACGGCGGCCGGGGCCGGGGCCGACAACTCCGCCGAACTCAACTCGCTGCGCGAGGACAACCAGCGGCTGAAGGCGCACATCGGCGAGCTCGAGCGGGCGGTGCACCAGGGCAAGGACGGCGCCGCCCAGCAGGTCGTGCAGCTGCAGCAGCAGCTCGCGCAGACCGAGCAGCAGCTCGCCGAGAACCGCCGCCAGCTCGAGCAGGCACGCCAGGCGGTCGAGCAGGCGCGGGCCCAGGCGCAGCAGGCCCAGCAGGCGGCGGCGCAGTCCGCACAGCGTGCGCCGCAGCAGGCCGAGCAGACGGCGGACCAGCACACGAAGGCCGTCCAGGTGCTCGCACTGGCGCAGCAGACCGCCGACCAGCACCTCGCGCAGTCCAAGGCCGAGGCCGAGCGGCTGCTCTCCGAGGCTCGCGCGAATGCCGAGTCGACGCTCACCCAGGCACGCGACCAGTCCACGAAGCACGTCAGCGAGGCCGAGACCCGGGCCAAGCAGCTCAACGAGGAGAGCGTCGCCAAGGCGACGCAGACCGTGCAGGACGCCGAGCAGCGGGCCAACGCCATCACCACACAGTTCGAGCAGCGTAAGGCCGCTCTCGAGCGGCGCGTCGAGGAGCTGCGAACCTTCGAGCGCGAGTACCGCACCCGGCTCAAGAGCTACCTCGAGTCGCAGCTGCGTGACCTCGACGCGAGCGGCAAGGCCGATCCCGCTGCGGTGAACACCAACAAGGGCGAGTTCGCCGAGGCGCAGCAGGGCTGAGCCTGCGCGTCCCGGCGTGGGTGCGAAGGGAGCCGACGATGGTGATCGCCGGGTTGCTGGTGATCGGTCTGATCAGCCTGATCGTCGGCCTCGTCCTGCCGAACGCTGCCTGGCTCATCGCGTCGGTGATCGCGAGCGCCGGCGCCGGCTACCTGGTCCTGCGGGCCCGTCCCGTGGCGGCGGCCCACGCCGGTGGCGCTCCGGGTGACGCGAGCGTCCCGGGTGACGCCGGCGCTGCCGGGTCCGGCGGCGCCGCGGCCGGCGACGAGCGCGCCGAACCGATCGGCCCCGTCGAGTCCGCCGCGCTGCTCGGTGAGCCGGCGGCGCACACGACCGACGTCGCGGTGAGGCACGGCGAGGACGTGGCGAGGGCCGGCGAGGACGACGTCTGGGTGATCGACGGCCGGCCCCGGTACCACCTCGCGACATGCGCGATCATCCAGGGCCAGGACGCCGAGCCCGTCCCGATCGACCAGGCGAACGAGGACGGCTTCATGCCGTGTTCGCTCTGCGAGCCCGATGCCGTGCGCTCCGGCGAGCGCTCCGCGGCCGGCTGAGCGCGTCAGGCGCGGGCCCGCTCCTCGACGAACTCGGCGAGCTTCGCCAGCGCCATGCGGGTGCCCGTCTCGTTGTCGCGCGCCGGGACGGCGTCGGGGATGCCGTCGTGTCGGATGACGACGTCCGTGCCGCCGTCCGCGTCGGTCAGCGTGGTGGTCATCGTCATCGAGCCGCCGAACGCCGGGTCAGCGGCCTCGAACTCGACGACCTCGACGACCTGTTCGTTCTCAACGAGGGCGACGAAGCGACCGCGGTAGGTATCGGTGTGGCCGGACGACTTCCCGATGGCGTCGGGCGACTCGTAGCGCAGCGAGATCCGGAAGGCGCCGCCTTCGCGCGCGTCGAATGCGTGCACCACGCAGCGCATGCCGTCGGGCACCCGCCACGCCGCGACGGCATCGGGGTCAAGCAGCGCTCGGTACACCGCGGGGCGTGGAGCGTTCACGTGGCCGCTCACCTGCATCGAGTACATGCCGTGAACCTACGTCGGGCGCCGAGCTCACGATCGGGGGGTTAACACCCTTTCCGGGCGTCGCCGGCTCGCTTAGCGTCGCAGCCGTGAGCGAGCTCGATGACTTCCTGTCCGCGACGATCCCGCGGCAACTCGACGCCGAGCGTGCGCTGCACGGCGGTGACGCCGCCCCGCGAATGGCGATGTGGTCGCGTACCGAGCCGATCACACTGTTCGGCGCGTGGCTGGCCGACACCGGGTGGCACGGTGTCAGCCGGGTGTTCGAACAGATCGCGTCGCAGTTCTCCGATTGCACCTCGTACGAGTTCGAGCTCGTTGCGGCCGGTACGAGTGGCGATCTGGCGTACACCGTCGGCTACGAGCACACCTCGACCTCCATAGACGG
Source organism: Pseudonocardiales bacterium (assembly GCA_032160545.1). GTDB lineage: Bacteria > Actinomycetota > Actinomycetes > Mycobacteriales > Jatrophihabitantaceae > DATGFB01. The sequence goes on along the minus strand of JAVHVN010000205.1, from coordinate 3,548 downwards.
CCGACCGACCACTTACACGCTGCGGGTCACGCACGTCTACCGGCGTGAGGACGGCGAATGGAAGATCGTCCATCGCCACGGCGACCAGCTCGCCGCCTGAGGATGTCAGGCGCGCCGCAGCCAGAGGTGCAGGCCGAGTTCCTCGTTCTCGGTCAGGTGCCAGCCGGTCACCTCGTGCGGCGTGCCCTCGGCGAACTCGGGGGCCAGCACCTCGGCCGCGATCTCCTTGGCATGCGTCCGGATCGCCTCGCCCGGCTCCGGCGAACCGCCGACCAGCCAGTGCAGCGCGATCCGGTCGGTGACCTCCAGGCCGGCGTTCTTGCGGGCGTCCTGCACCAGCCGGACGATGTCGCGGGCCAGGCCGGCCAGGCGCAGTTCGTGGGTGAGTTCGAGGTCCAGCGCGACGGTGTCGGACCCTGAGCTCGCCACCGCCCACCCCGACCGCGGCGTCTCGCTGACGATGACGTCGTCGGTGTGGATCTCGACCGGCTCGCGGTCGACCAGGACCATCGCGGTGCCGGTGTCCCGCAGGGTGCGGGTCACCTCGCTCGTGTCCGCCGCGAGGATCGCGTCGGCGACCTGCTTGGTCTTTGACCCGAACCGCTTGCCAAGCTCCCGGAAGCTGGGCTTGACGCTGATGTCGACGAGGTCCTGCGCGTCGGCGAGGCGCACGACCGCCTCGACGTTGAGCTCCTCGGCCACCTCGGCCTGCAGCGACGGGGGAACGGCCTCCCAGCCCGGAGCCGAGACGAAGGCCTTGCTCAACGGCTGCCGGGTCTTCACCTTGGACTCGGCCCGTGCCGCACGGCCGAGCTCGACCAGCCGGCGAACGGTGGCCATCTGCTCGCTGAGCCTGGCGTCCACGAGCGTCGGGTCCGGCCCGGGCCACGGGGCGAGATGCACGGAGTCGGTCGTGCCCGCTCCGGCGAACAGGGCGCTCCATACCCGCTCGGTGACGAACGGGACGAACGGCGCGAGCAGCCGGGTCAGGACGTCGAGGCACTCGTGCAGGGTCCGCAGAGCAGCTGGGTCGCCCTCCCAGAACCGCCGCCGGGACCGGCGCACGTACCAGTTCGACAGGTCGTCGATGAACCCGGCGAGCGCCTTGCCGGCCCGGGCGGTGTCGAAATCGTCCAGGGCGTCACTCACCTCAGCGGCGAGCTGGTGCACCTCGGAGATCGCCCAGCGGTCGAGCTGGGTCGGCGACCCGGCGGTATCCGAGCTCGGGACCCAGCCGTTCGCGCGGGCGTAGAGCGACTGGAACGACGCGATCGACCAGTACGTCCGCAGCACCTTGGAGGCGATCTCCTCGAGCGCCTTGTGCCCGACCCGCCGTGCCGACCAAGGTGAGCCCGCGCAGAGCATGAACCAGCGCAACGCGTCGGCGCCGTGGCGGTCCATGAGCGGGATCGGTTCGAGGATGTTTCCGAGGTGCTTGCTCATCTTGCGGCCGTCCTCGGCGAGGATGTGGCCGAGGCACAGGACGGTGCGGTACGAGTTCTGGTCGAACACGAGGGTGCCGACCGCCATCAACGAGTAGAACCAGCCCCGGGTCTGGTCGATCGCCTCGCAGATGTAGTCAGCCGGGTAGTTCTCCTTCGCCAGCGCGGCATTTCGGTGCGGCGCCCCGAACTGCGCGAACGGCATCGACCCGCTGTCGAACCAGGCGTCGATCACCTGGGGGACTCGGCGGTAGGTCCCGTCCTCGCCGGGCACCGTGAAGGTCACGTCGTCGACGTACGGACGGTGTGGGTCGCCCAGATCGACGCCGGAAAGCTCGCGCAGCTCGTTCAGTGAGCCGACGCACACCATCCGCGAGGGGTCGGCGTCGTTGCGCCAGACCGGCAGCGGCGTGCCCCAGTAGCGGTCCCGCGACAATGCCCAGTCGATGTTGTTCTTCAGCCAGTCGCCGTAGCGGCCTTGCTTGATCGTCGCGGGGTACCAGTTGGTCTTCTCGTTCTCCTCGAGCAGCCGGCCCTTGATCGCCGTGGTGCGCACGTACCAGGACGGCAGCGCGTAGTACATGAGCGGCGTGTGGCAGCGCCAGCAGTGCGGGTAGGAGTGCTCGTACGGGACGTGCCGGAACAGCAGGCCGCGGGTTTCGAGGTCGGCCACGAGCGCCTCGTCGGCGTCCTTGAAGAAGGCGCCGCCCACGAGGGGGACGTCCGATTGGAAGTGGCCGTCGGCCTTGATCGGGTTCACCACGGGCAGGTCGTACGCCCGGCTCACCGCCAGGTCGTCCGCGCCGAACGCGGGCGCCTGGTGCACCAGCCCGGTGCCGTCCTCGGTGGTGACGTAGTCGGCCAGCACCACGAAGTGGGCGCCGTCGACGGGCACCAGCTCGAACGGCCGCTGGTAGGTCCAGCGCTCGAGGTCCGTTCCCGGCAGCGACGCCTCGACGGCAGCGTCGTCGCCGAGCACCTTGTGCAGCAGCGGCTCGGCCACGACGGTTCCGCGCCCGGATGAGGGGTCTCGGGAGAGGACGTAGGTGACGTCCGGGTTGACCGCGACGGCGGTGTTCGAGACGAGGGTCCACGGTGTGGTCGTCCAGACCAGCAGGTCGTTACCCGCCCACGGCCCGGACGTCAGCGGGAACCGGACGTAGACGGACGGGTCGACGACATCCTCGTAACCCTGCGCGACCTCGTGGTCGGACAGCCCCGTGCCGCAGCGCGGGCAGTACGGGGTGACGCGGTAGTCCTCGACCAGCAGCCCCTTGTCGAAGATCTGCTTCAGCGCCCACCACACGGACTCGACGTAGTGCGCGTCCATCGTCCAGTAGGCGTTGTCGTAGTCGGCCCAGTAGCCCATGCGCTCGCTCATCTGCTCGAACGCGTCGACGTGGCGCTGGACGTTCTCGCGGCATCGCGCGTTGAACTCGGCGATGCCGTAGTTCTCGATGTCGGGCTTGCCGGTGAAGCCGAGTTCCTTCTCGACCGCGAGCTCGACGGGTAGGCCGTGGCAGTCCCAGCCGGCCATGCGCGGGACGTGATGACCGCGCATCGTCTTGTACCTGGGGAAGACGTCCTTGAACACACGAGCCTCGACGTGGTGCGTGCCGGGCATGCCGTTCGCCGTGGGCGGCCCTTCGTAGAACGTCCAGTGCGGTCCGCCCGCGGTCTGCTCGAGGCTGCGCTCGAAGACGCGATTCGCCCGCCACCCGGCGATGACCTCGGCGTCGAGCGCAGCGAGGTCGATGTGCGGCGGCAGCGCCTGGTAGCCGTGCGCGGGGTACTCGGGGCGGTCAGGCGCGGGGGTCACGGTCGTGCGTCTCCTTCGAGTCGATGTCACTCGAGGGACGACGCCGCGGGCCGGATGTCCGGCCGCGAAGCCGCGGTACCACCCTCGTTGACCCGCGGGAGCAGGCCCACTCGTTTGGGTCCGGTTCTACTTGGGCGTGCCTACGCGGCCCGTTCTTCCGGTGCTCGGAGGTGATTTCACGCGCGGGCTCGGCCCCCGGGCTCGCACCGTCCCCGGGTCGCTTCGGGCGTCACGTCGCGGCTACTCGTCCTCGTCGTCGCCTGGTCATCGTAACGAAGAGCGCCACC
>JAVHVN010000158.1:0-2698 GCA_032160545.1 Pseudonocardiales bacterium | reverse complement strand
GCCGCTCGGTCTCCACGACATAGCTGAACTGCCCCACGATGTCCTTGTATTCGCGGTACAGCGAGAGCTCCATCTCGGTTTCGTACTTCTCGAGATCTTCGGCACTCATCTAGTCAGTGGTCCTTCTGGTCGGTAGGGCACATCTTTCCTCACGCGAACTCACGGCGCTGCGCTGGCTCCGAATCTGGCACTCCATCGTCGGCCGCGTCGCGGATCACCACTTCGTATTTCCCGTCGCTGCGCTCGCCCTGGCAAGTCCGGTTACCCGCTCGGCGCACGTTGACAAACGAATACCGGTGCTCGCTGCAGGGGCCGAGTTCGGCCAGCGCGGCGGTGTGTGTCGGCGTGCAGTACCCCTTGTGCAGCGCGAAGCCGTAGCCAGGATGGTCCTGCTCCATAGCCACCATGAGCCGGTCCCGGCTCACCTTCGCAAGCACGCTCGCGGCGGCGATGCACGCCGCGGCCGCGTCGCCACCGATCACCGGCAGCGACGGCATCGGGAGTCCGGGCACGCGGAAGCCGTCGGACAACACGTAACCGGGCCGCGTGGGCAGCCCTGCGACCGCTCGACGCATCCCCTCGATGTTCGCCACGTGTACTCCGCGCCGGTCCACCTCGGTCGATGGAATGAACACCACGTGGTAGGCCAACGCATAGCGTCGAATCAGCGGAAACAGCCGCTCACGTTCCCGCTCGTTGAGCTTCTTGGAGTCATCGAGCGAAGCCAGGCTCTCCAACTTGTTCGGGCCCAAGACACACGCGGCCACCACCAACGGCCCTGCGCATGCACCGCGACCCACCTCGTCGACGCCCGCCACCGGACCCAGTCCGTTGCGGTACAGCGCGGCTTCGATGGTGCGCAGGCCCGCAGACTTGCGGATCACCGTTCGAGGCGGCCAGGTCGCCGGCACGAAGAACTCCTACCGTCTGAAAATCAGTGCTGCGGGTCGGTCGCGACGACACGACCCCATCGGCCAGGCGGCCAGGCGATGAACCGGGCCTTGCCGATGACGTTGTCGACAGGAACCGTGCCTGCCATCGGGTCGCCGGTGCACAGCAACCCCTTCTGCGCGTCGGCGGGCAGATTGCTGCAGTGTGCGCGGGAATCGGCCGAATGCGTGCGGTTGTCCCCCATCACCCAAATCCGGTCGTTCGGGACCTTGACCGGCCCGAACTCGTTGCCGAGGCACGGATAGATCGCCGGGTCGGCCATCATCGTCGTCGGGTCGAGGTACGGCTCGTCGAGCTTCTTCCCGTCGACCGTCAAACCCGTGTCGGCGCGGCATTCCACGGTTTGCCCTCCGACCGCGATGACTCGCTTGACAAGATCGTTCTCGTCAGGCGGCACGAATCCGATGAACGAGAGCGCGTTCTGCATCCAGCGGACTGCGGTGTTGTCCGAGCGGATCGACTTGTAGCCGATGCTCCAGTTCGGCGGGCCCTTGAAGACGACCACGTCACCGGGCTCCGGGCTCGAGAAGCGGTAAGTGACCTTGTCCACCATGATGCGGTCGCCGACGCAGCCGCTACAGCCGTGCAGCGTGGGCTCCATCGACTCGGACGGGATCAGGTAGGGCCGGGCGATGAACGTCAACGTGACGTAGTAGAGCACCAGCGCGATGCTGAGCAGGATCACTGCCTCGCTGGTGAATACGGTTACGAGGACGCGACGGGCGCTCCACTCCTTGGCCGGTGGTGGCGCAGCCGGTTCGTCGGGAGCCTCGGCGTCGGCGGAATGTGCGTCGGCGTCGTCAGCGGTTTCGGTCACGGCTTCAGACTAGCCAGCGCGACGCACGGCGTGACGCCACGCAAGCCCCGTTTCGCTGGTCGCTGGTGCGCGATCACAGCGCAGGCTCAGCGCTTTTCCTTGATCTTCGCCTTCTTGCCGCGCAGCTCGCGCAGGTAGTACAGCTTCGCGCGGCGCACGTCGCCGCGGGTGACCACGTCGATGTGGTCGATGTTGGGCGAGTGCACCGGGAAGGTGCGCTCGACGCCAACGCCGTAGCTCTCCTTGCGGACGGTGAAGGTCTCGCGGACGCCGCCGCCCTGACGGCGGAGCACGACGCCCTTGAAGACCTGGATGCGCTCCTTGGTGCCTTCGATGACCTTCACGTGCACGTTCACCGTGTCGCCGGAGCCGAAGACCGGGATGTCGTCGCGGAGCGACGCTTTATCGACGAAGTCCAGCGTGTTCATGTCGGAAGACACTTCCTTGCGGTCGCGGCTGCGTGCTGCTGCTCACCGCTGCGAACGGGTGGGCAGGCAACCTAGCCGATGGTTTCGGGCATCTGGGTGCGTCTCGCGGTAGGCGGGAGCGGGCCGGCCGGCCGACAACCGCTGGAGACAACTGGTCAATTGTGCCAGATCGGGCCCACGCAGCGAAATCACGGCGAATCGCCGCTGCATCTGACTCGCCCGAGACGTGGGCAAATGGTACACATGACGCTGAGATGACCACGCGAGCGCGGCTGCCGATGCTGCTGATCGCCACCGCGGCAGTGCTGACGGTGTCGACGACCAGCTGCGCGAAGGTTTACGGCTCACCCGACGGCCCGGAACCAGCGATCCATGCCCCCGAGTCGCCGCCCGCCGCCGCGTTCGACGGATTGGCGGCCCGTATCGCGCAGGCCACCGACGCCGCCGCCGCAGACGGCGCCACCATCGCGGTTGCCGTCCTCGACCGGGTCACCAACCAGAT
>JAVHVN010000087.1:0-5574 GCA_032160545.1 Pseudonocardiales bacterium | reverse complement strand
CCGTTGAGCACCTGGGTGACGGTGGCTGTCGTGCCGGGCTGGGTCACGGTGACGGTGTTCGCCGGCTGGGTCTGGGTGACCGTCGTGCCGGGCTGGGTCACGGTGACCGTCGAGGTCGGGCCTGGCTGGGTGGTGGTCGCCGTGTTCGTGACGGTGGCGGTCTCGGTCAGCGTGATCGTCGGGCCGGGAACGATCACGGTCGTCGTCGGGCCGGGCACCGTGACCGTGGGGCCGGGCGAGGTCACTGTCGCGGTCGTGGTGACCGGCACCGTCACCGTGACGGTGGTGGTCGGCCCGGTGACCGTGACGGTCGGGCCGGGCACCGTTGCGGTGGCAGTCGTCGTGACCACGCTCGGGATGTTGCAGTTGTTGTTCCAGATCGCCATCCCGGCCGCGTCCCAGTTCAGGGAGTAGGTCGTGCCCTGGTACTCGAACGGCGGGATGATGTCGCCCCACTGGATCTTGTTGTCCTTCAACGTCGGATCCCACACCGGGCCGGTGTCCCCGAGGTGGGCGCTGAAGGCCCCCGCGGCGTCAACCGTGATCTTGCCGTACGGGTTCGTGTCGGAGTTGCTCGCGTGGCAGAGCGTGACGTTGGGCGTGTCCACGAGGACGGAAACCGCCGGAGCAGCCGCTGCGTTGACCTGAGCTGTCCCGCAGTTCGCCGGCTGCTTCGCCGTGGTGGTGAAGGGCGCATGGAAGCCACCGGGCCAGGTCAGCTCGCCGGCGACCGTCACGGTGGCGACGGTCAGTGGCTCGGTGAGCGAGACGGTCTGCTGGCCACCGCCGGCGGCGAGCTCCCGGCCGTCGAGGGCAGTCCCCGTCCCGGAGACCGTCGCAACACCGGTCGTGGGATCGGGGGTGTTCGTCGCGGTCACCGTGTCGATCCAGGAGTTCGAAGCACACGAGGCGGTCGAGGTCACCGCCTGGGCCCCCGCCGATGCACCGGCCGGAAAGGCCAGCCCGACCGTCACCAGTCCGGTGACCACCGCGACGATGCCTGCCCATTTGATTCTTGCATGGCGGGATGATTCCATGATCGTTTTTCCCCCGTGTGATTGCGACAATTTCGACATGCCATTTCGGCGCCCCCGCCAGAAATGCGCAAGCGCGAATTACAGCAGCAACTGCCGAATTGCGCGAGTTCACCTGGCATTGGCAACGCGCCAGGGCCGGGACATTTCGCGCGATGGGGGCATACGAACTGATTGAATTGCCGCGATCCGTCGTCCCTGTGCCGGGCGGACCCGACCGGGCGGATCACAGGCGCCCCGGTGATACAGGGCAAAGGTTATGCAGCTTCAGGCGCGGCCCGGTAGCGCGGGCTAACGGCTCCGGCGCACCGCGGGACTCCTGACCGCATACCCGTGGCGCGCCATTCCCTGATCAAACAATGGGCATAGCGGCAATAGCGGCATAAACGGGCATCGATGATCTCGAATGCATATCAACGGCCGCAATAGCGACACGTTCCTTGGGAAGTGCGGCGGCCTCCTGCGCGGGGGTTTACAGGAGGCCGCCACGTCCAGTTGGCGCTACTTCCAGACGCGCACGTAATCGATCTCCGTCGTCGCCGGCAGCGGCGTGTTGGCATTCGGTGAGTTGTCGCCGATGCCGAGCGCCTGGGTCATCGCCATCATGAAGGGCTGGTCGAACGGTCTCGCTCCACTCTGCAGCAGCGCGCGGTAGTTGTCGACGAGGCAGGTGCTGCCGTCGTAGACGAACTTGAGGGTGTTCGGCGTCCACTCGACGACGTAGTCATGGAAGGCCGCAACGTTCGATACCAAGCACTGGTAGTTCGTGTACGTATTAGTGTTGTTCTTGGCGTTGATGCTGAGCGGATCGACGAGGTAATGGGCCGTGGGAATGACGCGGTCGGGGTACTTGCTGTATTCCTCGGCGATGTCGATCTCGCCGGACATCGGCCAGATCGGACCGTATTTCACCGAGTTCTGCGGCCAGAGCCAGAGTGACGATTGCAAACCCTGGACGGTGGCGGCGGGGAATTTCGCGCGAATATCGAATCGCCCGTACGCCTGAGTGAACTTCGCGATCGACGTGACAGCGCCGCTGGTGTAGCTGGTCCCGTAACCGAGGTTGGGCAGCGGTTGCTTGCAGTAGAAGGACGACGCCTCTTTGCGCACCGTCAGCTGCAGAGTCCCGCCCGACACCGAGAGGTTGTTCGGCGAGTTCACGAAGCACTCCGACCCCGAGTGGAAGCCGCTGGAGGCCGTGACCTGGGGCGTCCACTTCGTCGCGTCCAGGGTCGTGCCGCTGAATTCGTCGGTGAAGGTGCAGGTCCACGCCGAGCCGTCGTTCTTGACGAGCTTGACGCCTCCACAGGTCGGGGCAGCGGCGCTCGTCCCGCGCACCGCTGCCCCCACCGGGCCGTTCGGCAGGACCGCCGCAGCGATGATCACGGCCGAAATACCGGCAGCTAACGCCGAAATGCGCATGACAACTCCGTCTCTCATGCCGGTAGCCCGGCTGACCTAAAAGACACGCGCCTGCGACTGTCGGGCAGCGTCCGGACATCGAAGCAAACTCAGCTGAAGTAATGCTGCGGAATCGAGCGGCGGATCGTGACCGCTCAAGAACGGCTTTCGTTATCGGTGCGAACCGAATTTGCAATTCGCTGGTCGAGATATTCGAAAGCTAGCAGCGGCCGAAGGCGCTGTCCCGTTGACGTTTGAGGTCATGACAGATTGTCATGCGCTGCTGATTGCGGAGCGCCTCTGACCGCTCGCCGCTTGATCGCAGGGCAGGTGGTGGCTCAATCCGGCGCGGCGCTCTTCCTCGCGAAACCTCGGTTGTTCGTCGCGCTCGCGCAGATGCGGTGGGTCGTACCAGGGTTGCTACAGACCGGCCTTCACGATGCCGTCGAGCTTCTTCAGGTTGCCCTGCACCATCTTCACGATGGCAGCCCGCAGGGCGTTGTCCTGGTTGCCCCACTGGGTGGTCTTGGCCTGGTAGTCCGTGATGATTCGCTGAACCTCGAGCAGCGCCTTCTTCACCGCGACCTCGTCCTTGGCCTGGGACGCTTTCTGCATCGCCTGCTTGAGGCCCTGGTCGAAAGTCTTGAACAGCGCCTCGGTGTCCTTCGCGAGCGCCTTGCGACTCGCCTCAGGGATCACGCCGATGCCGGTCTTGCGGATGACCGCCGGAGCGTCGGCCTTCATCTTCGACCAGACCTTGATCAGCTCAGGGGGGATCGCCGCCATGATGGGCCTCCGCTTTCATGGCCGGCCCACCCGGGCTCGACCTCCTCGCGGAGCCTATTGGCACCGGATCGGCGAGGACAAGATCGCCTTTCGGGGTGGGTGACCTGGGTGCACCAGCGTCTCGTCAGAGCTGCGCGGGTGCGAGCAGGTAAGGCAGCCGCCGGGTGAGGAACGCGCGCGGGAACTCGTCGCGGAGCCGCCACAGCCCGGCGTCGATGACGAAATGAGACACCGAGAGCCCGAGAAAGAGCCCGTACAGCGCGCGCCCCGCGGCGGATGCGCCGTGCAGGTGCGACATCCGGTTCAAACCGAGGCCGAGCAGCAGCGCGATGTTGACCAGCACGAGGACGCTGGAGTCGACCTTGGCGGGCCCGGCCGCGACAAGACCCATGATCAACAAGTACTGCAGGCCGTGCGCAATCGTCAGGCCCGCAACGGCGGCGTACGGCGAAGCGAACACGAACACCGGCAGGAAGAAGATCAGCGACACGGCGTACACGGCGAGGAACTGCGCCGGCCGCTGGCCACTGCGCCGCCGTGATGCGGTCCATGCGCCGCCCAGGACGCCGGAGGCGAACAGCACGCCGCCTGCAGCGAACAGCGCGCTGGTGCGGTGCGCCCCCGCGACCTGCAGCAAGTCGGGATGCCCCAGGAGCGCGACCACTCCGCCGATGCCGGCAACCGTCAATGCACGCCGCTCCCATACGGTCAGCGAGCCGGCACCGTGAGAGCGAGCCGCGAGCGCCGCCAAGCCCAGGTTCTGCTTCTGGAAGTGGAAGAACTGCCACCCGAAGAACGTCAGCAGCAGCCAGGTCGTGCGCCGCTCCGGTACGACCGACGCGGTCACCACACACCCCAGGACCAGGAACGCGGGCACAAGCAGATAGCGAACCTGGTGAGCCACCATGTGCTTCCGGACCTCTGGCACGCAGTAGAACCATGCGGTCGACGCGACGTGCACGGATGAACCGACGAAAAGCACCCACGTCAGTGCGGCACCCGCCGGCGCCGAGCCTGGCGGCGCGCTGACAACGGCGAACGCGATCGGGGCCACGGTCGCGGCAACGGTGGCCACCAACCAGCCGCGCCGGCGGCGATCGCCGACGACGACGCGCGGGACGGACTCAGCCGCCGCCACAGCCGCCGCCGGCCGAGGCCGCGGCCATCCCGCCGATCGCGATCAAGGCCGCGATCGCGATCAAGGAGGCGACGAGCACCAACCACCGGATTCGAAGATTTCTCGTTCGCGGGGTCTCGTCGCTGTCCATGCAGGACACGTCGCGTGTCGACGGATCCAAAGGCAGCGCGTCAACCGTGTCGTTCACCTGGTCTCCCTCCCGAAGCTGGCAACAGAGTAGGGCAGCACATGATCAGCGCCAGGGGTCGGGCAGATGGAGCAGACCGTTGCGGTCGGCCGGCGTGGTCGATCATGGTCGTCGCGACCGTCAGGGTGCCGGGTGAGTGCAGCAGTTCGACGATCCGGGGCTGTTGCGGCCAGTCGATCAGCGACGGCGTAGTGATCTCCCACCAGGTGCCGTGCGCGGCTGCGGTCGTGCGGTGCGTGTGGCCGTTGAGCCAGAGCACGACGCACGGATGCGCCGCGAGGGTCGCAGCCAGTTCGGGTGCGAGGACTCGGTGCTGCGCGCCGTCCGGGTGCCGGTCGTTGACGAGGGTGGCAAGTGGATGGTGGCTCGCCAGGATCACGTGGCGACCGCCAACATCAGCGGCGCTCAGCTGCGACTCGAGCCAGTCGAACCGGTCGCGATCAAGCGATCCCTGCCAGCCGCCGTGCTCATCCACCGTGCCGAGCACGAGGATCGTGACCCGCTCGTGGTCGTAGCGGTAGTAGGGACGTCCGTCCGGGCCGAAGCCGTGACCGCGAGGGCGCGACGCCGTTCCGAAGTGAGCGATCATCGTCCTCGGCGTAGCGGTCCTGGTCGGTTCGGGCAGCGTCCGGCACGCCTGACTGGACCGCGTCGGCTCGGCCGAACCGTTTCGTTAGCCTCGCGAACCTCATCGCGCGGCTTGGCGAGGCGTGACCGCCTAAACCCGGAACGAGATCCGGCTATTCGACCAGGGCTTGGGCGCAGCTCGCCCCGGTGCCGGCGGCCGCCAGCTGGAGCAGGTTGTAGAGCGTTTCGCGCTGACTCGCATCGAGTGCGCCGAGCACCTCTTGCTCGACCTCTGCCAGCGCGCATTCGGCCTTCGCGAGTCGCTTGGCGCCGGCATCGGTGAGCTCGACCAGGTGGCGTCGCCGGTCCTCGGGTGAGCGCCGGCGTTCGATGAGCTTGTCGGCTTCCAGCTCGTTGAGCAGCCCGACGATGTTCGTCCCGTCCATGGCGAGGGTGGTGGC
>JAVHVN010000133.1:0-22415 GCA_032160545.1 Pseudonocardiales bacterium | reverse complement strand
GATAGCCCATCGCGCGTAGCTCGCGCTGAACACGGGCTCGCTCGAGCACCAGCTCGTCGACCCGGGCGAGCAGCTGTCGCTCGGCCTCCGGCTCGAGGCTCGCGATCGCCGCGGCCTGGGCCACGGTGGTCACCGCGAACGGCACCTGGGTCTGGCGCAGCGCAGCGGCGACGGCAGGATCGGAGGCGATCGCATATCCGACCCGCAACCCGGCGAGACCGTAGGCCTTGGAGAACGTCCGCAGCACCACCACGTTCGGGTGCTCGGCCAGCAGGGTCAGCCCGTCGGGCACGTCGGGGTCGCGAACGAACTCGAGGTACGCCTCGTCGAGCGCGACCACGACGTCCTCGGGCACCGAGCGCAGGAACCGCAGCAGTGCGTCGCGGCGCACGACCGTCCCGGTGGGGTTGTTCGGATTGCATACGAACACGACGCGGGTCTTGCCGGTGATGCCCGCCGCCATCGCGTCGAGGTCGTGCACGTGGTCCGACAGCGGCACCTGGATCGCAGACGCGCCGCTGACGGCGGTGATGATCGGATAGGCCTCGAACGAGCGCCAGGCGTAGAGCACCTCGTCGTCGGCATCGGCGGCGGCCTGGACGAGCTGCGTGCACAGCGACACCGACCCGCACCCGACCGCGACGTTGGCGACCGGCACGCCGTAGCGGGCCGCCACCGCGGCGACGACCGCGGTCGAATTGCTGTCCGGATAGCGGTTCACCGACGTGGCGGCCTCGGCGATCCGCTCGAGGACGTACGGCAGCGGGGGATACGGCGTCTCGTTGCTGGCCAGCTTGATCGCGCCGGGCACCGCGCGCCCGGGGACGTACGCGGGCAGGGTCTGCAGGACGGGGCGCAGTCGCGGTGTCACAGCGGTCATTGTCGCGCGCGCGACGCGCCGCTGCGCAGCCTGCCTAGGACGTCGCCGCGGTGACCGCCGCCACCGCGGCGAAGGCGGCGAACAGCGCCCCGGCGGCCCGGTGAACGAGGCGGAGCGGGACCCGCCGCACCAGGGCCTTGCCGATCGAGGCGGCCAGGACCGCAACGACGACCAACGCGAGCCACGCGCCGACGCCGGTGGCCACCGCGTGGTACAGACCGTGGTGCCGGGCGACCAGGCCCGCCGTGGCGATCTGGCTGGCGTCACCCCATTCGGCCGCGAACAGCACGCCGAACGACGTCGCCACGATGCGCCCGAACGGGGCGGCCTCACGCGCCTCGGCCAGCGCTACGTCATCGTCGTCCCCCAACGACTCCCGGATCAGCAGTACGGCTCCGATCGCGAAGAGGACCGCCACCGCCGCCTCGACCGCACGCCTTGGCAGCAGCGTGATCACGCCGCCGGCGGCTGTCGCGATGACGCACTGGACCGCGAAGGCCATGGCCACGCCGAGCAGCACCGGGCGGGGGCGGTACCGCGTCGAGAGGACGAGCGTGGCGACAAGGGTCTTGTCCGGCAGCTCGACGAGCAGGATCACGCCGAAGGCGATCGCTGCGGAGACCAGGAAGTCCATCGCGCTCATCCTGCCGTGTCGCCCACGCGCGGGCGTCCACCGGCTCTAGCCTCAGTGACGATGTCCACATACGTCGCCGTCTTCGCGATGGTCCTTGCATACGTCGCCCTCGTAGGCGCGTATTTCGCGCTGCGCACCCTCGCCAAGGTGCGCCGCTCCACGGCCGTCCTCGCGCGCACAACCAGTGCGGACGGCACGGTGCGCTCCCTCGCCGATGCGACCGAACGGCAGGCCACCGAGACCGCGCTGCTCGGGGAGCAGGTCGCCGACCTGCGCGCGTGGGTCGAGCAGCGCTGGGCCGAGGCAGAGTCCGCGAACTCGGCCGCCGTCGCGGCGGCGGTCGCAGCCGTACGACCGTCGGACGACGAGGTCGGCGCACTCCGCAACATCGCACTCGTCCGCTACGACGCGTTCTCCGACATGTCCGGGCGGATGTCGTTCTCGCTGGCGTTGCTGGACCGCGGTTCCGACGGCGTCGTGATCAGCGCCATCGCCGGCCGCAGCGACACCCGGGTGTACGCGAAGGGTGTCGCCGGCGGCCGCGGCGAGCACGAGCTCTCGCCCGAGGAGCAGCAGGCGGTGGCGTCGGCGATGAACGAGCGTCGCGCCGGGATCCTCCAGCGCAAAGCCGGCTGACCGCCGCCGCGGGCGACCGTAGGCTTCGCGCCGTGACGACTCTGGCGTTCCTCGGACCCGAAGGGACCTTCGCCCACGCGGCGCTGCGCCTGCTGCCCGGCGCCGACGACGCGCGGCCGGTGCCGATGGCCAACGTGACCCTTGCGATCGATGCGGTCCGCGCCGGTGAGGCGGACGGCGCTCTCGTCCCGCTCGAGAACTCCGTCGAGGGCGCCGTGCCGGCCACGCTCGACGAGCTCGCCAACGGCGCGCCGCTCGTCATCTCCGACGAGGTCTACCTGCGGGTGGCGTTCGACCTGATGGGACGTGCCGGCAGCACGGTCGACGGGATCCGCTCGGTGGCGACCCATCCGCACGCCGAGGCGCAAGTACGCCGCTGGCTGATGGCGCACGTCCCGAACGCGAGTGTCGCGCTCGTCGGGTCGACGGCCGGCGCGGTCCAGGCGGTCGCCGCGGGGGAGTACGACGCCGCCGTCGGCGCGCCGGTGGCAGGTGAGCTGTACGGCCTCGACACCCTGGCGCACGACATCGCCGACATGGCCGGAGCCGTCACCCGCTTCGTCCTGCTCACCCGGCCCGCGCCGCCACCGCCGCCGTCCGGCAACGACCGCACGTCGCTCGTCGCGTACCTGCGCGAGGATCACGCCGGCGCCCTGCTCGAGATCCTCACCGAGTTCGCCGCGCGGGCGGTCAACCTGACCCGCATCGAGTCGCGCCCCACCAAGGGGCGCATCGGCCAGTACTGCTTCTCGATCGACTGCGAGGGCCACATCGCCGACGAGCGGGTCGGCGACGCGGTCGCCGCGCTGCACCGGGTGTGTGGCGACGTCCGCTACCTCGGCTCGTATCCACGCCGCGACGGCGTGCTCGGACCGGTGCCCACGGGGCGCGCCGACGGCGACTTCGTCGACGCGCGCGGCTGGCTCGAGCGGGTGCGGACGTCCGGGCAGAGCTGACGCGCGATCAGAGATACAACCCGGTATTGGCGTCGTTGCGTTCGGCGGCGACGGCGTGCAGATCCCGCTCGCGCAGCAGTAGGTAGGGCTCGCCGGTGATCTCGACCTCGAAACGGTCGTCCGGCGAGAACAGCACCCGATCACCGGGGACGACCGCGCGGACGTGGTTGCCGACCGCGAGCACCTCGGCCCACATCAGCCGCTTGCTCACCTGCGCCGTGGCCGGGATGAGGATGCCACCGGACGATCGCCGCTCACCGTCGTCACGAGGCTCACGCACGAGCACCCGGTCATGCAGCATCTTGATCGGCAGCCGGTCGGTCACGGCGTCGAGCCTACGGCCCGGGCCGCAGGCCCGACCCGGCTCGCGGAGTCGGTCGTCGTCGATGCCGGACGGTGCCCGATTTCGTACGACGTTCGCACCGCGTGCAACAGGTCGGTGACGGTATGGCAGCAACGGGGGACGGGAGCAGATTCCTGTGGCTAGGCTCGGGCCCCTCTGTGAGGAAGGGAGCACGGCGTGACATCACGTAGAACCAAGGCGATCGCGCTCGGCGCGGCAGTGCTGACCACGATCGGCCTCGCCGCATGTGGCTCGGCCAAGAATTCCGGCAACGGTTCGTCCCAGAGCAGCACCGGGGGCGCGACCAGCTCATCGCTCACCATCGGCACGACCGACCAGACCGTCGCCGTCGACCCGGCGGGGTCCTACGACTTCGGGTCGCTGCTGCTCGAGACGAACGTGTACCAGTTCCTGATGAACGTCCCGGCCGGCAAGACGACGCCCGAGCCGGACGCGGCCGAGAAGTGCGACTTCTCCACGCCGACCCAGTACACCTGCACGATCAAGGACGGGCAGAAGTTCTCCAACGGCGACCCGCTGACGGCTGCGGACGTCGCTTTCTCCTACAACCGCATCAACACGATCAACGACCCGAACGGGCCCGCCTCGCTGATCAGCAACATGGCCAGCGTCAAGGCGAGCGATCCGAAGACCGTCGTCTTCACCCTGAAGCATGCCGACGACCAGACCTGGCCGTTCGTCCTGGGTACCAGCGCCGGGCCGATCGTCGACTCCAAGGTCTTCCCCGCCGACAAGCTGCTGTCCGACGAGAAAGCCATCGGGTCGGGGCCGTACATGCTCGGCACGTACCAGAAGAACTCACTGGTGCAGCTGAAGGCCAACCCCAACTACACCGGGCCGAACAAGCCGAAGACGCCCAACATCACGCTGAAGTACTACACCGAGGCGACCAACGAGAAGCTGGACATCCAGAGTGGCGTCATCGACATCGCATGGCGCAGCCTGGCCCCGACCGACATCGACAACCTGAGCAAGGACAGCAAGGTCAAGGTCCTCACCGGGGCTGGTGGTGCCCTGCGCTACGTGGTGTTCAACCTCAAGACCATGCCCGGCAACACCGACGCGCAGAAGCTTGCGATCCGCCAGGCGATCGCGTACTCGGTCGACCGCAGTGACCTGTCGACGAACATCTACAAGGGCACCTACGAGCCCGCGTACTCGATGGTCCCGCAGGGCATCAACGGCGCCACCGAGCCGTTCAAGGACAAGTTCGGCACTGCGCCGGACAAGGCCAAGGCACAGTCCGCCCTGCAGGCTGCCGGGGTCACCACTCCGGTCAACCTCAACATCGACTACACGACCGACCACTACGGTCCGACGTCGGCCGACGAGTGGAACCAGATCAAGCGCCAGCTCGAGACCACCGGCTTGTTCAAGGTGAACCTCAAGGGCACCGCGTGGACGACCTACAACAAGGAGCGGGTCAAGGACACGTACTCGGTGTACCAGCTCGGCTGGTTCCCGGACTTCGTGGACGCGGACAACTACCTGCTGAACTTCATGGCGGAGAACAACTTCGTGCACGCCCACTACTGCGACCCGGGCGCCGCGAACCGTCCCTGCGACAAGGACGGGGTCCTGCCGCTGCTCACGACGGAGGAGACCAAGACCGGGTCGGCGCGTACCGATGCGCTGTCGCAGATCCAGCAGAAGCTGGCGACCGGTGAACTGCCGTACATCCCGCTGCTCTCGGGCAAGCAGGTGGCAGTGACCGGGACGAAGGTCAGCGGCATGCAGGAGACGCTGGACGCGACGTACCAGTTCCGGATGTGGATGGTCAGCAAGAGCTGACCCCCACCTGACCGGCCGACGCCGGGCGGCGCGCCGATCCACGCGAGCCGCCCGGCGCTGCGCGTCGCGACACCCCGCCACCGGCGATCCCCGTGGCGTAGCGTGCCGCTTCTGACGTGAGAGGAGGCCCGGCCAGTGGCCACCGCCACCAGTTCGTCCAGCTCGTTGCGCACCTATCTGGTCACCCGGCTGCTGCTGGTGATCCCGATGGTGTGGATCCTGGTCACGCTGGTCTTCTTCGTTCTTCGCGTCGTCGGCGACCCGATCCAATCGGCCTTCGGTGGCCGGCTGTCGCCCGCCGAGATCGCGGTACGCCGGCACTCGGCCGGTCTCGACAAGCCGCTGCTCACCCAGTACCTCAGCTACCTCGGCGGTGTCGTGCGCGGCGACTTCGGCCGCTCGCTCACCGACTCCACGCCGATCAGCCACATCCTGATCGTCAACGGCGCGGCGACGCTCGAACTCACGTTCTGGGCACTGCTGGTGGCGCTGACCGTCGGCGTGCCACTCGGCCGCGTCGCCGCCCGCCACCGCGACAAGCTGCCCGATGTGGGCCTGCGGCTGTTCGCCGTGCTGGCGTACGCCGTGCCGGTGTTCTTCCTCGGCCTGCTGCTCAAGCTGCTGTTCGCGACGAAGCTCGGCTGGTTCTACTCGTCGGGCCGGGCCAGCCCGAACGTCGACCTCGACATCAACAACGTCGCGCCGAACACGCACATCTACATCATCAACGCGATCCAGTACGGGAACCTCAGCGACGTCTGGGACGTGCTTCGGCACACGGTGCTGCCGGCGGTGACCCTCGGCCTGCTGGTGGCGGGGGTGTTCCTGCGGCTGGTGCGGGTGAACCTGCTGCAGACGCTGCGTTCGGACTACGTCGAGGCGGCCCGGGCCCGTGGGGTCCCCGAGCGGCGGGTCGTGCGCAAACACGCCTTCCGCAACGCATTGATTCCCGTCGTCACGGTCATGGGACTGCAGGTGGCCTCGCTGCTCGCCGGCGCGGTGCTCACCGAGACGACCTTCGAATGGCAGGGCATCGGCTACAAGCTCGCCTATTACCTCGGCCGCCAGGACTACGTCGCCGTGCAGGGCATCGTCACCGCGACCGCCGTGATCGTCTCGCTCATCAGCTTCCTGATAGACGTCGTCGCCGCGGTCGTCGACCCGCGAGTGAGGTACTAGTCGTGAGCATCAACCTCCCTGAGCTCGAGGGTGCCGAGGCGGCAGCCGCACTACCGGCGGGTCGCCGGCACAGCCGGATCCCCGGGGTCGACGCGATCCGCGCGACGTCCGGCTTTCAGCGCGGGATGCTCGTCGCGGGCGCATTGATCGTGCTGTTCTTCACCGTCGTCGCCGTCTTCGCGAGCGCGATCGCGCCGTACGGGTTCAACGACGATCGCACCAAGGGCGGCAAGGTCTTCGGCCGGCTCGTCGCCCCGTCGGCCCAGCACTGGATGGGGACGACCTCGGGCGGCGAGGACGTGTACTCGCGAGTCGTGTTCGGCGCGCAGACGGCGATGGAGGTCATCGTCCTCGCGGTGCTCTTCTCGGTGGTGGTCGGTGTACCGCTCGGGCTCCTGTCCGGCTACCTGGGCGGCTGGCTCGACCGCGTGCTCGTGCTCGTCACCGACGCGCTGTTCGCGTTCCCCTCACTGCTGCTCGCGATCATCGTCTCGATCGCGATCGCCGGCGGGTCGAGCAGCGCGGCCGGCGGCATTCTCTCGGCGGCCATCTCGATCACAGTCGTATACGTGCCGCAGTACTTCCGGGTCGTACGCAATGCGACGGTGGCCGCGCGCGAGGAGCCGTACGTCGAGGCGGCACGCACGCTCGGCGCGAAGCCGGTCGCGATCATGACCCGCTACATCTTCAGCAACGTCGTGCAGACCGTGCCGGTGATCGCCACGCTCAACGCGGGCGACGCGATACTCACCCTCGCCGGCCTCGGTTTCCTCGGCTACGGCATCGAGCCCTCAGCAGGCGCCGAGTGGGGCCACGACCTCGCGAAGGCGATCTCCGACACGAGTAACGGCATCTGGTGGACGGGTGTGTATCCCGGCGTCGCCATCGCCCTGCTGGTCGTCGGCGTCACGCTGGTCGGCGAGAGCCTCAACGACGTGCTGAACCCGCTGCTGCGCACCGCGAAGGTCACGCCGGTGACGCTGCCCGCGAGGCGCCCGTCCGAGACCGCGGGAGAGGCCGCGTGACCGCGCCGGTCGTCGACGTCCGCGACCTGCGGGTCTGGTACGCCGGCCCCGGCGCACCGGTGCAGGCCGTCGACGGCGTGAGCTTCACGCTGCGGCCCGGCGAGGTGCTCGGCCTGGTCGGCGAGTCGGGATGCGGCAAGTCGACCCTCGGCCGCGGCCTGATGGGGCTGCTGCCGCGCGGTGCGGCGGTCGACGGCGAGATCATCTTCGACGGGCGCGACCTGCTGTCGCTGCCGCGCAAGGAGCGCGAGCGGGAACGGGGCGCCGGGATGGGCCTGATCTTTCAGGAGCCGATGACCCGCCTCGACCCGCTGATGCGCATCAGCAAGCACTTCACCGAGGTGCTCAAGGTGCACGAGCCGTCGCTGTCGAAGGACGAGGCCCGCACCCGCGCCCTCGACGCGTTGCGCTCGCTCGGCATCCCGCCGACCCGCTACGGCAACTATCCGCACGAGTTCTCCGGCGGCATGCGGCAGCGAATCATGATCGCGCTCGCGCTGGCGCTGCGGCCGAAATTCATCATCGCAGACGAGCCGACCACAGCCCTGGACGTCCTCGTCGAGGCGCAGATCCTCAAGATCCTCGCCGACATCCGGCAGCGGTACGCACCGGCGATCCTGCTGATCACGCACAATCTCGGGATCGTCGCCGAGGCGTGCGACCGGGTCGCCGTGATGTATGCCGGGCGCATCGTCGAGCAGGGCCCGGTGCGCGAGGTGTTCGCCGATCCCCGGCATCCGTACACGGCGGCGCTGCTGAGCTCGACGATCTCGCTCACGACCCGCGAGCTCACCTCGATCCCCGGGGCACCGCCCGACCTTGTCCGCCCGCCGACCGCGTGCCGCTTCCATCCCCGGTGCGCCCACGCGATGCACGTCTGCGCCGAGGTCTTCCCGCCGCTGTTCGAGTCCGGGTCCCAGGTCGCCGAGTGCTGGTTGCTCGGTGCCGACCGTCTGGACGACGCCGCCCGGCGGCCGCTGCAACGCCAGGAGGTCTCCGTTGCCGACGAAGCCTGACCCGCTCGTCTCCGTCACCGACCTGCACGTCGACTTCGCGCTGCGCACGAACGCCGTCGCGCGCCTGCTCGGCAGTTCGTCCGGGTCGGTGCATGCCGTCGACGGGGTGGACATCGAGCTCGCCAAGGGTGAGGTGCTCGGCCTGGTCGGCGAGTCCGGGTCGGGCAAGTCGACGTTGGGACGGGCGCTGCTCGGCCTGGTCCGGCCGACCGGCGGCTCGATCCGCTACCGCGGCCAGGAACTCGTCGGCCTGCCCGAGTCGAAGCTGCGGCCGCTGCGCCGCGAGCTGCAGATGGTGTTCCAGGACCCGCACGCCTCGCTCAACCCGTCCATGACGGTGGGGCGCTCGATCTCCGACGCGCTGCGCATCCACGGGCTGCATCCTGGTTCCGAGCGCCCCAAGGCGGTCGCGGCCGCGCTCGAGCGCGTCGGCCTCGCGCCGGCGTCCCGCTTCGTCGACAAGTTCCCCGGCGAGCTGTCCGGCGGGCAGAAGCAGCGTGCGGTGATCGCGCGGGCCATCGCCCTCGGCCCTGAACTGCTCGTGGCGGACGAGCCGATCTCGATGCTCGACATGAGCGTCCGCGCAAAGATCCTCGGCCTGCTCGACGAGCTGCGCCGCGACCTCGGGCTGACGTTCGTCTACATCACCCACGACCTGGCGAGCGCACGGTTCTTCTGCGACCGGATCGCGATCATGTACCTCGGCCGCATCGTCGAGACCGGCCCGACGGCCGACATCTTCGAGAATCCGCGGCACCCCTACACGAGGGCGCTGCTGCGAGCGATCCCCGACCCCGATCCGTCGCGGGGTGTGCCGCGCGACCTGCCCCGCGGCGAGGTGCCGGACGCAGCCGACCCGCCGGCCGGGTGCCCGTTCCACCCGCGCTGCCCGGAGTCGTTCGCGCCGTGCGGCTGGGAAACGCGCGACCTGCGGATGATCCTCGAGCAGCGCTGGACAACCGTCGAGCCCGCGCAGTACCTCGCCGAGGAGCGCCTCGTCGGCGACCCGGACCGATTCGCGGCCGTCGAGCGGGAGGCCGGGGTCGCCGTGGTCCGGCCCGCCGCCGGCACTGCCGCGGAACTGCTCGAGCTGCTCGAGAGCGAGCGCGCCGACCATCCGGAGGAGCCGCTGTGGAGCGGGGTCCGGGACATGACGGCCGACAACGGCGCCGTCCGCATCGAGTTCGTCGAGCGGGTGGTGCCGCGACTGCTGCCGGTCGTGGGGTCCGCGGTCGAGGTCGCGTGCCATCACTACCACTCGCCCGACGAGCAGAAGGCCGATCACTCGTCAGTAGCCTGACGGGGTGATAGACCTCAAGCTGGCCCGGGACGACCCGGACCGCCTGCGCGCGTCTCAGCGCATCCGCGGCGCCGACGAATCGGCCGTCGACCGGCTGCTCGCGGCCGACGACGCGCGGCGGGCGGCCGTAGCCCGCACCGATGCGCTGCGGGCCGAGCAGAAAACCCTCGGACGCTCGATCGCGCAGGCCGGCCCCGACGAGCGGGCCGCGCTGCTCGCCCGAGCGAAGCATTTGGCGGACGAGGTCAAGGCCGCCGAGGCCGAACTCGCCGAAACCGACGAGGCGCTGCGCGCCGGCCAGCTCGCGATGCCCAACATCGTCGAGGACGGTGTGCCGCCCGGCGACGAAGACGACTTCGTCACGCTCGACGTCGTCGGCACGCCGCCTGTGATCGAGAACCCTCGCGACCACACCGAGATCGGCGCCGCCCTGCGCGCCATCGACACCGAGCGCGGCGCGAAGGTCAGCGGTGCCCGGTTCTACTTCCTCACCGGCGTCGGTGCGCAGCTCGAGTTCGCGCTCGTCAACCTGGCGATGCAGCAGGCCACCGCGGCCGGGTTCGTCCCCATCGTCGCGCCCGCGCTGGTCAAGCCCGAGATCATGGAGGGCACCGGTTTCCTCGGCGCGCACGCATCGGAGGTGTACCGCCTCGCCGACGACGACCTGTACCTCGTGGGGACGTCCGAGGTGGCCCTGGCCGGCTACCACTCCGACGAGATCCTCGACCCGGGCGACCTGCCGCTGCGGTATGCCGGCTTCTCGTCGTGCTTCCGTCGCGAGGCCGGTTCGTACGGCAAGGACACCCGCGGGATCATCCGGGTGCACTGGTTCGACAAGGTCGAGATGTTCTCCTACGTCCGCACCGGCGACGCGGCCGACGAACACCGGCGCCTGCTCGCGTGGGAGCGGGAGTTCATGGACAAGCTCGAGTTCGCGTACCGCGTCATCGACGTCGCGGCCGGTGACCTCGGGTCGTCCGCCGCGCGCAAGTTCGACATCGAGGCGTGGTTCCCCTCACAGGGCACCTACCGCGAGCTGACGTCCACCTCGAACTGCACGACGTTCCAGGCACGACGGCTGAACATCCGCACCCGCGGCGAGTCCGGCAACGAACCGGTCGCGACGCTGAATGGCACGCTGTGCGCCGTCGCTCGGACGATCGCCTGCCTGCTCGACCACCATCAGCAGCCGGACGGGTCGGTGTACGTGCCGGTCGCCCTGCGGCCGTGGCTCGGTGGCCGGGAGGTGCTCACCCCGGCGTGACGATCCGGATGGTGGCGAGCGACCTCGACGGGACGCTGCTGCACAGCGACAACACCGTCTCGGCGCGCACCCGGGCGGCGCTGCGGGCGGCGACGGGCGCCGGCCTGCTCGTCGCGTTCGTCACCGGACGGCCGCCGCGGTGGCTGCACGAGGTCGCCGAGAGCACCGGGCACATGGGCGTCGCCGTCGCGGCGAACGGGGCGGTGCTGTACGACCTCGAGAGCGAGACGATCCTCTCGTCGCACCCGCTGCAGCCAGACGCGCTCGCCACCATCGCCGCCGAGCTGCGCGCGGCCTTCCCGGCGACCGTCTTCGCCGCCGAGTACGGCGACGGCTTCGGGGCCGAGCCCGGGTACGTCCACGACTGGGCCATCAACCCGAAGGCGGACAGCCGGGGCAGGCCGCTGCCGCCCCCGCTGGTCGCGACGCTCGACGCGGTGCTGGCGCGGCCGGCGGTGAAGCTGCTCGCGAAGGACCGCGGCGCCGACGTCGACGAGTTCCTGACGACGGTCGAGCGGCTGCTCGCCGGTCGCGCGACGGTCACCCACTCGTCGCGCATCGGGCTGCTCGAGATCGCGGCCCCAGGGGTCACCAAGGCGAGCGGCCTGGCGCAGATCGCCGCGGGACACGGCATCACCCCGGACGAGATCGTCGCCGTGGGAGACATGCCGAACGACATTCCGATGCTGCAGTGGGCGGGCCGCTCGTACGCCGTGGCCAATGCGCACCCTGCCGTCCAGGCCGCGGCCGACGCCGTGGTCGGCAGCAACGACGACGACGCCGTCGCCGAGCTCATCGAGTCCCTGCTGTCCTGATTCCGGCTCTGAGGGCCGAGCGCGAGATCTTGCCGCTGTGCGTCTTGGGCAGCGTGTCGACGAAGCGGACCTCGCGCGGGTACTTGTACGGCGCCGTCTCGCGCTTCGCATGCTCCTGCAGTTCGGCGACCAGGGCGGCCGAGGCGGCGTGCCCGTCCCGCAGGACGACCAGCGCCGTGACGACCTCGCCCCGGGTGTCGTCGGGCAACCCGATGACGGCGACCTCGCGCACCGCCGGATGCCGCTGCAGCGTCGCCTCGACCTCCGCCGGGCCGATCCGATACCCCGAGCTGAGGATGACGTCGTCGGCGCGGGACTCGAAGTAGAGCCAGCCCTCGGCGTCCTGCCGCACGAGGTCGCCGGTATGCCACAGCTGGCCGGCGGAGGGCCCGGGCCGGCCGTCATAGCCGAGGAAGAACGTCGGCACCGTGGTGTGGTCGACGCACAGCTCACCGTCGACGATCTCGACGCACACGCCGGGCAGCGGGCGTCCCATCGATCCAGGCGGTGCGACCTCACCCGGACGGACGCCGGCGAGGTGCCCGGTCTCGGTCTGGCCGTAGCCGTCCGCGATGACCAGGCCGGTGTCCCGCTGCCAGGCCTCGACGACCGCGGTGCCCAGGGCCTCGCCCGCGGTGACGAGCCGGCGCAGGGACGCGACGTCGCGCACCGGGCCGGCCGCGGCGATCAGGCGGTACTCGGTCGGCGCCATGCACAGCACGCCCACCTCGTGCCGGCGGATCGTGCGCAGCCGCTCGGCCGGGTCGAAGCGCCGGTCCTGCACGAGGGCGGCCGAGCCGCACAGCCACGGCGCGAGGAAGCTGTTGCGCGCCGACTTCGACCAGCCGGGCGCCGCCGTCGACCAGACCAGCTCACCCGGACGGGCGGCCATCCAGTTCGCCGCCTGCAGGTCCTGGCCCCACACGTAGCGCTGACCGTGCGCGACCAGCTTCGGTTCGCCGCTCGTCCCCGACGTGAACAGGACGAAGGCGGGGTCGAGCGGGCCAAGTTCGGCGTACCCGGGCTCGAGGCCGGCGCCGAGCAGCGCGTCGTCGGGGACGGTCAGCACCGGGCAGTCCGGCATCGCGGCGTCGAGCACCGCCCGGTTGCGCTTGTCACAGACCACGGCGCGGACGGACGCCCGGCGCAGCCGCAGCTCGAGGTCCTTGGGACGCAACTGCTCGCTGCACGGCAGCGCGACGGCGCCGATGCGCAGGCAGGCGAGCACGGTGAGGACGTACTCGATGCGGTTGCCGACGAGGGTCAGCACCACGGTGCCGCGGTCCACGCCGCGCTCCCGCAGGGCGCCCGCCACCGCGGCGGAGGAGGCGAGCAGCTCACCGAACGTCCAGTCGCGACGGACCCCATCGGCGTCCTCGGCGACGGCGGCGAGCGTGTCGGCCGGCCGCCGTGCGAGGACGTCCCGGACGAAGTTGGGCACTACAGGTACTGCCCGGTGCCCTGCCCGCCCTGGGCCTCGGGCTCGCCGAACCGGGCGCCGCGCGGCATGACCAGCTGCCCATTGGGGCCGACGATCATCTGGTCGCCGGGAGCGCCGGGCAGGGCGCGGCCGCGCATCTGCTCGAGCTGGGCTCGCGCGGCCATCTGCTGCGCGAAGAGAGCGGTCTGGATGCCGTGGAACAAGCCTTCGAGCCAGCCGACCAGCTGGGCCTGGGCGATGCGCAGTTCCGCCTCGGAGGGCACGCCGTCGCCGAAGGGCAGGGTCAGCCGCTCGAGTTCGTCGCGCAGCTCCTGAGACAGCCCCGCCTCGAGCTCGTGGATCGACGATTCGTGGATCTCGCGCAGCCGCTGGCGGCCGGCCTCGTCGAGCGGCGCGGCCCGCACCTCCTCGAGCAACTGCTTGATCATCGTGCCGATCCGCATCACCTTGGCCGGCTGTTCGACCATGCCCGTAATCTCGTCACCGTCATTGCCGTCGTTCGTGCCGGGATCGGGCGTCGGAGCGAGTTCCGCGCTTGCGGACTCGTCCCGCGGGTCGGACGGCGGTTCGGAGTAACGAGAGGAATCGGTCACCCGTTCAGTCTTCCCCAGAGCGGATGACCCTCGCACCACTACCCCCGGGGCAATAGCTGCCTCAGGAAGTAGACGCCAATGCCCGTGCTCAGCTTCGACCTCGCGCGGGTGCGCGGACTGTATCCGACCCTCGGGTCGGGCACCGCGCACCTGGACGGATCGTTCAGCCCGTTACTGCCCGAGTCGGTGATCCGGGCCATAATCGCGACGCTGCGGTCGTCCCCCACCCAGCCGGGATCGAACTCGCCGCGCTCACGGCGCGCCGCCGAGTCGGTCCTGGACGCCCGCCGGGCGCTGGGCGACCTGGTGGGGGCCAAACCTGAGTCGGTGGTGCTCGGCCCGAACGCCGCCGCTCTGGTGCTGCGCTTCGCCTGGCTGTTCTCTCGCGATTGGCAACTGGGTGACGAGGTGGTGCTGAGCCGGCTCGATGCCGACGACGTCATCGCGCCCTGGTTGCGGGCTGCGCGTGACGCGGGCGGCGTGGTGCAGTGGGCCGAGGTCGACCTCGACACCGGCGCGTTGCCGACCTGGCAGTACGAGCGGTTGATCGGCAAGCGGACCCGGGTGGTCACGATCCCGCTGGGAAACCCGGCGACGGGCGCGGTGCCGGACGTCCGGGCGATCGCCGACATCGCGCACCGGTACGGGGCGCTGGTGGTGGTCGACGCCGGGTCGGCGATCCCCCACCTCGCCATCGATCTCGACGAACTCGGCGCGGATGTCCTGCTGCTGTCGGCCCCGTCCTTCGGCGGCCCCAACGTCGCGGCGGCCGTCACGCGCCCCGGCCTGCTGCACGAACTGGACGGCGAACCCGACCGGCCGGTGCCCGAGCGGTTCGAGGTGGGCGCGCTTCCGGTCGAGGTCATGGACGGACTCACCGCGGCCGTCGACCATCTGGCCGATCTGGCCCAGCCCGAGACCGGAACGCGCCGGGACCGGCTGATCACGTCGCTCAGCCAGGCGGGCGACTACGAGCGCCGGCTGTTCGCCAGGCTCGAGGACGGGCTGCGCGCGCTCGAGCAGGTGACCGTGCTCGGCGCCGGTCCGCGCCGGCTGCCGATGGCGGCGTTCACCGTCGGCGGATCCACTCCGGCGCAGGTCGGCGAGCAGCTGCGACGCCGCGGTGTGTCGGTGTGGACCGGTCGCAGCGGGTCGAGCCAGGTGCTGCAGGCGTTCGGGGCCGACGAGCTCGGCGGCGCGGTGTTCGTCGGCCTGATGCCCTACACAGCAGCGAAGGAGGTCGACCAGCTGCTCACGGCGCTGGCCGACCTCCTCGGGTGACGCCGGGCTCGGCGCCGAGCAGTCACTGCACCCGCAGCAGCACCTTGCCGATGTGCTCGCTGGACTCGACCAGCCGGTGGGCCTCGATGACGTCATCGAGGTTCAGGATGCGATCGATGATCGGCCGGAACTCACCGGACTCGATCAGCGGCCACACCGCGTGTTCTGTCTCGGCGACGATGATTGCCTTCTGCTCGGCGGGACGGGCGCGCAGGCCGGCCGCATGGATCGTCAGCCGCTTCGAAAGGACGGCGCCGAGGTCCAGCTCGCCCTTCCGGCCGCCCTGCATGCCGAGCCCGATGAGCCGGCCACCGATGCCGAGCGAGCGGATGTTGCGCGGCAGGTACGCCGCGCCCATGTTGTCGAGCACGACGTCGACGCCGGCTCCGCCCGTCACGGCCAGCACCCGGTCGTCGAAGATCTCGTCGCGGTAGTTGATCGCGACCTCGGCGCCGAGCTCACGGCAGATGCCGACCTTGCGTGGGGTGCCCGCGGTCGCGATCACACGCGCGCCGCGCGCGACGGCGACCTGGATCGCGGTCGTCCCGATGCCGCTCGTGCCGCCGTGCACGAGCAGCATCTCGCCCGGCTGCAGGCGTCCAGCGCCGAACACCATGGACCACACGGTGCAGGTCGCCTCGGGCAGCGCGGCCGCGTCGACGACCGACAGGTTCGCGGGGACCCGCATCAACTGCCCGACGGGCACGGTCGCCAATTCGGCATAGCCGCCGCCGGTGAGCAGGGCGCAGACCTGGTCGCCGACCGCCCATCCGGCGACATCGGCACCGAGCTCGGCGATCGTCCCGGAGACCTCCAGGCCGAGGTACGGAGCGGCGCCGGCCGGTGGCGGGTAGTTGCCCTGGCGCTGCAGCAGGTCGGCTCGGTTGACCGCGGTGGCAGCGACCCGCACGAGCACCTCGTTCGGCTTCGGCTCGGGGTCGGGGACCTCACGAACCTGCATGACCTCGGGTCCACCTGGCTCGTCGACCACCACGGCGCGCATGCGTTCGACCGTAGTGCGTGCGACCCGATGTCTCGCATGCGAGACGTGCCGGAGTGCCGCCTGGCGCTCGCATGGACGCGGCGAGCACAGTGACGGCATGACGTGCGTGCCGGTGGGGACCGGTCCCCTGACCGAGGAGGACGTCGTCGCGGTGGCTCGGCACGGGGCACCGGTCGAGTTGTCGGCCGGCGCGCGCGAGGCGATCGCCGCGGCTCGCGCGGTCGTCGACCGGCTCGCCGACGAGGCCGAACCGCACTACGGCATCTCGACCGGCTTCGGCGCCCTCGCGACGAAGCACATACCGGTGTCGCAACGGGCGCTGCTGCAGCGTTCGCTGATCCGCTCGCATGCGGCCGGCTCCGGCCCGGAGGTCGAGCGTGAGGTGGTCCGTGCCCTCATGCTGCTCAGGCTGTCGACGCTCGCGACCGGCCACACCGGCATCCGGCCGGCAACGGCGGACGCGCTCGTCGCCCTGCTGAACAACGGCATCACGCCGGTGGTGTACGAGTTCGGGTCGCTCGGCTGCTCGGGCGACCTCGCGCCGCTTGCCCACGTCGCGCTGGCGCTGCTCGGCGAGGGGACGGTGCGGCTCGCCGACGATCGGGAGGTGCCGGCCGCCGACGCGTTGCGCGCGCACGGCCTCGAGCCGGTGCAGCTCGCGGAGAAGGAGGGCTTGGCCCTCATCAACGGCACGGACGGGATGCTCGGCCAGTTGCTGCTCGCCTGTACCGATCTCGATTTGTTGCTGCGCACCGCCGACGTGACCGCGGCGATGAGCGTCGAGGCCATGCTCGGGACGTCCCGGGTCTTCGCCGCGGAGCTGCAGGCCTTGCGACCGCAGCCCGGCCAGGCGGTGGCCGCGGCGAACCTGCGCGCGCTGCTCGAAGGCTCGCCGATCGTGGCCTCGCACGCGGGGCCGGACTGCGTGTACGTGCAGGACGCGTACTCGATGCGCTGCGCGCCGCAGGTGGCCGGAGCCGCGCGCGACACGCTCGCGCACGCCCGCGCCGTTGCGGGCCACGAACTCGCGGCCGCGATCGACAACCCCGTGGTCGTCGACGGGCGGGTCGAGTCGAACGGCAACTTCCACGGTGCGCCGATCGCGTACGTCCTGGACTTCCTCGCGATCCCGGCGGCGGACGTCGCCTCGATCAGCGAGCGGCGCACCGACCGGATGCTCGACCAGAACCGTTCGCGCGGGTTGCCGCCGTTTCTCGCGGACGACCCGGGGGTCGACTCCGGACACATGATCGCGCAGTACACGCAGGCCGCGCTCGTCTCGGAGTTGAAGCGGCTCGCGGTGCCCGCGAGCGTCGATTCGATCCCGTCCAGCGCGATGCAGGAGGACCACGTCTCGATGGGCTGGTCGGCAGCGCGCAAGCTGCGGCGCTCGGTCGACGCGCTGACGCGGGTGCTCGCCATCGAGCTGCTGACGGCGGCACGCGCCCTTGACCTGCGGGCTCCGCTGCGGCCAGGCCCCGCTACCGGCGCGGTGGTCGCGGCGCTGCGTTCGCACGTCCCGGGACCAGGCCCCGATCGCTACCTGGCACCCGAGATCGAGGCTGCCGTGGCGTTCGTCCGCACCGGCGCCGCCGTCGCCGCGGCCGGCGCGGCACTGCCCGAACCGCTGCAGTAGGAGGCATGTCGATGAGTGGCCCGCGACCTGTCCGCGCACCGCGTGGGACGACCCTGACGGCGCAGAACTGGCAGACCGAGGCGCCGCTGCGGATGCTGCAGAACAACCTCGATCCTGAGGTCGCCGAGCACCCCGACCAGCTCGTCGTCTACGGCGGGACCGGCAAGGCGGCGCGCGACTGGCCGAGCTTCGACGCGATCGTGCGCACCCTGACGTCGCTGCAGGGCGACGAGACCCTGCTCGTGCAGAGCGGGCGTCCGGTCGGGGTGATGCGCACCCACGAGTGGGCGCCGCGCGTCCTGATCGCGAACTCCAACCTCGTGCCGGACTGGGCGAACTGGGAGGAGTTCCGCCGCCTCGAGCACCTCGGCCTGACCATGTACGGGCAGATGACGGCGGGCTCGTGGATCTACATCGGCACGCAGGGCATCCTGCAAGGGACGTACGAGACGTTCGCCGCGGTGGCCGCGAAGAGATTCGGCGGGACCCTCGCGGGCACGATCACGCTGACGGCCGGTCTCGGGGGTATGGGTGGTGCGCAGCCGCTCGCCGTCACGATGAACGGCGGAGTCGCGATCTGCATCGACTGTGACCCGTCGCGCATCAAGCGGCGCATCGAGCACCGGTATCTCGACGTCGAAGCAAGCTCGATGCAGGACGCGTTGCGACTGGCAGTCGAGGCGCGCGATGCGCGAAAGCCTTTGTCCATAGGGCTGTTGGGCAATGCGGCCGCCCTTGTCCCGCAATTTCTCGCCAACGAGGCACCGATCGACATCGTCACCGACCAGACGTCCGCGCACGACCCGTTGTCGTACCTGCCCATCGGCGTGGAGTTCGACGACTGGCGCGAGTATGCGGCCGCCAAGCCGGACGAGTTCACCGGCCGGGCGCGGGCGTCCATGGCGCGCCACGTCGAGGCGATGGTCGGCTTCATGAACAAGGGTGCCGAGGTCTTCGACTATGGCAACTCGATCCGCGGCGAGGCGCAGCTGGCCGGGTACTCGAAGGCGTTCGCCTTTCCCGGGTTCGTCCCGGCCTACATCCGGCCGCTGTTCTGCGAGGGCAAAGGGCCGTTCCGGTGGGCCGCGCTGTCCGGGGACCCGGCCGACATCGCGCGCACCGATCGTGCCGTGCTCGACCTGTTCCCCGAGAACGAATCGCTCGCGCGATGGATCCGGCTCGCGCAGCAGCGGGTGCACTTCCAGGGGCTGCCGGCGCGCATCTGCTGGCTGGGCTACGGCGAGCGAGATCGTGCGGGCTCGGCGTTCAACGACCTCGTCGCGTCCGGCGAGATCAGCGCGCCCATCGTCATCGGCCGCGACCACCTCGACTGCGGATCGGTCGCATCGCCGTATCGCGAGACCGAGGCGATGCTCGACGGCTCCGACGCGATCGCCGACTGGCCACTGCTCAACGCGATGCTGAACGTCGCAAGTGGCGCGACGTGGGTGTCGATCCACCACGGCGGCGGGGTCGGCATCGGGCGTTCGATCCATGCGGGACAGGTCAGCGTGGCGGACGGCACGGCGCTTGCGGCCGAGAAGCTGGCGCGCGTGCTGACGAACGATCCGGGTACGGGCGTGATCAGGCACGTCGACGCAGGCTACGACGACGCCGCCGCGGTCGCTGCCGAGCGCGGCGTGCGCGTGCCGATGCGCGAGCAGTGATCAGGCTGCTCAGAGGCGTTCGATCGCGGCGCGGACGAGCGGCAGGAACGGGACGTCCCCGGCGAGCCAGACCATCGCGCCGTTGTCGATGAGTTCAGCGGGGTACAGCCAGCGCAGGTCGTCGTGGTCCTGCAAC
This sequence comes from Pseudonocardiales bacterium, assembly GCA_032160545.1. Classification (GTDB taxonomy): domain Bacteria; phylum Actinomycetota; class Actinomycetes; order Mycobacteriales; family Jatrophihabitantaceae; genus DATGFB01. The sequence continues at coordinate 2,798 of JAVHVN010000133.1, read as the reverse complement.
GCCATGGGTTCGCCGTATAGCAACTCGGCGCGGTAGACGCGCAGTTGGTAGCCCGAGTCGAGCGGGCGCGCGCCCAGCAGTTCGCGCACTCCGATCTCGATGCCGAGCTCTTCGCGGCATTCGCGGACAAGCGCGTCGGGGTCGGACTCGCCGGCCTCCACCTTGCCGCCGGGGAACTCCCACTGGCCCGCGGCCTGGGCCGGGGCGCTGCGCCGAGCGGCGAGCACCCGTCCGAGGTCCACCACGGCTGCGCCGACGACCACCCCCTGCGCCACCACCCCCGCAGTCTGCCGCGCCGGCAGGGGACAGCAACAGGTCCCACGCGGGGAGCACTCCGGTCAGGACAGGTACGGCGGTGCCACGCCCCAGCCCCACCGAGGGACCGGCGCTTGCTGGACAACCTGTGCGCCGGGTCGGGAGTTGTGCATTGCGAGACGTGTGCCCCACTCGAGATAACTGAGCAACGCAGCTCGAAATTCGGGATCGTCGGGCAGGTCGGCGTCGTCGGCGGCGCGGCTCATGAGTTCGACGAAGCGCAGCCGCTGCTCGCCGGTTATCGCCAGGCCCACATGGTGGCGCAACATCGCCTCGTACCCCCCGAGGCTCTCGGTGTACTGGGACGGGCCGCCGAACACCTCGACCCACCACAAGGTGACGTGCTCGCGGTGCTCGCGGCTGACTCCACCCGGGAACAGTCCGCTGAGCTGCTCGTCGGACTCGACCCGATCGTAGAAAGCGTTGATCAGGCGAGCGAGGGCAGGACTGCCGCCAGCCCACTCGAAGAGGGACGGCGTCGGCGAAGCGTCAGACATCCCGCCAGGGTAATCAGCGGCCGCGCGTGAGCCGGGCTCGACCAGTTCTGCCACGACGAGCGCGGCTGTGGTGGGATCGCTGGCATGTACCTCGCGACGACACCGGCGGCGAACGAGTTGCTCGAGCGTGAGCCGCTCGCGCTACTCATCGGCATGCTCCTCGACCAGCAGATCCCGATGGAGAAGGCGTTCACCTCGCCCGAGGTGTTGCGCGAGCGGATGGGCGGAGCGCTCGACGTGCGGGCCATCGCCGAGTGCGACCCCGCACTGCTCGAGGAGATCTTCCGGCAGCCTCCGGCGCTGCACCGGTTTCCCGGTGCAATGGCCAAACGGGTACAGGAACTGGCACGCATCCTGGTCGAGCGCTACGACGGTGACGCGGCGTCGGTGTGGCGCGACGCGTCCTCGGGAGCCGACCTCGTCGGCAGACTCGGCGCACTGCCCGGTTTCGGCGCACAGAAGGCAAAGATCTTCACCGCGCTGCTCGGCAAGCAGTTCGGGGTGCGCCCGCGAGGGTGGCGAGAGGCGGCTGGACCGTACGGCGAGGACGGCTCGACCAGAAGTGTGGCTGACGTGCACGACCGAGCATCGCTCCTGGCAGTGCGCAGCTACAAGCAAGAGGCGAAGCGAGCGGCCAAGTCGGGGCAGTAGCTCCTGGCAGGCGCTCGTCGGGTGGCTTCGCCAGTTCGACCGCAGCGCCACCGAGTACCGCTGGATGAGCGCGCGCGTTGGTGACGGGCTCGCCGAGGACGGGTCTCCGATGGCCGCGGCCTGCGCCCCGATGAGGACCGGCGCAGCCGCGCGCTGCGGTCTTCGCGATCGCAGCCCGGCTCCTCGTCTTCATGCCGCACGAACGTTGGCTCCCGCCGTGCCGTTTTGCCGCGTTTAGCCCGGTCTTCTGCTGATTGACCGGAGTTTCCTCATCGTTCCACTTGCTGCCCTGTGGACTTCAGATGGCCTCCATAGGTTTTCCGATGGGGGGGCACATGGGGCATATCGACGAAAGAGAATGATGTCTACAACTCCGGCAATACGGGCTCGCGGAATTGTCAAGCGTTTCGACGACGTCATCGCTCTGGATGGGATCGATCTCGACGTATCGCCGGGCCAGATCCACGGATTGGCCGGCCCGAATGGCGCGGGAAAGACGACCCTGTTCGGCCTCCTGCTGGGCCTGGCCGTCGCCGACGAGGGCCGGCTCGAGATTTTGGGGACGCCCGCCGGGCGGGCGCTGACCGGCCCCGACGGCGTCAGCGGTTTCGTCGACGGCCCCGGCCTGTACCCGTCGTTGACCGCACGGAAGAACCTGGCCGCGCTGGCGGCCTTGCGGGGCCGGGGCGCCGGGACGGCGGACGTCGACGAAGTACTTGCCGAGGTTGGTCTGACGGATGTCGCCGACGACCGGGTCCGCGGTTTCTCCCTCGGTATGCGGCAACGTCTCGGGCTGGCGACCGCGCTGCTGACCCGGCCGCGACTGCTGATCCTGGACGAGCCGTCCAATGGTCTCGATCCGGCCGGCAAGAAGCACGTGCACAGCGTGCTGCGGCGCCTCGCCGCTGACGGGACCAGCGTGATCCTCTCCAGCCACCGGATGGACGACCTCGAGGCGCTGTGTTCGGAGGTCACCATTCTGGTGACCGGCCGGGTCGTGTTCACCGGCCCATTGGGCAAGCTCTCCGCGGAGGACCACGACCTGGACTACCGCCTGGTCACCTCGGACGCGGACGCGGCCCGCGAGCTGATCTCCGCTGGGCCGGGGGTCCGCCTCGTCGAGGAGCCCGGGGCCGGGATGCGCCTCGACGCCGGGGTTCTGGTCGTGCGCGCGCGGACTCCGGCCCTCGACGAGCTGGTCGCCCGGCTGGTGACCGCGGGCATCGCGGTCCGCGAGTTCGCCCCGGTCGTATCGCCACTCGAGGCCGCGTTCCTCGCCCTCACCGAACAGGACGGAGCCGGCCGATGACGGCCACCGTCGCAGAGGCGGCAGGG